>DATKRJ010000294.1:0-14040 GCA_035532355.1 Thermomicrobiaceae bacterium | reverse complement strand
CCACCTACACCAGTCGCCACGGGTATCCCGAGGCGATGGGGGGCCTGGAGACGACGTTCTCGCCCAAGATGTTCGCCGGCTCGCCGATTGAAGCCGCCTATGCCCGAGTGGCGCCCGATCCGGCGGCCTTTCCCGCGCTTGTCCTCAAGGTACAGCAACTCACGCAAGGGACCGAGGACCTGCCGGAGGAGGACATCGCGGCGCTCGCGGCGCCCACGATGATCATCGTCGGGGATGCCGACATCATCCGCCCCGAGGGTGCCGCCGAGCTGTTTCGCCTGCGCGGCGGCGGTGTGCCGGGCGACTTCGTCGGCCTCCCCGCCGCCCGGCTCGCCGTGCTCCCGGGGACGACGCACATGACGCTCCCGAGCCGCACCGAGTGGCTGCGCTCGATGATCACGGAGTTCCTCGACGCGCCGATGCCGGACGGAGCGCAATCTCCGGGCGGACCGTTAGGCGTAATTGGCAAGGGCGCCCGTCAGGGGTGACGTGACCGCCCGCCGTGCGCCCACGGCACCGGGAGCCATTTCCGGGACGGAGGGAACCGGGTCATGGGCATGGAGCACCCGCGACCGCTCCGGAAGGGGCTGACCTCCGTCCCCACGACGCCGGAGGGACTCCTCCGGGCGGGTCCGCCGCGCCTGGCCGCCCTGAGCGACGGGGTCTTCGCGGTCGCGATGACGCTCCTGGTCCTCGACCTCCGTGTGCCCGACCTCCCCCCGAACCACGCTGCCACCGCGCTCGCCCACAGCCTGCTGGCCCTCTGGCCGCACTACCTGACCTACGCCCTCAGCTTCGTCGTCGTCGGGGCCTTCTGGATGGGCCACCACCAGACGCTGCTCCTCCTTCGCCGGATCGATCGAGGCTTTGTCTGGTTGAACTTGTTGTTCCTGCTCTGCATCAGCGCGGTGCCGTTCGTGACCGCGGTTTACGGGCGGTATGGTGGGGAACCGGTGGCGGCGGCGGTCTACGCCGGGTTCCTGCTGGTGACCCAGCTCATCCAGATCGCGCTCCTGGTCGACGCGACCCGGCACCGGCGACTGGTAGGGGAAGACCTGGATCCCGTCTGGCTCGCCGACCGGATGGAAGGGCAGCTACTGGTCGCCGCGGTCTTCGCGGTATCGTTCGTGGTGGCGTGGCTCAGCCCGCTGGCGGCCCTGCTGACCCTGTCGCTGGTTTGGGTGATCAACGCGCTGGGCAGGCCCATCCGCCTGCTGCGGCCGCACCGGCGGCCCAGGCAACCCACTCCGGGGTGAGTGCGCGCCCCGGCCGGGCGCGCGGAGATCGCCGTGTGCAGGTACGGGCGACGAGCCGGACAGTGAGGCCCGTGCCGGCACGCGGTGCATACTTGAGCACCGGCCGGGAAGACTGGGCTGGTTTGATTTCCGCCTCTACCGCCGGCCGCTGGGGGTTGCCGGGCGCGCGATCTCGACGTGCACCGGGCGGCCGCGCAGCCGGGTGCGGCTGAGCGCCTCGACCACCCGCTCGGCCACCGGCTCCGGCACGTCCACGAACGTGTGCCGGTCGCCGATCTCGATCTGCCCGATGGCCTTGCCCGGGATCTGCGCCTCGTTGGCGATCGCGCCCACCACGTCCATCGGCCGGATGCCCGCCTGCCGCCCCAGGTCGAGGAACAGTCGCGTCATGCCGGACTCGCCGAGCGTCTCCGGGGTGACCATCGGCTCCGGCTCCGGCCCCTGCCGGTCGCGCAGCAGCAGCCGGATCGCGGCCGCCGCGATCTCCGAGGGGTCGAAGTACGCCGTCAGCTCCTCGACCACCAGCATCGGCTGCTCCAGGTCGTCCTGCTCGATGATCTCGGCCAGCGACTCGCCCAGCAGTTCGCGCTGCCGCGCCGCCACCTGCTCGCGGGTCGGCACGCCGCGCCGCTCGATGCGCGTGCCGGTCGAGCGCTCGATGTCGCGCAGCAGCCGTCGCTCCCGGGGCGTCACCAGCGTGATCGCCTCCCCGGTGCGCCCCGCCCGCCCGGTGCGGCCGATGCGGTGGACGTAGCTCTCCGGGTCGCCCGGGATGTCGTAGTTGATGACGTGGCTGAGGTTCTCGATGTCCAGCCCGCGCGCCGCCACGTCGGTCGCCACCAGCAGCTCGGCCTGGCCGCCGCGGAAGCGCGCCATCACCCGATCGCGCTGCACCTGGCTGAGGTCGCCGTGCAGCGCCTCCGCCGGGTAGCCCAACGCCTGCAGCCGTTCGGACAGCTCGTCCACCTCGCGCTTGGTGCGGCAGAAGATGATGGCCGAGCCCGGCTGCTCCAGGTCGAGGATGCGGGTGAGCGCCTCGACCTTGGCCCGCGGCAGCACCTCGTAGTAGCTCTGCTCCGTCTGCGGCACCGTCACGTGCTCAGGCTCGATGGCGATCCTCACCGGGTCCTTGAGGTAGCGGCGGGACAGCGCGGCCACCCGGTTCGGCATCGTCGCCGAGAAGAGGGACGTCTGCCGCTCGGCCGGCACCCGCTCCAGGATCCACTCGATGTCCTCGATGAAGCCCATGTCGAGCATCTCGTCGGCCTCGTCGATCACCAGCATGGCGACCTGGTCGAGCAGCAGCGTCTCCCGGCGCATGTGGTCCATAATGCGCCCGGGCGTGCCCACGACCACGTCGACCGGGTAGCGCAGCGCCCGCAGCTGCCGCTCGATCGGCTGGCCGCCGTAGACGGCCAGCACGCGCACGTTGCGCTGCTTGCCCAGGCGGTGGAAGGTCTCGGCCACCTGCACGGCCAGCTCGCGCGTCGGGGCCAGCACCAGGGCTTGGGGGCGGGTCCCGTCCGGTACCAGGCGGTCGACGATGGGCAGGGCGAAGGCGGCCGTCTTTCCGGTGCCGGTCTGGGCCTGAGCGATCAGGTCGCGGCCGGCGAGCAGGATCGGGATGGCCTCCCGCTGGACCGGCGTGGGCTCCTCGAATCCGACGTCGGCCACGGCCTGCAGCACCGGCTGGCTCAAGCCGAAGGAGGCGAAACCGTCCATCGAACCCGTGTCCTCTCGTGTCCAACCCGACGGCGGCCGCACCGCTCCGCTGCGGCACGGCGGCCCGCGAGGCCGCGACGGGCAACCCCTACGGTACCATGCGGCGCCGGCTCGCGAGCGCCCTGTCGCACGGGACGTTCCCCGGCGACGCTTCGATGCCGCGCTTGACCCGCCGCCGGCCCGGCCGGATGATGCCCATGCCGGACCCACCACCGTGGCCGATCCGGACCGGAGGGAGAGCCATGACCAGCGACCCTGAGCCCGTCCCCGGCGTCCCGCACCCACCGTCCGACGCCGACCTCGACCAGCCGATCGTCTGGCGGCCGTCGGCCGCCGAGCTCGAGCGCAGCCGGCTGCTCCGCTTCATGCGCGAGCACGGCATCGCCGATTACGACGCCCTGCTCGCACGCGCCGTCGACGAGCCGGAGTGGTACTGGGATGCCGTCGTCCGGCACCTGGGCCTGGAGTGGTACCACCCCTACGAGCGCGTGCTGGACCTCGCGGGCGGCCCGGCCTGGCCGCGCTGGTTCGTCGGCGGCCGCTACAACTACGTCCACGACGCCGTCGACCGGCGCGCGGACGGTCCGGAGCGGGAGCGGACGGCCATCGTCTGGGAGGGTGACGGCGGCGAGGTCCGGCGGCTGAGCTTCGGCGAACTGGCAGCCGAGACGAGCCGGCTGGCCAACGCGCTGCGCGATCTCGGCATCGGCAAGGGCGACCGGGTCGGCATCTTCATGCCGATGCTGCCGGAGACGGCCGTCGCCACGCTGGCCTGCGGCAAGCTCGGGGCGATCTTCATCCCGATCTTCTCGGGCTACGGCGCCGAGGCGGCCGCCAGCCGCCTGCGCGACGGCGACGCCCGGCTCTTGATCACGGCCGACGGCTTCTACCGGCGCGGCCGGGTCGTCCCGATGAAGGCCACCGCCGACGCCGCCGTGGCCCTCGCGCCCACTGTCGAGCACGTGCTCGTTTACCGGCGCACCGGTGAGGACGTGCTCTGGACGGCGGGGCGCGACGTCTGGTGGCACGACGCCGTGGCGGGCCAGCTCGCGCGCTGCGAGACCGAGCAGACGGCCGGCGACGACCCCTACATGATCATCTACACCTCGGGCACGACCGGCCGCCCCAAGGGTGCCGTGCACACCCACGCCGGCTTCCCAATCAAGGCGGCGCACGATCTGGCGCTCTGCTTCGACCTCCAGCCGGACGACGTCCTCTTCTGGATCACCGACCTGGGCTGGATGATGGGCCCCTGGGCCATCGAGGGGGGCCTGCTCGTCGGCGCCAGCCTCCTCCTCTATGAGGGGACACCCGACTGGCCCGAGCCCGATCGCCTCTGGGCGGTGGTCGAGCGGCACGGAGCGAGCGTCCTCGGCGTCTCGCCGACCGCCATCCGCGCGCTGATGGGCCGCGGCGACGAGTGGGTAACTCGCCACGACCTCGGGAGCCTGCGCGTTTTCGGCTCGACCGGCGAGCCCTGGAACCCCGGGCCCTGGCGCTGGCTGTTCGCGGTCCCCGGGCAGAGCCGCCGGCCGATCATCAACTACTCGGGCGGCACCGAGATCGCGGGCGGCATCGTCGGCTGCGTCACGATCAAGCCGCAGAAGCCCTGCGCCTTCACCGGCCCGGTGCCGGGCATGGCGGCAGACGTCGTCGACCAGGACGGCCGGTCGGTGCGTGGCCAGGTGGGCGAGTTGGTGATCCGCGCGCCCTGGGTCGGCATGACCAACGGCTTCTGGCGCGACCCCGAGCGCTACCAGTCCACCTACTGGGAACGCTGGCCGGGCGTCTGGGTACACGGCGACTGGGCGCTGGTCGACCACGATGGCTTCTGGTTCATCCTGGGCCGCTCGGACGACACGATCAAGGTGGCCGGCAAGCGGGTCGGTCCGGCGGAGGTCGAGTCGGCCGCGGTGGCACACCCCGCGGTGCAGGAGGCCGCCGCCGTCGGCGTGCCCGACGAGCTCAAGGGCGAGTCGGTGGTGATCTTCGCTATCCTGCGCCCCGGCTACGCGCCGAGCGACGCGCTGCGTGAGGAGATCCGCGACCGGGTGACGGACCAGCTTGGCCGGCCGCTGCGGCCCGCCGACGTGCGCTTCGTCAGCGACCTGCCGCGCACCCGCAACGCCAAGATCATGCGGCGGGTGATTCGCGCCCGCTTCACCGGCCAGGCCGACCTGGGCGACCTGTCGGCGCTGGAGAACCCGGCCGCGGTCGACGAGATCGGCCGCTCGCGCTGATCCGGCGGTGCGTCGCTCGCGTATCACCGTGCGGTCGGGCAGGTTCAGCGGTCGATTCGCCCCGTAGGGGCACGATGCATCGCGCCCGGTGCTCGATCACGTCCATGCAGGTGCGCACGGATCACACGCAGGAGGAGGCAATCGATGGCCGGCACGACGCCGACGTTTCGCCGCCAGCGCGCGGGCCTGGCGCTCCGGCTCGGCTTCAAGGCGCCGGTGCTCCTCTACCATGGCCCCCTCGCCGAGCTGCTCCGCTCGCGCTGCGTCATGCTCCTGACGACCACCGGCCGCAAGTCGGGCCTGCCCCGGACGAACGGCGTCAGCTTCATGCCGCTCGACGACCACTACGTGATCTTCTCGGGCTGGGGCACCACCTCGAACTGGTACCGGAATCTGCGGGCCAACCCCGAGGTCGTGGCCCAGGTCGGGCGTCGGCGCGTACGGGCCACCGCCCGCCTGGTCGAGGACCCGGAGCGACGCCTCGAGCTCATGCTGCGCATGCGCGACCGCTCGGCCAACTGCGGCCCGCCCCAGTTCATCCGCCCGCTGCTGGCGCTGACGCGCGCCTTCGACTACGACGCCGAGATCGCGATGGCGGTCGAGCACGCCCGCGAGTTGCCGGTCGTCGAGCTCATCCCCCACGGCGAGCACGGCGACACGTAGGCGCTCCCGCGCGCTACCCGGCTGCCGGCTCAGTCGCCAGCGGGAAGCGGGACTCCGACTACGACGCGGCGTCGAGTTCGCGCCGCCAGGGGCGGGCCTCGACGAGGGTGGGCAGACGGGGCGCGGCAAGCGCCTCGGCGATCTGCTCGCGGGCGAGGTCGAGGCGGGTGCGCTCACGCGTGAGCAGCCGCAGCATCTCGGCGTCCCACTGGGACCCCGTGGCCAGCGCGGCCAGCAGGCCGGCGTAGCGCGCCAGGCAGGTCGTCGCGCGCTGAAGGTCGGCGGCCGTGGGTGCGTCCTCGTCGCCGTCGAGCGGCGTCGGCGCCTCGGGGTCGACGGCGCTGCCGAGCAGCAGGTTCGCCTGCCGCCGGAGCTCGTTGAGGCGCTGCCCTCCCGGCCAGCGGCGACGGTTGGTCGGCGGCACGCGCAGCAGGTCGCCGGCCAGGCGCAGGAACTCGCTGGCCAGCGCCAGCCGCCGCTCGGCCGGGGTCCGCGCGTACTCCACCGCCAGCAACCCGTACCACTCGATCTCCCGGCGGCCCGCATCGTCAGCCAGGATGGGGACCGCGGCGGACGGGCGATGGACGAGCCAGGCGACCGCCGCCGCCGCCACCGGCAGCAGCAGGAACAGGGGCCATGGGGCGACGTGGTCCAGCACCGCGGCCACCATCGCCAGCCACACCGCCAACACGACCGCCAGCGCCCAGCGACGGCGCGGCTCCATCCAGTTCATCCTGACCGGTCGCTGCATCGAATGCGATCCCTTCGCCTGCGCCGCATAAGTGTACCGCCCGAGCGGTCACCGCTCGGAGAAGTGCAGAGGTGATGCCAGCGCTGGCCGCCTTGACAGGCGGCGGACGGGCGTGGGAGAACGACCCGGCTCCGCGGTGTTGCCGGACGGAGGGAGTGTGAGCACATGAGTGCACGGGCGGATGCGCTGGCGGCGCGCCTGGCTGAGGTCAGCGGGCAGGCCATCGAGGTCATCGAGCGGATCCCGGACGAGCGCTGGGGCACCACCTGCGAGGCCGAGGGGTGGACCGTCGCGGCCACGGCGCGCCACTGGACCGCGCTGCTCCCCTGTGGCTCTTCGACGACCGCGTGGCCAGTGCGCAGGAGTTCATCGAGCGGGTGCTGATCGGCCACATTCGCGGGCATCTGGCGAGCATTCGAGCCACGGCCGGGGTTTGACCTTCCCGGTCGCCGGGTAGAGCGACGCCTTGGCTCAGGGATTCCCAGCGCCGTGGGCGTGACGGCGACCTGACGCACCCGCCTGCTGGGAGCGCAGCCACGCCTCGGCCGCGCGCACCGCCTCCTGCCGAGCTCGCCAGGTCCAGGGCGCCGGACGCCGGCAGACACGCCACCAGGTGTCGGCCAGCCACCGCATCAGTCGCGCGCGCATCGGGACGCCCCTCTCACAGGTCACGAGGGCTCGGAGCGGATCGACACCGGACACCATCGCCGGACCGACGGTGGGGAGTGGGCGGAACATCGGCGCGCCGTCGGTGGGATCAATACGACGGCTCGAGCGCCTCCCGGACCAGCGCCTCCCAGACCGCTGCCTGCCCGCCGTGCCGCTCCGTCAGGCGGCGGGCGCACTCCCCGGCCGCCGCGCTCGCGCCATCGCCCTCCCAGAGGAACGTGAACGCGCCGCGGGCCCCGCTCGGGCCATCCTCCACCAGGGACCAGACCGACCCGCCGGGGCCGGGGATCTCGTGAATCACCAGGTCGACCCCGTCCCGGTGCGCATGTCGGAATCGCTCGCGCATCGCTCCGCTCCGTTCGCCTCCGGGCGTACACGGGTACTTGAGTGCGGGCCGGTCGGGCCGCATGGACAGCTCCGGCAACGGAGGACCAGCAGAACCGGTGCCACGCGTCGGACACGCGGGCAGGCGAGCGGGTCTGGGGTAAAATGCACTTCTGGCCCTACCCCTGGGCCGCCACGAGGAGGCCGCACGGCGATGCCGGGGACCCGCACCGACTTCGACCCGACCATCGACTACTACCAGGTGCTGAACGTCCCCTATACCGCGACCCGCGCGGAGATCGCCCGGGCCTATCGCGGCCTGATGCGCCACGCCCACCCCGACCGCTTCTCGACCGAGCAGGACCGGCGTAAGGCCGAGGAGCGGGCCAAGCTGCTGAATGCCGCCTACGCGGTGCTGACCCGCGCCGAGACGCGTCAGGAGTACGACCGGGCCATCCGCCAGCGGGCGGTATCCGAGGTGCTGCTGCAGCGCTACACCGGCAACACGCCCGGGCGCGCCTCGCCCTTCATGGCCGAGCGCCGCCCGCTGTCGCCGTCGATGCGGCGGGCACAGCGGCGCGCCGGCCGCTCGGCGCTGCTGCACCTGGTCGTGCTGACGGTGATCTTCGTCGCCGCGCTGATCGCTCTGCTACTTATCGTCACCCTCGTCCCCCAGGTCCTGCACGCGCTGGTGGGGTAGGCGAACCGCCGGCCGGCAACTCAGACATGCACGCGTTCGGCGTCGTCTCTGGCCAGGGCGAGCACCCAGTAGCGGTGTCCGTACCGCTGGACCTCGACTTCGAGGCGCATGCCGATCTTCTCGGCGACGCGACGCGATGGGAGGTTGCCGACCCGGATCAGGCTGATCAGCCGCGGCAGGCGCAGCGTGCCGTAGGCGTAGTCGCGCACCGCCGCGGCGGCCTCGGTCGCGAGCCCTTGGTTCCAGCAGTCGGCGCGCAGGTCGTAGCCCAGCTCGGCCTGGACGACGTCCCCCTCGTCCATGCGTTCCAGGCCGCAGTCACCGATGACGAGGCCGTTCGCCTTGAGGACGAGCGTGAAGAGGCCGTAGCCGTAGCGCACCTGGTGGTCGAGATTGCGCCGGACCCAGCGCTCCATCCGGGCGCGGTCGAACGGCTCCGCGTCGAACGACGCCATGACCCGCGGGTCACCGAAGACGGCCAGCAGGTCGTCGACGTCCTCGGCGCGCATGGGGCGCAGGATGAGGCGCGGCGTCTCGAACATGAGTTACTCCCCGGAGCGGCGCTCTCTCGCGGTCGCCCGAACGAGCACCACAGCGTATGGGAACCTGACCTGCGCTGAATCCACATGTCCGACAGGGAGCGGTAACCCGGCGTCGGTCAAGGCTCGCCCTGCTATTATGGCGCGGAGAGGTGGCCGACGGAGGAGGGTGCACCGTGGCAGAGAAACCGCCGCAGGTCCCGCGCGAGGCCGAGGTGGTCGTGGTCGGCGCCGGCATCAACGGCTGCTCGATCGCCTACCAGCTCGCCCGCCGCGGCAAGCGGGTCGTCGTCGTCGACCGCCGCGGCATCTGCTCCGGCGCCTCCGGCCGCAACGGCGGGCTCACCGGCGGTGGCTCCTCGCTCCACTCCGCCGTCGGCCGCGCCGTCTACGCCCTGACTAGCGAGAACCTGCGCCTGATCCGCGATGAGCTGCCCGGCGAGCTGGAGGACGACTTCTCGCTGCTCCTGCCCGGCAACCTGGATATCGCCACGACCGAGGAGCAGTACGAGCACCTGGCGGAGAGCGTGCGCCTGCAGCGCGAGCACGGCATCGACGTCGAGATGCTCGACCCGGCCCAGGTGCGCGACCTCGTGCCGGTCGTGTCGGACCGGATCCTGGGGGCCAAGTTCGCCCACGGCCACGGCCACCTCTGGCCCTTCCAGCTCGTCCACGCGCTGGCGGCCGGCGCGCGGCGCCACGGCGCCCGCTTCGTCACCCACACGCCGGTCTCGCGGCTGCTGACCGGCAACGGCGCCGTGCAGGGCGTGGCGCACGACAGCGGCACGGTCGCGTCCGGCACGGTGATCGTGGCGGCCAACGCCTGGACGCCGCAGCTGCTGCCCGACCTGCCGGCCGGGGCGCTAGTGCCGGCGCGTGGGCAGATCCTGGTCACGCCGGCCGTCGCGCCGGTGATGCGGCACCCCTTCGGCACCAACTTCGACAAGGAGTACGGACGACAGACGGCGACCGGGCAGATCGTGTGTGGCGGCTACCGGCGGCTGGACGTCGACGAGGGGCTGGGCCACTACGAGGAGGACGTCACCGGGCCGGTCCTGAGCGGCATCGCCTCCTGCCTGGCGGAGATCTTCCCGCCGCTCGCGCGGCTGCCGGTGGTGCGGGCCTGGGCCGGCATCATGGGCTTCACCGCCGACGGCCTGCCGCTGATCGGCCCCTACGGCGGGACGGACGGCCTCTACGTCGCGGCCGGCTTCAACGGCGGCGGCTTCTCCTGGGGTGCCGCCGTCGGCAAGGCGCTGGCGCAGCTGATGGTCGACGGGAAGAGCGAGTTCGACCTGGCGCCCTTCGACCCCAACCGCTTCGCCGCGGGCGGCGTCTCCTGGGACAACCCCTTCACGGCCGGTGAGAAGAACAACCCGCGCCGCGCCGGCACCCACGCCGCGCCGTGACGGGACCCGCGCGACATGAGCGCAGCATCTTCCGGAATGGGAGCCCGTCCCAGCACAGCGGCGCCATCAAAATTTGGGCGCGACGAATCGCGCCCCGACAGTTCGAACTGGCGTCCGGTGACGCGAGGCCGGGTTTGGCGCCTCCTCCGTTAGGCCGCGACGCAGCCCTGATGGGAGGCGAGCGCTCAGATCCCCAGCACCGAGTTCCCGGGGCGGCGCAGGTCGGTCGCGCCGGTGTACATCCCGCTCGCCGGGTCGCGCGCGATCAGTTGCACGCCCCCGCCCAGCCGCCACGGACCGACGGCCTCGACCTGGTGCCCGCGCGCCCGCAGCCCGGCAACCGTCTCCTCGCCGACGCGCGACTCGACCCGCACGACCGGGTCGCCGACCTCCGCCTGGTCGCCGATCAGGAAGCGCGGCGCCTCGGTCGCGGCCTGTGGGTCCATGCCGAAGTCGAGCACGTTGGTCAGGATCTGCAGGTTGGTCTGCACCTGCCAGTGGGCGCCCGGCGTGCCGCCGACCAGCACCGGCCGGCCGTCCCGCTGCACCAGGTAGTTGTTCAGCGTGTGGATCGGTCGCTTACCGGGAGCCAGGCAGTTGGGGTGACCCTCGTCGAGGTTGAAGCCCAGCATGCGGTTGTTCATCAGCACGCCGGTGTCGCCCATCACCACGCCCGAGCCGGCGAAGAGGCTGTGAATGTAGGAGACCATGGTGCCGGCGCCGTCGGCCACACACATGTAGGTCGTGTCGGGCTGGACGTTGCCGGGCCAGACGAGCGGGTGGGCATGGTGTGGATCGATCCGCGCCGCCTGCCGGCGCGCGTGCTCCAGCGACAAGAGCATATCCAGCGGCAGGTCGTTGACGCGCGGGTCGCCCAGGTAGCGGATCCGGTCGGCGAAGGCGAGCTTGAGCGCCTCGAGCTGCAGGTGGAGCACCGCGTCTGAGCCGGCGCCCAGCGACGCGAGGTCGAACTGCGCCAGGGTGTTGAGCGCCAGCAGCACGATGATCCCCTGCGACACCGGCGGCTGCTCGAAGACGGTGTAGCCCCGGTAGTCGATGGAGATCGGCGCGGCGACCTCGGTCTCGTGTGCGGCGAAGTCCGCGCGGCTGAAGAGGCCGCCGTGGCGCTCGGAGTAGTCGACCATCTCCGTGGCGAGCCGGCCGCGGTAGAAGTCCTCCCAGCCGTCGGCGGCGATGCGCTCGAGCGTCCGGGCGAGGCCGGGCTGCCGAAACAGGTCGCCGATCGCCGGCACCCCGCCGCCGGGCATGAAGACGGCGGCACTGTCCGGGTACTTCCGATAGCTGTCGACGTCGCCGGCCAGCAGGCGCTGCAGACGCGTCGTCACCGGCACGCCGTCGCGCGCGTAGGCGATGGCCGGCCCGAGCAGCTCGGCCAGCGGCCGGCTGCCGTGGAGTGCCAGCGCGGTCGCCCAGGCGTGCAGCGTGCCCGGCACGGTCGATGCCCAGTGCCCCTTGCCGGGAATGCCGCCGGCCTCCCGGTAGCGCTCGGCGGTCGCCGCCGCGGGCGCCGCCCCGCTCCCGTTCAGGGCCACCACGCGGTCGCTGCCGGCGGGGTTGATCAGGAAGAAGGTGTCGCCGCCGAGGTGGCCGTTGCGTGGCTCGACCGTCATCAGCACGGCTGCCCCGGCCACCGCGGCGTCAACCGCGTTGCCGCCGTGGCGCAGCACGTCGAGTGCCACCTGGGTAACGAAGGGGTGTGCCGAGGCGGCCATGCCGCCGCGCGCCATCGTCGCCTCGGTCGGCGTCGGCTCGATGCCCGTCACGATCGACCCGCTGCGGGTTTCGGTGGTGCTCACGGTTCAGCTCCCGTCATTTTGGCTGTCGGCGGCCGCGATCCCTGCGCGGACATCATACTGCCGCCACCCCGGCGGCAGGCGCCGGCGTTGGCAATTCTGCACGGGGAAGTTGACATGCGACGGGGTGCCTGCCGATACTGGCCGCCGGGACGTCTCATGAGCATCTCGCCCCGCCGAATTGAGAGGAGAGCCGGCCATGACCATCTTCTTCGCCGCAACCGGCGACGACGTCGTCCGGATCGAGTCGGGTGACGGCGGGCGCTGGCAGACCACCGCGGTGCTCCCCGGCGTCGGCGCCCAGTGCCTGGCGCTCGACCCGCACGACCCCGGACGCCTCTACGCCGGCACCTTCGATCAGGGGATCTTCCGCTCCCGCGACGGTGGCCAGACCTGGGACGAGGTCGGCGCCGGCATCCCGCACCGGCGGGTGCTCTCGGTCGCCATCAGCCCGTCCGACCGGCCCAACGGACTGGGCGTGGTCTTCGCCGGGACGGAGCCGTCCTCACTCTACCGCAGCGCCGACGACGGCGGCACCTGGCAGGACCTGCCGACGCTACGCGAGATCCCCAGCGCGCCGACCTGGTCCTTCCCACCCCGGCCCTGGACCGCGCACGTACGCTGGATCGCCCTCTCCTGGGCCGACCCGCAACGGATCTTCGCCGGCATCGAGCTCGGCGGAGTCATGCGCAGCACCGATGGCGGCCGCACCTGGGAGGACCGCAAGCCGGGCTCGCAACCCGACTCGCACGCTATCCTCACCCACCCCACCGCGACCGAGCGCGTCTACGAGGCGGCCGGCGGCGGCGTCGCCGAGAGCCCCGACGACGGGACCAGCTGGAGTCCGGTCGACGAGGGGATGGACCGCCACTACACCTGGGGTCTGGCGGTCGACGCCGCCGATCCCGACCTCTGGTACGTGTCGGCTACCCACAGCGCCCGCTACGCCCACGACCGGCGCGGCAGCGCCGAGGCGTTCATCTACCGGCGGCGCGGCCGGGAGCCGTGGCAGGCGCTCGGCGGCGGGCTGCCCCAGCCGCTGCCGACGATGCCCTACGCCCTGCTGGCCCCGATCGACCGGCCGGGCGAGCTCTACTCCGGCATGCAGGACGGCCAGCTGTGGCACAGCGCCGACCGCGGCGACACCTGGCGCCGGCTCGACGTCGCGCTCCCCGGGTTGCTGGCGCTGGCCTGCGCGGCGGCCTGACCGGAGCGCGCCGGGCACCGGGCGCCGTTCCCGGCCGGTTGCCGACCGGTTTCGCGCGCTGTGCCCGGGCTTTGCCGGTCCGGGCTAGCCCGTGGCGTGTCGGAGGACGAAGCTCGCGCCCCGACGCGCCGGCAGACAACCGGTATGGAAACCGTCGTCGGGAGGATGGGCGGCCGGGGCGCTATCGCCGGAGCAGCCGTGAGTACCCCCGGCGTGGTCTCCCGGGCACGCGCGATCGCGCGGGGTGATCAGCGCGCCGCGTGCCGTGCCGCCGCGAGCGCGGCCTCGTAGTTCGGCTCGCGCATCTGGTCGGCCACATACTCGGCATGGACGATCCGGTTATCCCGGTCGATCACGAACACCGCCCGCTGCAGCAGCCGCCACTCCTTGATCAGGACGCCGTAGTCCCGCCCGAACCGTTCGTCCTTGTGCGCCGACAGCACCGCGTGGGTCACGCCCTCGGCGGTCTGCCAGCGCGCCTGCGCGTAGGGCAGATCCATGCTGACCGTGAAGATGCCGATGCCCGCCGGTAGGCTCGCCAGCGACTGCTCCCAGCGCCGCGTCTCGACGTGGCAGACCGGAGTGTCGAGCGAGTTGACCACGTTCAGCAGGCGCACGCTGCCCGCCGAGTCGGACAGCCGGACCTGCCGCATCCCCTGCGTGGGATCAAGCGACTCGAGCAGGAAGTTGGGTGCCGGATCTCCCGGCACGAGCCGGCGCCCCACCACGGTGAGCTGCTCACCCAG
>DATKRJ010000293.1:0-3810 GCA_035532355.1 Thermomicrobiaceae bacterium | reverse complement strand
CCACCTGCGGTCCCTGGTCCCGCTGGAGGGAATCAGGACCCTGAAAGTCGTTGCGGACGCCGGGAACGGCATGGCCGGGCACATGGTGCCCGGCGTGCTCGCCGGCCTGCCGGTCGAGCTGATCCCGCTGTACTTCGAGCTAGAATTGGCATCCGGACAGGACCAGCGTGTCACTGCGGGGACCCTTGAATGGGCGCGTCATCACGCACCACCAGCGGTCTCCGCGGTACTTGGCCGTCTGCCCGCCGCACCTCCCGGAGGCGGGCGCGTGGGCGAGTTCATCCGCGATCTCGACGCCGCTCTCCGCGCCTGATCTGAGGGCGATCAGTACGAGAGGCCCGCAGAAAGACGGCGTTCTGGCGCACTGGCGCCGACTAGCCGGGACATGGTGCTGGAGCGCGTGCCAAAGCCGTGTTCGTAACCGGCGGGCTGCCGCCGGGCTCGGCGGCACGTTCGTCATCGATGTCCCGGACCTCGACGCCGCGATCGAGTGGGCGAGGCGGGCACCTTCGGTGTCGTGGGGTCACGTCGCGATCCGACCGACCGCGACCCGCTACGTGGACGGCTCATGGCAGGGCGCACAGCCGGTCAAGTGACAGACCGCGAGGCCGGCGCGGCCACCGAGCGCGTTGCGCGGGCGTCGTACGGCCGGCTCGTGGCGTTGCTCGCGGCGTCGACACGGGACATCGCGCTCGCTGAGGATGCGCTCGCTGACGCCTTCGAGCGGGCACTGCGCACCTGGCCCGCGGCCGGCATCCCCGACAACCCGCAGGGGGCTCCTCCAACGTGTCGGCAAGACCGGCGAGGTGCGGACTGACCCGGTGTTTGAGGATGCGCGAGGTCCGAACGTCCGAGAGCTGCGCCACGTGCAGCGCCGCCTGTCACCCGCGGAGGTCGAGGCACTGGTGGCCGACTACGAAGCCGGCGGGCGTGTCGGAGAGCTGGCACGGGTCTACGGCATCCATCGCACGACGGTCTCGGCGCATGTCGCTCGGGCGGGCAAGACCCGCGGCCAGTTGACCCAGGCGCAGATCGACAAGGCAGTCCGCCTCTACGAGCAGGGCTGGTCACTTCGCGCTGTTGGTCGCCACTTGGACCTGGCGGACAAGACGGTCCGGCGAATGCTGGACAAGCGGGCTGTGCCGGTGCGTCCCCGCGGACTGGTCGCGGCCGGGAGACTGGCATCGTGAGCCGGGAGGCTGGCATCGTGACCAGCCGGCCAACCGGGCGGGCGAGAGTTGGTGCGTCCTCGCGGGCGGGTCGCGGCGGGGGCGCAGGCGTCGTGACCAGTACGCGTCCGTCAGTGCGGGGCGTGGCCGGTGTGGTCAGCGGCGACCACGATGGCGACGAGGGCGTCGGAGAGGGCTTGGTCGATGTCGGCGGCGTCCTCCGGGCGCCGGGAGAACCGGTCCAGGGTGGCGACGATGCAGTAGCCCGACCTAGTGGGCGGCGACGTGGTCGAGCAGGCGGCGCAGGCCGGGGCGGTTCATGCTCATCCCCGAGTAGCCGATGTCAACGAACTCGTCGACCAGGCGCAGCCCGAGACGCTGGGCGGCGAGCGCGATCTGCGCTCGCTGCGACTCGATGGCGCTTGCAGCGTTATTGGGGTCGGCGGAGGCGACGCGAATGTAGGAGACCGCCGGCAGTTCGGTCGGCGATGGGTCGCCGGCGCTCATGAGGCTGGGACAGGAGCGTCCATGCGGTCCCGGTCGGCCGGAGCGAGGTCGGCCGCGGGGGTCCGCTGCCAGTCGCGCAGCTGAGCCTTTTCCTGGTGGCGGACCCGCAGCAGCCGGACGGTCGAGGCAGGGATCAGGACGGCGAAGCGGACCGTGTTCCAGAAGCCAACGAGAACGAACAGGTTGACCCAGCCCGGCCCGCCGCCACGTACGACGGTCGCCGTGGCCACCATCAGTAGGCCGTAGACAAGGATGCCGGCGAAGCCAACAAGCGGCCCCCACTTGATCCCGCTGCGGGTATGGACCCGGCGGATGACGATGTTGCTGGGCGCAAACCGCTGCAACAAGCTGTAGAGGCGGACACTGATCGCCCAACTGGCGGCGAAGATCATGGCGGACTCCCTCTGGTCAGACGCGCGAAGCGTCAGTTGCGGGATGGCAGTCCAGAGAGAGATGGCAGTCCAGAGAGAGATGGCAACCGGCTGAGTCAGGTGCGGCGTCCGAAGACGCGAGATATTCACTGCCTGGAGCTAGGATAGTGCCCTAGCACGGCGGATGGAACTGGCAGACACGCTACGGCCAGTCGCCGGTAGCAGCCCGCTTGATCAGGTTTGACCGTCGGCGTTGCTCGTCACTCCCTGGGTCGCGGGTTCACGTGTAGCCCCCGCCACCAAGGGTTTGCGATTTCGCGCCCTCTTTGGTTACGCGCAAGCCGCCGACCAGCAGTTTTGGGTCGGCGGCTTGTGGTTTATGGGGACCTACGCAGCCCTTGCGGATGCAGCATATGCAGGGTGGCGCGACGCGAGCGGGTGGCTGGTCACGTGAGCCATCCGGGGCGGACGAGGCCAGTCTCGTAAGCGAGTACCACGAGCTGGGTGCGGTCGCGGGCGCCGAGCTTGGTCATGGTTCGGCTGACATGGGTCCGGGCGGTAGCCGGGCTCATGTAGAGCTGCTTGGCGATCTCGTCGTTGGTGAGTCCGCCAGCGATCAGGCAGAGCACTTCGCGCTCGCGGTCGGTGAGCACGGCCAGCTCCTTGGCGGGCCGCGATGGCTTGGCTCGGGTGGCGAACTCCTCGATGAGCCGGCGGGTCATGCCCGGCGAGATGAGCGAGTCGCCGGCCGCCACCACCCGGATCGCGGTGACGAGGTCAGCGGGCTCGGTGTCCTTGACGAGGAAGCCACTGGCCCCGTATCGGAGCGCGTCGAAGAGGTACTCGTCAAGGCCGAAGGTGGTGAGGATGATGATGCGCACCGCGGCGAGGCGGGGATCGGTGGCAATCTGGCGGGTGGCTTCCAGGCCGTCGAGATCGGGCATGCGGATGTCCATGAGGACCACGTCGGGCGTGAGCCGCTTGGTGAGCGCGACCGCCTCGTTGCCGTCGGATGCCTCGCCGACGACTTCGATGTCGTCCCGGGCGTCGAGCAGGGACCTGAACCCGCCGCGCACGAGGGCCTGGTCGTCGGCGAGCAGGACGCGGATCATGGCTGACCTCCGATCGGGAGATGGGCGGTCACGGCGAAGCCTTCACCTGACCGGGGACCAGCCTGCAGTCGGCCGCCGAGGGCGCCGGCGCGCTCGCGCATGCCGGCGATCCCGGTGCCGGTCCCCGGCGGGGACGCGCCGTTCGCGGTCGGGGCACAGCCGTCGTCCTCGATCGCGATGTCGAGCGCGTCGGCCCGGTAGGCGAGGCGCACGGTGGCCGTCGCTGGGCCGGCGTGACGGGCCACGTTGGTGAGGGACTCCTGGACGATGCGGTAGGCGGCGAGGTCGACCGCCGCGGGCAGCACCTGGCGTTCGCCCACGACTTGCACGGTGACTGAGATCCCCGCGGCGCGGGTCGCCTCCACGAGCTCGTCGAGACGTTCCAATCCGGGGGCGGGGGTACGGGGAGCGTCCTCGTCGGCTTGGCGGAGGGCGGCGAGCATGGTCCGCAGCTCGTCGAGGGCGTCTTTGGAGACCGCCTTGATGGCGGTGAGCGCAGCGCGGGCCTGTTCGGGCTGGGTATCCATGAGGTCGAGACCGACGCCGGCTTGGACGTTGATGAGCGAGATGTTGTGGCCGATCATGTCGTGGAGATCGCGGGCCATCTGGAGGCGCTCCTCGCTGGCCTGGCGGCGGGCGTCGAGTGCCCGG
>DATKRJ010000292.1:0-12508 GCA_035532355.1 Thermomicrobiaceae bacterium | reverse complement strand
AGATCGTGTACTCCAGCAGATTCGTCACGCTCAAGCCCGTCCCCATGACTCCCAGTACGAGCAATGCCGCCGGGAGGGGTGGCCGGAACGCGAGCAGTGTCACCGCCAGCGGCACCGTCACGAACCCCGCCGCGAACGCTGTTCGTCGCGGGACGCGGTGGCCGAACACGGCGAACAGCGCGTTGCCCGCGAGTCCCCCGACCGCGCCAGCCGATGCCATGAACCCCAGCGCGACAGGACTCCGGAACACCTCACGGGCGTAGACCGGAAGAATCGGTGCCTCGATCGGCCCAATCGCCAGGTTCATCACCGCAAAGATGACCACCAGCGGAAAGAGCACCGGCTCTTGCCGCAGCCAGCGGAGCGCGCCGATCAAGCGCTGGTGGTATCGCCCGGCCACATCGGTGCACGCCGTCCCGCTCACGACCCATGGCACCCCGACCATTAAGAGCGCGGACATGCCGTACGAGAGTCCGTCCAGCCACACGACGTTTACGGCGCCTACCACCGCGATCAGGGTTCCTGCCAGAGCTGGTCCCACGAGTGCCGACGCGGTGAGACACGCATCGAAGATCGCGTTAGCGCGTTCGAATCGCACGCCGGCAGCCCTCGCCAGGTCCGGCAGTGCGCTGTACCGTGCGACCTGAGCCGGGGTGTCAAGCAGTGCCGCGGCGAATACCAGCAGGAGCAACTGCCAGAACGCGAGACCAACGGTGGATGCTGCCAGCGGGACGAGAGTAACGGCGGTCCCCGCCGCAAGGTCCGCTATCATGCTGGCCCGGCGTGGAGGGACACGGTCGACGATTGCGCCACCGAACAGGAGCGCGCAGACCACCCCAACCCCCTGCGCAAACACGGTCACGCCCGTTCGGGCGACGCTGCCCGTCGTGACGAGCACGAACCAGGGAATTGCGGTGGCCGTCAACGCGGAGCCGAGCCGAGACAGGCAGTCGGCCGCGATGAGGGCCGCCAGCGGCCGGCGAGCCGGGCGCGCATCCCCGGTGGTCATCCGTCACCCGATCCCGGCAGCCGGTCGAGACTGGTGGAGCATGAGGGGCAGCCGTCGCCCATCGTCAACTCGGCGTCGACGAGGACGGGCTGTCGCGACTGGCGTCTCAACCGGTCGTCCGGCTGCGCGGAGTCGCCGACGCGTGCGATACTCCTCGCGCGTCTGCGATCGAAAACGGGGCTGCGTCGTCCGGTATGTGGCCGAACAGGTGTAATGGCGGAGACGGACAGTGCCGGCGCCACGCCGCGCCGAAGACGACCATCAGGCATGGTCACCCTGTGGCAGAGGTTCGGCAACGATCGCCAGATCCTCCCAGCCATCGCCGATAGCACTGGGCGCGTATATGTGAGGCCGGGGTGGAAGAGGCTGAGTCCGGTGTCGACCCGACCGAAGTCCCGCGGGAAGAACTCTCCGGGTCCGCCGAAATCCATCTCGGCATCGAGCAGATGCTCGCGTACCTGGCAGTCGCGGTCGCGGTCGCCTTCGACCTCGTCTTCCTCCTGCCCGAGGTCCTGATCCGCGTCCCGCGCCTGAACGACGAGGTTCTCCACCTGATTGCCGCCAATCAAGCCGCCGGCGCGCTCGCTGCCGGCCACGATCCGACCGATCCCTGGCTGGCGACCATCGGCATGGGCTACGCGCTGTTCCGCCACTACCAGCACCTTCCGTACGTCGTGCTGGCCGTCGTGCATCTGGTAATGCCGTCGGCCGTGACCATGGCCGACCTGCTCGACTGGACCCGATACCTGCTGCTGGCCGCGTTCCCTATCTCGGTCTACTGGTCGATGCGGCGTCTGCGCTTCCCCTTCCTGGCCGCCGGGTTCGCCGCTCTGGTCTCGTCGCTCCTGGCGACCAACGGTCTCTACGGGTTCGACTTTTCCAGCTACGTGTGGGGCGGGTTCGGGCTCTACACCGAGCTCTGGGGCATGGTCCTGTTGCCGCCAGCCATCGCACAGACCTACGTGACGCTGCGGGAGGGCCGCGGCTACGTCTGGAGCGCGCTGCTGCTCAGCGCCACCCTCCTCTGCCACCTCGTCCTCGGCTACCTTGCTCTCGGCTCGATCTGCGCGCTGGCCATTGTAGCTGTGACGGCGCTCCCACACGGCAGCGTTGGCCAGCGTTTGCTCATCGTCGGCCGCCGCCTCGCTGCCTGCCTGACTCTGATGGCGCTCGCGACTTCCTACTTCCTCGTCCCGTTCCTGCTCGAGCACGCCTACATGAACCGGAGTGTCTGGGAACTCACCACGAAGTACGACTCGTTCGGCGCCCGCTGGGTCCTCGGCAACTTCGTGCGGGGTGACCTGCTGGACTACGGCCGCTTCCCCTCTCTGACGATCCTGTTTGGGGTCGGCATCATCGTCGCAGTCTGGCGCTGGCGCGATGCCCGTTACCGCATCCCGCTGGTCATCACCGGGCTGTGGCTGGCGCTGTACTTCGGCCGCCCGACCTGGGGGCATCTGCTGGACCTGCTGCCGCTCAGTCGAGACCTCCAGTTCCACCGGCTGATCGAGGGAGTCGACGTCGGCGCGATTCTGCTGATCGGCGTCGGACTCGCCGCGCCCTGGCAGTGGGCGCTCTCTCGCCGCGCCGCGCCGTCGATCGTGATCGTAGCCGTGGCCACGGTGCTGCTGCTGGCCCCGGTGTATCACGACCGCGTCGACTACCTGACGCGGAACGCCCTCTGGATGGCGCAAACGCAACAGGCCGTCGACTCTCAGCAGGCCGACCTGACCGCGCTTCAGCAGATGCTACGCTCGCTTCCTCCCGGCCGCGTCTACGCCGGGCTGCCGACCAACTGGGGTCAGGAATTCGTCGTCGGATCCGTCCCCATTTACGCGCTGTTGCAGTCCTCCGGCTTCGATATGCTCGGCTATCTCTACCACGCACTCTCGCTCAACTCCGACGTCGAGGTTCTCTTCAACGACCAGCGCGCCTCCGACTACGACGTCTTCGACGTGCGCTACGTCGTCGCGCCTGCCGGTCATCCCATGCCGCGCTTCGCCCGCCTCATCGGCGGCTTCGGTCAGGTGCGTCTCTACGAGGTTGAGACCAGCGGCTACTTCGAGCTGGTCCAGTCGACGCGGAGCTTCAGCGGGTCGAGCAGCCAAGTCTATCCGGCCGCGGCGCGCTGGCTCTCGAGTTCGCTTCCTCAGAGCGTCGACTACCCCCGGGTGTCCGTCGCCGGAACGTCCTCGACCACTTCGGGTGCGGTCGCGCTGGCGTCCGCGCCTGCCATCATCGCCGCCGCGAAACCGGCGGTCCCGACTTCACCCGGCCGTATCGTGAGCGAGACGGTGGGCACCGGCACGTACGCCGCTCAGGTGAGCCTGGACGTGCCGGCAACATTGCTCCTCAAGGTCACCTACGATCCCGGCTGGCATGCGTCAATCGACGGGGTCACGACGTCGACGAGTATGCTGATGCCGAGCTACATCGGCGTCCCGGTGCCTGCAGGCGACCACATGGTCCGGCTGACCTACGATCCTGGCCCGCTGCGCGGCATCCTCGCAGTGCTGGACCTGCTTGCGCTCGTCGGCGCCGGCCTCGCGGAGCGGCGACGTGACGCGCTTGGATCGGTGCTGGCGCGTGTCTACGGCTCGCTGCACAGCCGCGCGGGGTCGAGGTCCATCAATGTACTGGCACAGCAGCGCTGGTCGACGCTTCAGCGGCGAGCTCGACCACTCATCGCGCAGCTGCCCTGCGCCGCCGGAGCGGCGGCGGCCGCGCTGCTGGCGGGGCTGCCGCTCTTCAGGTTCGCAGCAATGTCCGGGCACGACGCACTGGAATACCTCCCGCGCAGCGAGGAGTTCTTCAGCTTGCTCGCCTCGGGACAGTGGTTTCCGCGGTGGGCGCCGGACCTGAGCGCCGGGCACGGCGAGCCCTTCTTCAGCTTCAATCCGCCCATGATCTACTACCTCACCGCCGCCTTTCACGCCCTTGGAGCGAACTTCGTCGCCGCGGAGGATCTCGCCAGTTTCGCGTTGCTCCTGACCGCGTCCCTGGGAATGTACGCGCTCGCCGCGAGCTACTTCGGACGGCACGGCGGGCTGGTGTCGGCTACCGCCTACGTCTTTGCCCCGTACGTGCTGGTGGCGCTCTACGTACGCCACGCCCTGGCCGACTTCGCGGCCTTCGCTTTCCTCCCGCTGATCTTCCTTGGGATATGGCGCTTCGCCGAGCGCGACGGCGTTCGCTGGCTCACGCTCGCCACCGTCTCGCTCGCGGCGCTCCTCCTGAGCAGCAGCAGCGTGGCGTTGATAGCCGTGCCAGCCTTCTCCGCGCTCGCCCTGTGGCAGGCGCTGCACCGTCGGTCGTGGAGCGTGCTCGGACGCGGTGCCTGGGCGCTGATGATCGGTGTTGGTTTGGCGGCATTCTTCTGGGTTCCGGCGCTGGGCGAGAAGCAGTTCGTGCAGGTCGGACGGTTGCTCCAGGGCTCACTCAACTACCACAATCATTTCGTCTACCTGTTCCAGCTGCTCTACTCGCCCTGGGGCTACGGCCTGTCGGTTCCCGGGCCAACGGATGGCATGAGCTTCGCCATCGGCCCCGCCTACCTGGCACTTGCCGTGGTCGCGGCGTTTTTCCTTCCGCAGATTCGGCAGCGATCGCCAGCTACCGCGGCCGCGGTCGGCTTCGCCCTCGTCCTCAGCGTCGTCGCCGCGCTACTGACGACGTTCCAGACGCAGTGGCTGTGGGACCGGGTGCCGCTCCTCCCATATCTCCAGTTCCCCTGGCGGTTCCTTGCTCTGGTCGCGTTCGGCACCGCCTTCGTGGCTGGGGCGGCGGTGGCACTGGTGGACAGAAGTCCCCAACTGCGGAACGCGCTGACGGCCACGCTGCTGGGAATCCTGGTGGTCGGCGGCCTACTCATCGCCCATCCGCAGTCCGACCTCAGGGTCATCGAGCAGGACTACACACCGTCGACAGTGGCGTCGCATGATGTGGCGGTCACGACGGCCCGCGAGTACCAACCAGTCTGGGTGAGCACTCAGCCGGCCGCCCCCGTGACTCAGCGGCTGACCATGCTCTCTGGCAGTGCCCGCCTGCTCTCCCAGGAGCTCGCGGCTTCGTCCTATCGATTCGACGTCGAGGTCATGCAGGCGGCGCAGATCCGCGTGAACACCTACTATTTCCCGGGTTGGTCTCTGTGGGTGGATGGGGCTCCGCAACTGCTGCAGTTCGGTGGCGCCGACGGCACGATGCAATTTGCGCTGTCTCCGGGGCGCCATCTGGTGCAACTCGCGTTCGTCGACACGCCGATTCGCTCCGTCGCCCGCTCGCTCTCGCTGGTGGCCCTTGCGGCTCTCCTCCTTACGCCACTGCTGAGCTGGGCGCTCCATCGGGCTCCAGCCGCGCCACGGATACCCGATACGGACGAGACACTGCCGGCCGGTGACGATGGCTAGCAGCGGCGGCAGATCGCCGGCGTCGCCGTGTCGCAGCCATCCGCGCCACCGGACCTAGCGACCGACGTGTCGTCACCGGCATCGCACACACCGATCTCGCGGTCTATTTGCTCTCGGTGCGGGGGCACTTCATCAGCAAGGATCACGTGGCGGTCTACGTCACCCGCGCTTCGGCGTAACGGTTCTCGACAGTTACGTCTACCAGGATTGGGTCAACGTGTAGCGGTGGCCGGACACGGCCCAACGCTTTGCGCACGGAATAGCATCGAGCCGGACACACCTGCGGGACATGCGGCCGGGGAAGGTCGTCGCGTTCCGGCTCGCCTGGGCTTGTCGGCGATCTTGTCGCGACGCGCTCGCGCTACGGTGGAGGTTCCCGTCGCGGCACCAGGCGCCGGTTGGGACTCGTCTAGGGGCTCTGTCCGCCACCGCGAGTGACAGACGCGCGGATCCGGCGAACCGGGCCGAATCGGCCGGCCCCACTTCCACGGGCTGAGCGCCGTTGACCGGATCGCGACGAGGAGGTGTCATGCATGCGCCAGCTCGCACTCCGCGAGCCCGGCGGACGCAGTCAATGCAGCATCGTCTTCCCCGACGATCATCGTTGCCGAGTTGCTGGGCTCCGCCGGCTTCCGTGTCGACGGGATCCG
Source organism: Thermomicrobiaceae bacterium (assembly GCA_035532355.1). Classification (GTDB taxonomy): domain Bacteria; phylum Chloroflexota; class Chloroflexia; order Thermomicrobiales; family Thermomicrobiaceae; genus DASSZN01. The sequence goes on along the minus strand of DATKRJ010000292.1, from coordinate 6,443 downwards.
CCCAGTACGGGGCTCCAGCACCTCGTCGAGGCCACGCCCGTCGCGCTTACCGCTCCCGCCATCCTGCGGTCCATCCCATGCGGTGTCGCGGCAGGGCACTTGGGCACGGAGCGCGGTTCTGCAAAGGGAGGAGGCACCCATGGGCGGCAACAGGAGCGGCTCCGGCGCCGCGCGGACCAAGCCGGCGAATAGAGTCCCGTTCGACATCGACGCCGCGTTGATCGCGGTCCGGCACGCCGTCGACCCGTACCCGAAGGCGGCGCTGTTCGAGCTCGCCGGAGACGGGTTCGACAACGTGTTCCAGCAGGTGGTTGCCTGCCTCATCTCGGTGCGCACGCGGGACGAGGTGACGCTACCCACCGCGCGCAGGCTCTTCGCGGCGGCTTCGACTCCCGCCGACATCGCGTGTTTGGGTGTCGACGAGATCGACCGGCTGATCGGTACGTCCTCGTTCCACGAGGCCAAGGCGCGCCAGATCCTGGAGATCGCGCGCAGGGCCGAGGAGGAGTTCGGCGGCAGCCTCCCGTGCGATGAATCGATCCTGCGCTCATTCAGCGGCGTCGGTCCGAAGTGTGCCAACCTCGCGCTCGGTATCGCCTGCGGCCAGGCGCGCATCAGTGTCGACGTGCACGTGCACCGCGTCACCAACCGGTGGGGATATGTCCACGAGCGCACGCCAGAGCAGACCATGGCGGCCCTGGAGGCCACGCTGCCCGAGCGCTACTGGGTGGAGATCAACCGGCTGCTGGTGCCATTCGGCAAGCACGTCTGTACGGGGCAGCTTCCGCGCTGCTCGAGCTGTCCAGTGCTCGACATGTGCGAGCAGGTTGGCGTTGCCGCGCACCGCTAGCCGAGGCTACGCCCCGGCCGCCGCCTCCTGCCGCCGCGCCGCGGCCGCCAGCTCATGGATGGTCGACCAGTCCTGCGGCCGCTGGCCACTCTCTACCTGGTGGACCTGCTCGACGAGCAGCTCCAGGAGCGGTGTGGGAACTCCGAGCCCGCGTCCGCGCTCGACGACCGGACCAACGTGGAAGTCGACCTCCGTGCGGCGCTTCCGCACCTTGATGTCGCGGTGAATCCCCATGTGCCGCTTGACCGCGTGCTTGCCGTCCTCGGCCCAGCGGTCGAACAGCGCGTCGGTCCTGGCGACGCGGTCCGGATCGTCCCGGTCGAACAGCCTCGGCTCGAAACCGTGGATGTTCTCCAGCCGGATCCCCTGCGCCTTCGCCACGTCCAGCACCTCGGCCACCACTGCTCGGATGGCGACGCGTGCATCCGGGTCCACGATCACCTCATCGACCGGGGCGTCCACGATCGAGACAGCGAACCCCAGCGCGGCATAGCACAGCTTGCCCCACAGGTAGCCCTCGAGGTTGTCGGTGATCTCCACCGGGGTGATCGCCGACAGCACGCCGGCGACCTCGTGGATGCGCGGCGTGTCCCGCCCGTCCAGCTCGCTGATGTAGGTCTTGACGCGGTTCGAGAGTCGGATATGACCCGGCTCCCACAGATCCGCGCCGAAGTGGATGAAAGCGCCGATAACCCGCCGTGGCTCGACGATCCGAGCGAGCCGCTCCTCGTTGAGCCCGTTCTGGTACGACACGATGAACCCGTCGTCGGCCATGTACGGCCGGACCAGTTCCGCCGCGGTGTCGGTGTCCATCGCCTTGACCGCCAGGATGACCATGCCGAGCGGCCCGCTCCGCGCGACCAGCGCTGGGAGCTCAGACGTCTCGATCGCCGGCACGCGTTCGGTCAATTCCTCGACGCCGTCGATGTACAGCCCGTTCCGGTTGATCGCCGCCACGTGCGCGGCATCGCGATCGACCAGTGTGACGTCGTGGCCGGCACGGTGAAGGAACGCCCCCGCCGTCCCGCCGATGGCGCCCGCCCCGATGATCGTTACTCGCATGAAGCCTCCCGTGTTGCGATTCAGGCGACCACGCTGGCGGCGAACCGGGCGCGCCGATCCGCCACAATCTCGCCACCCTTGACTACGAGCGCGATACGCTCGCGCTGCTGCAGAACTCGCACGTCGGCCAGCGGGTCGCCGTCGACCCACACCAGGTCGGCGAAACGGCCGGCCTCGACCTTCCCGACCTCCGGGAAGTTGATGCCGTCCGCCGCGCCCGAGGTCGCCGCGACGAGTGCCTCACCAGGGGACAGACCGGCCTCGACCAGCATCTCCAGCTCGTAGGCGTTGCCGCCGTGCGTCACGAAGGGCATCGCGGCGTCGGTGCCGCAGATGATTTTCACGCCCAGTTCGCGCGCCCGACCGGCCGTCTTCCACGCGTTGGCGATAGCCTTCTGGCGCCACGACTCCAGGTTCGGGGTTCCGGCTGGGAGCGCCCGGGCACCCATCTCGCGAAAGCGCCCGACGACGCTCAGCGTCGGGCAGAGGACCGTGCCCTGTCGGGCCATCTGATCCAGTTGCTCGTCCGTGAGGTAGAAGCCGTGCTCGATGCCGTCGATGCCGGCGTCCAGCGCCCAGCTCGCGCCGTCCCCACCGTAGCAGTGGGCGGTCACGGTCCGGCCGTGCCAGTGCGACTCCTCGATGAGCGCCCGCATCGTCTCGGCGGTCATCTCGGGCGCGCAGTAGCCACGATAGCGGCGCACGTGCTCGGTCAGGGTTGCATTGAATTTGATGAAGTCGACGTCGTAGCGCAGGTTCTGGCGCACGGCGCGCCGCGCCTCGTCGGGGCTATCCGCTACGGCGGTCGGCCCCGGCAGCGACACGTGCGGCGGCAGGATCTTCTCCCGGTCCATATGACCGGAGGTCGAGGTGATCCCCAGCCCGCAGGCCCAGATCCGCGGCCCCCGCAGCTCGCCGCGATTGATGGCGTCGCGCAGCGCGATGTCCGCGTAGTGCCGGCAGGCGGCGTCGCGCACGGTCGTGAACCCGGCCTCGAGGTCGCGCTGGGCGTTGCGCAGGCAGTTCAACGTGACCGTCGGGATGGAGTTCAGCAGGTCGCCAACGCCAAAGGCCGAGTCGCCCGGGTCACCGCTGCCGACGATATGCACGTGCGCGTCGATAAGGCCGGGGAGCAAAGTGCCGCCCGGCAGGTCGACCACCTGGTCGCCTTCCAGCGCGAGCGTCCCGTCGCCCCGATGGACCTCCACGATTCGCTCGCCGTCCACCACCACCTCGGCTCGCTCCGGCGCGCCGCCGCTGCCGTCAAACAACCGATCGGTCCGAATGATCAGGCGCATGCCAACCCTCGCTCTCCCACTGCGGGATGTCCCGCCGCCAACCGCATCAATTCAGCAGCTCGCCGGACCGTATCGCGCTCACCCACTCCTGGACATTGCTGTCCAGGAAGCGCTCGCCCAGCTCAACCGAGGAGTTCCGGGCGTCACCCAGGATGCCTGTTGGGCTCATTTCGTCCATGGGTGGTGGCACCTTGGCGCGCCAGCGGATCGAGGCGTCGCCCGTAAATCCCTCAACCGCGCGGCTCATGTCGACCAGGTTGGGGTGACAGGCCAGCATCATCGACGTCTCTCCCTGCGCCGCGTGGACCCCGACTCGCGCCGCGTCCAGCCCCAGCTCGTCGAGCAGCGCCGCCCTGGCCTCCATGCTGCTGTCGAAAGACGTGCGCGTGTGGATTCGCACCGCCGGATGGCGCGCCCGCAGTCCTGGCACCGCCATGTTGAGGGCGCCGTAGTTCCCGCCATGGCTGGACAGCAGCACCACGTCGGTGAACCCGTGATGGATCAACGAGTCGACGACCTCAGTGATGACCTGTGCCAGCGTTTCCTCGGCGATTGTCACCGTGCCCGGCATCGGCAGGTGACCGACCGAGTAGCCGATGCTGATGGCCGGCGCTACCAGCGCATCACCCAGCGCCCGGGCCAGCCGCTCCGAGGTCTCATAGCCGAGGAAGGTGTCGGTGCCGATCGCCATGTGCGGCCCGTGCTGCTCCATCGCCGCGACCGGGAGGATGACTGTCCTGGAGCCTGCCGCCATGGCGTCGCGCACGTCGGTCCAGCTCATGCGCTCGATCAGAACTTCGCCTGGACCCATCGTGATCTCCTGTCGTTGAGAGGCCGCGTCAGACTCCGATACCGAGCAGCAGGCCGCCCGGTTTCACCGCGGCGCTGGTGGTGCGGAAGATCACGACACCGCCGACGTCCGCGTGGACGACCTCGAGGGGCTCGCCGAGCAGGCTCAGAATCTGACCAAGCCGCTGACCGGGCTTCACTTCGTCCCCTGGGAGCACCTCGGAGATCCAGAAGCCGCCCTCCCTGGAGTAGAGCCAGTTGAAGTGGTCCAGCATGCGCGTCCCCGGCGACGACGGCGTTCCCGCGAGCGTGCCGACGACCTGCAACGCTCTTCGGGAGCCGTCGACCAGCAACTGGACGTCGTCCTGAGTGAGCTGGCCGATCCCGCCCGCCTCCGCGATCAGTCCGGGCGTCCCTGCCCGGGCCGCCGCGAGCTGTGTCATCCCGGCCAGAGCTCCGGGCTCCTCTCGTCGCGCGATCGTGTACGGCAGGCCGAACGCCTCCGCCATCTCCCTGGAGCGCTGGCTCACCTCGGGCGCCGCGTCGGCCGAGTAGATGGAGAATGGAATCAGCGCCTCGACGATGTCGCCCCCGTGCAGATCGATGAAGCCGTCTCGCCCTTTGATGAGCGTCTCGAAAGTGAAGTACGCGAGCTGCTCGCTGAACGTGCCGTTCGCCAGCCCAGGGAAGACTCGATTCGGGTTCTTGCCGTCGAACGGGTTGACGAATGCCGTGCGCTCCCAAAACGCCTGGACATTGACGATGGGGACAACCAGCACCTGCCCGTACACCTCCTCCGGATCCAGCTCCCTGGCGAGCCTCACCGCCGCCCGGATCGAGACGTACTCGCAGCCGTGGATTCCGCCGATGATCGTGACGTTGGGTCCGTCGTGCCGACCGTTGATCGTCACGTACGGCCAGCGGTGCTGCCGGAGCAGCGGTAGATCCGGCGTCAACTCACCTTCGTGGCGCTGTCCCTTGCCCGGTACGACCGGGGTCGTTGCGGACATCCTGGCACTTCCCTCCCGTGGCTCTCCGCGTCGCGCGCCGGCGCGACGGCTCGAACTTCATGGTCTGGCCGAGCCACTCTAGCACAGGACACGGGACCCGGCCGCTGTGCTCGCTTGAGTCCAGACCTCACGGCTTGACCGGGCCCAATATTCGTGTTAGTATGGTTACTGTGAATTCCCCAAGTCGGCGTCCATACCGGATGACCACTCGCGCGGCGGCGGCGGAAGCCACCGGGGAGCGAATCCTCGATGCCGCCATCGAGATGTTCTGGGAGCAGCCGACCGATCGGATCTCCCTCGACGAGGTCGCTCGCCGGGCGGGAGTATCGGTGCAGACGGTCATTCGCCGGTTTGGAGGCCGAGACGGGCTCATGATCGCCGCCGGGTCGCGGGAGTCGGAGCGTATCCGTCAGCAGCGGGATACGGCGCCGGTAGGGGACGTTGTCGCTGCCGTCCGGGTTGTCGTGGAGCACTACGAGGTCTTCGGCGACCGCGTGCTGAGAATGCTGGCGGAGGAGCAGCGTGACCCGCGACTGAGTCAGTTCGCCGCCGTTGGGCGCGCGGTTCACCGCGACTGGTGCGAGCGCGTGTTCGCCCCGGCTCTGCGAGGCCGCTCCGGAGTAGAGCGAGAGCGACGGCTGGCCCAATTCATCGCGCTTTGCGACGTCTACACGTGGAAGCTCCTGCGCCGCGACGCCCGGCTGAGTCGGTCCGATACGGAGCTGGCGCTGATCGAGCTCCTCAACCCGATCATGGAGGGCAAATAATGGCTCGGATACTGGCTTACACCTCTCCCGCCCGCGGCCACCTCTTCCCGCTCACACCGATCCTCGACGAACTGCACCGGCGCGGGCACGACGTCGCCGTCCGCACGCTCCAGTCACAGCTACCGCTCATGCGCGACCACGACTTCGACGCCGCGCCGATCACCGATCGCGTCGAAGCTATCGCGCACCACGACTGGCAGGCGGGAAACCCGCGCCGCGCGCTGGCGATGGCCGTTGAGGTGTTCTGCGCTCGCGCGCCGCACGACGGCGCCGATCTTCGCGAGGCGATCGAGGTCGAAAATCCGGACGTGGTCCTTGTCGACATCAACAGCTGGGGAGCGCTCGCGGCCGCCGAACGATGGGGAGGCCCATGGGCGGCCTTTTGCCCCTACCCGTTGGCCCTGCCCTCGCGCGACCTGCCGCCTTTCGGACCCGGACTTCCGCCCGCTCGCGGCCCGCTGGGCCACCTGCGCGACGGTCTGCTGCGACCGATTGTCGCCGGGGCCATCGAGAAGGCAACGCTCCCCGAGTTCAATCGTGTACGCGGGGACTTCGGGTTACCCCTGCTCAACGCGGTGAACGAGATGTTCCTGCGGCCTCCCCTCCTGCTCTACCTGACGGCAGAACCATTCGAATATCCTCGGAGCGACTGGCCCAGCAACGTCGT
>DATKRJ010000291.1:0-11620 GCA_035532355.1 Thermomicrobiaceae bacterium | reverse complement strand
TCGGAGACGACGCGACCACGCGCCGGGTGATCGCGGGGGTGCAGCAGGACGGGACCTGCTGGGCCGGGGGCACGGTGTGGCAGGGGCGAGCCGCGATGCGGATCAGCGTGTCGTCCTGGGCGACGACCGAGGCGGACGTGGCGCGCAGCCTCGCGGCGATCGTGCGAGTCGCGGACGCTCAGCGAGGCTGATCGAGCCGCGGGATCCGCTCGTGTTGCTGGGGGTCGTCGAGGTCGGCCGGGAACGCCTCGGACGGGCGCACCGGGTGCTCCTCGATCAGGTAGCGGTAGAACCCGACGCGGCTGGTCCAATACTGGTGTCCGGGACGCGGCGCCTCCCAGAGTTGCTCCCGGTCGGACATCCGATCCACGTAGCGGCGGGCGGACAGCGCCGAACTGAACACCCCGACGATGAGGCAGGTGTCTTGCGCGGTGCGTGAGACGACCCAGACGCGATCCATGGCGGTGCCTCCAGCCTGCGCGCACGACTGTCGCAGGTAACGCGCCACGGTGAGGCTGGCGGCTGGCCATTCCGTCCCGAGTCCGCTGGGAAATCGTGGCTACGTCGGGTGAGGCAGATCGGGCTGGTGGCCGCCGCCGGGACGCCGCGCGAGCGGAGACGTTGCGGGAGGAGCCGGCCGGCTCCTCCTGCAACGGGATGTCTGGGGATGAATCGGCGCGCCGGGCTAGAACGCGCCGTCCCCGTTGGGGGTGCCATTGCCGGTCGGCCCGTCGTAGCTCGGCGCGGCCGTGCAGAGATAGGCCGTGCCGCAACTGCCGTCGCTCCCCGAAGTAACGTCGTTGAGCGATTGGGTGTTGGCGTACGTGTGCTGTGCGGTGGCGCCGTTGCCAGCCAGCGCGTAGACGCTGGCGATGATCGGCGTGGCCACGCTGGTGCCGCCGAAGATCAGCCAGCCGTGCTGCCCGTAGGTGTCGTAGGCCCACACGCCGGTGTTCGGATCGGCGACCGCCGACACGTCATTGACGGTGCGCCCGCTGCAGCCGCCGTCCGTCTGCCATGCCGGCTTGGCCTCGTAGGCGCTGCAGCCGCTGCCGGTGCCGCTCCAGGCGGTCTCGGTCGCGTTACGTGTGCCGGTGTTCGTCGCCTGGTTGAGCGAGGTCCCGCCGACGGCGGTGACGTAGGGGGACGCGGCCGGATAGTCGACGCCGTAGCCGCTATCGCCCGCGGCGACGGTGAAGGCGATCGCGGCGTTGTTGAAGTGGCCGTCGTAGCCCGTCTCGCCGCTGAACTCAGCGGCGCCCCAGCTCATGCTGACGTACTTCGCCCCGCTCTTGACCGCGGTGTCGACGGCCGTCAGCAGGTTCGAGAAGGAGCTGGAGCTGGCCTCGACCAGCAGGATCTTGCAGTTCGGGCAGATGGCACTGACCATCTCTACGTCGAGCGAGATCTCCTCGGCCCAGCCGACGTTGCGGGATGGGTAGCGCGAGCCCCCGGTCTGATTGACCTTGCGAAAGCAGCCACTGCTCGTGGTGCAGGCGGACAGGCCGAAGTACGCGCGGTAGTAGGACAGGTCCTTGGCGACGTTGGGGTCGTCGTAGGCGTCGACGATCGCCACCGTCTGCCCGCCACCCGCCGACTTCGCGAGGCTCGCGACGTTGTAGGCCGACTGGAGGTAGGACGGATCGTAGGCGCCGCCGTTGCCCACGGCGTTCGGCTTGATGCCGCCCCGGGCAGGCGTGGCGCTCATGGCCGCGGGGTCGGTCCGCACCTCGGCGGTGCAGCTGGCGGTGCCCGGCCCGGCGTCGGTGCAGACGCGCTGGGACGTGCCGAAATGACCCACCAGCGGGTCGACCGGCATGGCCATGGCGACCGTGGGCGCGAGCCCCAGACTTATGACGAGGGCGGACAGCACAGCCGCCCACCTCCACCGTGATACCACCACGCCCTTCCCTTCCCACAGCGAATCCCGGGACCACGTGCAGGCGCCGACTGTCCCCCTGCCTGACGTAGACCAAGACCGCTCTATCCGGCGCAGACCATACGCTGCGCCACTGGCTCCGATGCCGCCGAGTATACTCGCGCACCGCACATAATTCACGGGCTCGGAGGTCCTGACTCGATGTGCGTCCGGGAGCCTTGCCGCTCGCCGGGCGATCGGCTACCGTCTGGCGGCGGATCTCGGGGACGATCGGAGGGGGAGATGAGCGGGGTACGGGACGCGACGGACCGGCTCGGGCCGGTCTTCGGCTTGATCGAGGGTTTCATCCGTGGGGGTGCGGTACGGGGCGCGGCGCTGGCGGCGGCGGTCGGGGACGAGATCGTCGGCGAGGGCTACTGGGGCGAGGCGGCCCCGGGGCAGCCGGCTGTGCCGGGGACGCTCTGGCCGCTGGCATCGATCTCCAAGCTCTACACCGCGGCCGCGGTCATGGCGCTGGTCGAGCAGGGCGTCCTCACGCTCTCGACCAGCGTGCGCAGCGTCCTGCCCGCGTTCGACGGCGACGGACGGGACCAGGTGACTCTACGCCACCTCCTGACCCATACGTCGGGCCTGATCTACGAGTCGCCGGAGATGGAGGCGGTGCTGCGGCGGCACACAGCGCTGGAGCAGATCGTCGACGAGGCCTACACCTACCCGCTTGCCTTTGCGCCGGGAACCCGCTTCAGCTACAGCGACTACGGCATCGCCATCGCCGGGCGGATGGCGTCGGTGGCGTCGGGGGTGCCGTTCCCGAAGCTGGTCCGGCGGCTGGTGCTCGAGCCGGGTGACCTGCGCGACACGTTCATGCCGCCGCCCGTCGCGGAGTACTCGCGGCTGGCCCACGTGGTCGGACCGCTGGCCGAGGGCACCGACGCCGCCATGTACAACTCGCCCTACGCGCTGGAGCTGGCGCACCCGGCCTTCGGAACGGTGGCCTCGGCGCGAGACCTGCTGCGCTTCGGGCTGCTCTTCGCCCCGGCCGGCGAGCGGCGCATCCTGTCGGAGGCGACCGTCCGGACGATGACGACGGATCAGACGGGCGGCGGGGTGGTCGGCACGGTGGTCGGGCTCGATGCCGAGGTGATCCGCCCCTGGGGCCTGGGGTTCATCATCCGCGGCCATGGCCCGCAGCTGGGACCGGGCGAGCTGACGTCACCGGGTGCCTTCGGCCACGCGGGGGCGAGCGGCTGCACGCTGGTCGTCGATCCCGCGCAGGACGTCGCGCTGGCCTACGTGTCGAACCAGCACGCCCGGACCGACCCCGAGCGCTGGCGCCTGCGGCTGGACGCGGTGGCCAACGCCGCCGTGGCGGGGCTGACCCGGCGGGCAGGCTAGCGACGACGAACGACGAGGTGGCTGAGCCGGCCCGCAAGCAGGCGGCGGACTGGCTGCCGGATGCGGGCACGGGGTCCGGGAGCCGCCGGCTCCCGCTGCTGGCGCTGCTGGCGGCCAACGGCGTCTCGCTGGTCGGCAGCCAGCTGACGGTGCTGGCCCTGCCCTGGTTCGTGCTGCAGACGACCGGCAGCGCGGCGCGGGTCGGCCTGACCGGCGCCACGCAGGGCGTGTCCTACGTCGTGGCGGCGCTGCTGGGCGGAGTCGTCGTCGACCGCGTCGGGTTCAAACGCGCCAGCGTGGCTGCCGATCTGGCGAGCGCGACGGCGATCGCGCTGATCCCGCTGCTGTACTACTCGATGGGTCTCGCGTTCTGGCAGTTCCTCGGGCTAGTCTTCCTGGCGACGGCATTCAGCACGCCCGGCAGTGCCGCCCGCCAGAGCCTGCTGCCGGACCTGGCCGCGCGCGGCGCGATCCGGCTGGAGCGCGCCACCGCCGCCGACCGCGCGATCCTGAACGGCGCGCTGCTGACCGGCTCGCTCCTGGGTGGGATCCTGATCGCGGTCTTCACCGCCGGCCGGGTGCTGTGGGTCGACGCCGCGAGCTTCGGGATCTCAGCGGCGGCGATCGGATTGCTGGTTGCTTGGGCGGGTCCCGCCCGACCGCCGGCGTCGACGTCGCCGGCCGGTACCCTCGACGGCGTACGGTTCGTCCGTCGCCATGGCGTGATCCTGGGATTCGCCCTGCTGCTGGCGTTCGTGAATGCGGTCGGCTCGGCGCTCTTCGGCGTGGTGCTGCCGGTGTATGCCGACCGCGTGCTCCACAGCGCGCTCGGGTTGGGCGCGATGGTCGCGGCCGACGGGGCGGGGGCTGTGATCGGCACCATCGGGTTCGGATTGTTCAGTCACCGCTGGCCGCGCCGATGGGTCCTGGTCGCCGCGTTTGGCATCTCCGGCGCCGCCCTCGCGCTGCTGACGGTGAGCTCCGTGCTGGCGCTCAGCCTCGGCCTGCTGTTTGTCGAAGGGATGGCGGGCGGGACGATCAGCCCGCTGGTCTACACGGTCTACCAGGAGCGGATCCCGGCGAGCGTGCGCGGCCGGGCCTTCGGCGCGATCTTCGCGCTGCAGCGCCTGGGTGGCCCACTCAGCACGCTCCTCGCGGGGCTGGCACTGGTGCGGTTCAGCCCGCGTGCCATGTTCGGCGTGGTGGGGGTGCTGTCGCTGCTCATCCCCGTCATCGTGCTGCTGACCCCGGCCTTTCGGCAGATCCAACCGCTGCCGGCCGGCGCCGTGAATCCGTCGTGACTCTGCTCGGCGGCACACCGCCGCGCCGCGGTCTTCATCCGGCGAGCCGCCTGGTCTACGATTGGTCGCGGCCGTGCACCGTTCACGGTCGGGTTATTGGCGGCCGAGCGGCCGCCGGGGAGGGAGAGGCAGACCCATGGACGACCGACCCACCGGCTACCTGTCCGACGCGGCGCGCGCGGCGCTGCGCCAGGCGAGCACCGCGACGCTCACCAGCCAGCTCATCAAGCGGGGTTTCCGCAACACCTTCCTGGGCGGCCTGACGGCGCTGCGGCCCGACCTGCACATGGTTGGATACGCCTTCACGCTGCGCTGGGTGCCGATGCGGGAGGACCTCGACTCGGGAGGCACGGTGGACAACCGCACCAACGTGCAGCGGCTGGCGGTCGAGGCGGTCGGCCGCGAGGACGTGCTGGTGATGGACGCCAGCGGTGACCTGATGGCCGGCACGCTGGGCAACATTCTGGCGAGCCGGGTGCTGGCGCGCGGGGCAACCGGTGTCGTGACCGACGGCGCGCTGCGCGACGTGACGGGCTTCCGCGAGATCGAGATCCCGTCCTACGCGCGCGGCGGGCACGGGGCGAACAGCAGCAACCGCTACCACCCGGCGGACATGAACGTGCCGATCGGCTGCGCCGGGGTGCTGGTCATGCCGGGCGACGTGATGGTCGGGGATGCCGACGGCGTCGTCGCCATCCCGCGAGCGGTGGCCGAGGAGGTGGCGCTGGCCGCGCTGGAGCAGGACGAGCTGGAAGCGTTCGTGCTGGAGAAGATCCAGGGAGGATCCAGCCTGCTGGGTGTCTACCCGCCGGACGCCGGAACGCGGGCGGAGTTCGAGGCCTGGCGCCGACGCTGACGAGCTGGAGGCCGGGCCGGCGCGTGAGGCTGAACCGCGCGCTGTGCGACGAAGCCGGCTGATGGTCGTTGACGAATCAATCCCGTACACGACGGCCAGCGGTTCGTCCGCCGCCGACCGGCACGCACAGTCCGGACAGGTGCTGCCCTCACCCCCGGCCCCCTCACTGCCGGACAGTTTGGGTCTGCATGGAACTACCTGTGCGGCGATCGGTCCATGTGCGAACCGGACTGACCACAGGAGGCATTGCATGCAGACCCGTCGCCAGTTGTTGCAGGAGTGGGACCAGCAACTCCGTGCCCTCCTCCCCGGCGTCCGCGTCACCCAGGTGGCCGTCCTGGCGTGCCTGAGCCTGGGCCTGCTGTGGAGTGGCCGGGTCACCTTGTCGGCCGTGGCCGCCAGCCTGCCACTGCCGGCCCGCGACCTGAGCGTGGTGCGCCGCTTGCGCCGCTGGGTGGCCAACCCGCGCGTCGCGGTCGGTCGCCTCTGGCCGGCGCTGCTGGCGCCGTTGCTGGCCGGGTGGGCCGGGCGGGACCTGCTGCTGGTGCTCGATCCGACGCCGCTCGATGACCGGCTGACCCTGTGCCTCCTCGGATTGGTCCTGCACAAACGCATCCTCCCGCTGGCCTGGCATCCGCTGCCCATGGCTGAGCGCTGGCCCGCCTCCCTCGCCACCGTGCTGCGTCACCTGACCGCGGCGCTCCAGCCGGCGTTGCCGCCGGGCGCCGGCGTGACCCTGCTGGCTGACCGGGGGCTCACCAGCGCTGCCCTCATCGATCGCTGTCGCGCCCTGGGCTGGCACTTCGTGCTGCGCGTCACCGCCACCGCGCGGACCAGCCCGATCATCCGCCTCGCCGACGACACGTGCTGTCCGCTCTGGTCCTTGGTCACCGGTCCGGGGCAACGCTGGTCCGGTACGGTCGCGTGCTATCAGGCAGCAGGGTGGCGTACAGTCGAGCTCACCATCCACTGGGCGCGCGGTGCCCGCGAACCCTGGGTGCTGCTCTCCGATCGGCCGGCCGGACCCGACCGGGTGCGGGAGTACCGCCGCCGCGTCCGCGGTGAAGCCACCTACCAGGACTGCAAAGGCCGCGGCTGGGATCTGGCCCACACCAAGCTCACCGCGCGGGCGCGCCTCAACCGCTTGCTGCTGGCCCTCTTCCTCGCGCTCTGGTGGGCCGAAACCCTCGGGCTGCGCGTCGTCCGCCGGGGGCTGCGCTGGCGCTACGACCGCAGCGATCGGCGTGATCGCAGCCTGGTCCGCTTGGGGCGCCGCTGGCTGGCCGACCTCCACGATCACGGCCGCCTCCCGCCGCTCCTGTTCCGCTGGACGCCTGACGGCTGGCTCGGCCCCTCATGCCGCTGAAACTGTCCGGCAGTGAGCCCCCGTCCCCTCTCCCAATGCTGGGAGAGGGGAGAGCGCTTGCCCGGTGTGCCCGGGGATCTCCGCGAAGACCATAATCGCGCGCCCTTGCACGCCACGGAGGTGCGGTTGATAGCCCCCATGCTGCCGGGAGGAACGGTATCGCGCCCTGCCTAGCGCGGCTCGTCGACTCCGGCCGGGCGCTGGTGCTCCGGCAGGAGGGCCCAAACGTGACGCGGCCGCTCCGGCAGGCGCGGCAGGACCTCGCCGTCCACCAGCGTCATGGTATTGACCAGTCGCCGCGCGCCGTGGCGCGCGGCCATCTGGGCGTCGCGGAAGGTGTACTCCCCCTCCTCGACGCGAAAGAGCGCCAGGTCGGCGACGCTCCCCGGGCGGAGCGTGCCCAGGTCGGGACGGCGCATGGCCCGGGCCGGGCGCGCGGTGGCGCGCTCGATCACGTCCGGCAGGGACATGCCGAGGTTGAGGAACTTCGAGAGAGTGGTGGGCAGGTCGTACATCGGCCCCTGGACGCTGAGCTGGTGGATGTCGCTGCTGATGACGTCCGGCGCCAGCCCCTGCTCGAGCATGGCCTCGGCCACCTCGTAGCTGAAGGACCCGGTGCCGTGGCCGATATCGAGGATGAGCCCCGCCGCGTGCAGGCGGCGCACGTCGGCGCGCGGCCGGCCGTCGTCGCCGACGATGCGATGGTTCCCGCCGGTAAAGCAGTGGGTCAGGATGTCGCCCGGTCGCAGCAGCGCCACGACCTCGTCGAGGCTGGGCGGGCCGTTGCCGATGTGGACCATGAGCGGCAGGTCGACCCGGTCGGCGAGCTGGCGCGCCATCTCCAGCGGCCGGATGCCGACGCCGCGCGTGGTGCCGGCGTCGATGCGCGCCTTGATGCCCAGGATCAGGTCGCGGTTGAGCTCGACGATCTGGGTGGCGAGGTCGACGTCGCAGTAGTCGAGGTTGGACAGCTCGAAGGTGGGGGCCACCAGGCCGATCGACGACAGGTTCAGCAGGGCGAAGATGCGGGCGCGGCTGGCCTCCGCCGCGTAGCGCCGGAAGCCGGGCCAGTTGTAGGCCCCGGAGCTGCCAACGTCGAGCCAGGTCGTGACGCCGGTGCGGGCCGCGACCGGATCGGCCTCGATGCCCCAGTAAGTCGCTCCCCAGTAGATGTGAGTGTGCAGGTCGACCAGCCCGGGCGTCACGATCTGGCCGGCCGCGTGGATCACGCGCGCGGCGCGCCCCGCGGGGATCTCGGGCTCGACCGCGACGACACGCCCGTCACGGATCGCCACGTCGTGGCGCCCGGAGATCCCGGCTCCGGGGTCGACGACCTCGCCACCGGCGACGATCGTGTCGTAGCGTTCGGCTCGCCCGTCGCCGGCGGGCACTCCCTCGCCCATGGATCAGTCCTCTCCGTTTCAGGTCGCAGTCTCGCAGGCTCGAACCATGCGCGCCACCTGGCGGCGTCCGGGGCGGCCCATCGCGTCGAACCCCAACCCGGCCGGCCGTCGCCCGGGCTGACGAGCAGGCTATCCCAGCGGTCGTCGCTCAACAAGACCCGGTACGTGGGCACGGGCAGGACCATCGGGTGGTTCGGTGTACTCGGACCGGCTGTAAGGTTCCGTCCGCCAGCGCGTTAACCAGGTGGAGTTTTCGGAATCTGGAGAGGCATGGCGATGACCACTCAGCAGCACGAGCAGTTCGATCGGATCCGGGCCGCGCTCGAGCGCTCGGCTCAGGCGCTGGACGCGGACCCCGCGGCGAGACCGACGCCGGGGTTCCGCATGCGCGGGCGGACGGCACATCGAGGTGCCGGCTCGAAGGCCCGACCGGTCACGTCCACCGCGCGAGTCTCGCGGCGCCTGGCGGCGTCCGGTGTGGCGCTGCTGCTGTTCGGCCTGGTGACGATGCCCGCCTTCGCCGGACACGGCCCCGCAGCGGGCCCGCTCTCGACGATCACCAGCGGTATCCGCCACGCCGTCGGCGGCCATGCCAGCGGAAACGTCGATCCGGATGAAGCGACCTTCTTCGGCACGCCCGGTGCCACCCCCGGTATGGCGTTCGCGACGCCGGACCCCGACTGGCACGGCGACGCGGTCAGCGCGGCCGCGCACGGCACGCCGGTGCCGGGTGAGAACCACGGCGAGATGGTGCGCCAGGTCGCGAAGGACAACCATGGCCACGGCTACAACGGCCCCGCGACGCCGACCGCGACCGGCACGACGACCACCGCGGGCCAGGCCGGCGTGACGCCGGGCGTGACCGAGGACAATGCGGGGGCATCCGACACGGCCACCGCGACGTCCACCACGACGGCGACCAACCGCGGCCAGCAGCAGCGGCAGGTGGCGCACGACAACCACGCGCACGCCACGGCGACCGCGACGGCTGCGACGCGAACGACCACCGGGACGACGCCAACGACCGGCAATGGGTCCGGCAACGGCTCGAATGGAAACGGCCAGGGGAGCAACAGTCAGGGCAATAACGGCCAGGGAAACAACGGGCAAGGCAGTAACGGCCAGGGAAACAACGGTCAGGGCAACAACGGGCATGGACACTAGCGTGCGGACACTGTATGGACTGACGGCGTCCGGGGCGCTGGAGGCCCCGGGCGTCGGGACGCTGCCGATGTCTGTCGACGAGCCTTCCGTGGTCGCGGCGGCCATTCGCGGTGACGCGGAGGCCTTCGCCCAGCTCTACGACCGCTACGTCGACCGTGTCTACCGGCACTGCTACTACCGAACCGCGAGCCGCCCGGACGCCGAGGATCTGGCGCAGCAGACGTTCCTGCAGGCCTGGCTGGCGATCGGGCGCTACCACGAGCGCGGCGTGCCCTTTCTGGCCTGGCTGCTGACGATCAGCGACCGGCTGGCCATCAGCCACCACCGACGGAGGCGCGAGGTACCGGTGCCGGTGCCGAAGTTCGAGGCGCGGCAGCCGGCGGCACACGACCCTGAGGACGCGCTGACGCGTGGCCTCGCCGCCGACGAGGTGCGCCGCGCGGTGATGCTGCTGCGGCCGGAGCGCCAGCAGGTTATCCTGCTCCGCTTCATCGATGGCCTCTCGGTGCGGGAGGTGGCAGCGGCGCTCGGAAAGAGCGAGAACAACGTGTGCGTGATCCAGCACCGCGCGCTGGCCGATTTGCGCGGCCACCTTGATGCGCCGGCCGGGCGACCGGCACAGGAAGCAGGGATCGTCCGCCGGGTGCGCGGCGCCGTCGGGCGCGCGGTGCGCTCCCGGTAGGCGGCGCACCGCCCGGTCTCCCACCGACCGGAGCGGGCTACCCAAAGCGACGGGCCGCGGCGTCAGCCGCGGCCCGTCTGCCGATGACTCGGGTGGCTCGAGCTCGTGGTGCCCGACTACTGTCCCGGCGCGGCCGCGACGTTCCCGAACGAGACGACACCGGCCGGGCCGCTCTTACTGGACCCGGCCTCCAGGCCGACCTGCCCACTCTGAACGTGGCTGTCGCTGAACGAGTTGACCTTCGTGCCGTTGATGTAGAAGTCGAGCGTCGTCCCGCTCACGTCCAGTTCCAGCCGGTTGACCTGGCCGGACTTGATCGCCGACGACTGCGTCGCGGCAACCAGATCCGTGAACTGGTCCTGGACGTCCACGCGACAGCCGTATTCGCCGGCGGTGTCGATCCAGCAGTCGTAGTAGGTCCACTTGTTGTCGCTGGTCTTGGAGAACCGCACCGCGACGCCCGCGTAGCCCGACTTGAGGTTGACGTCGGTCGCGATGGCCTCGTCACCGGTGGGCTGGACCGACTTGGGGGTGAAGACGTCGTAGTACCCCGGCTGCTTGAAGGTGACGTTGTAGGTGCCGCCGCTGATGGTGACGGTCTCGGTGGTGCTGTCACCGGTGTACCAGTCGCCGGTGTCGCTCGCGAAATTCCAGGACTTGACGTTGCCGGTGGCCGTGCTGCTGGGTGCGGGGGTGGGCGTCGGCGCGGACGCGGTCGACGTCGACCCGCCGGACATGGGTTGCGTGCTGACGATCTTGACCGGGGCGGTGGTCTTGGCCTGACCGACCGTGATCTGGCCCTGGAGGATCTCGGTCTGGCTCTGACTCTGGTTGACGTTGAGGAACTGGGCGGTGAGGGCGTCACCGTCCTGGTGCGAGCGCAAGACCTTGCAGACGTCGGCCTTGGAGGTGATGTCGATGCCCTGCAGCTGGGTCAGCAGGTAGGCAGGCTGGACGCCCGCCGAGGCGGCTGGGCCGCCTGGGGCGACGCCGTCGACCACCATACCGACGTAGTCCTGCGTGCCGAAGTACTTGCCGTAGGTGTTGTCGACCAGGTTCATGCCGAGCCAGACGAGGTTGTGGCCCTTCATCAGGTCGGGGATGATCGTCTGCGCCTGGTCGATGCTGATGGAGAAGTTGATGTTGGTGGCGATGGTGCGGTTGACGGCCAGCGTGTTGACGCCGACGACCTGGCCCTTGTTGTTGACCAGCGGGCCGCCGGAGTTGCCCGGGTTGATCGCCGCGTCGGTCTGGATCAGGCTCTCGTAGGGCGGGAACGCGGTCACGTCGAGCTTCGAGATGATGCCCCGCGTGATCGTGACGTCGGTGCCGATCTCGGCGCCGAGCGGGTAGCCCAGGGCCGCGACGTCCTCGCCGACCTGCTGGTCGGCGCTCTTGCCGAAGGTGGCCGGCTTGAGCCCCTGGGTGTTGTCGACCTTGATGACGGCCAGGTCGTCGCACGGGGAGATGCCGACGAAGCGGGCGGGTCGCTGCTGGCTAGACCCCGCGGCCGCGACGGTGATGTCGGCGGCGCCGTCGACGACGTGGGCGTTGGTCAGGATGTAGCCGTCACT
>DATKRJ010000290.1:0-6530 GCA_035532355.1 Thermomicrobiaceae bacterium | reverse complement strand
CGGCGCGTTGCTGTGCACGATGATCCCGGCATAGCCGTTGTACGCCGACGTGTTGTTGGTGACCGAGTTGTTGGTCGCGGTCGTGTTCGGCGCGTCGGCGGCGTCGACGATGCCGGCGCTGTTGTTCATGACGGTGTTGTGATCCGCCAGGTTGCCGCTCACGCCGCCACCCGGGTTGTAGGCCGAGAAGACGATGCCGCAGCCCCTGCCGTTGTACCGCACGAAGTTGTAGGCGACGACGTTCCCGTAGCCGGGGCGCAACGACCCGGAATTGGGCGCGCCCGGATTGAACGGACCGTCGTCCGTGATGGCGATGCCGCCATCACCGTTGTTGGTCACGATGTTGCTGACGATCGCTACGTTGCGAGAGCCCTCGGCCTGGATGGCCTTCGACTCGGGGTACGGCGCCGTGCCTCCCACGTCGTTGTTGGAGACCGTGCTGAAGCGCACCTGGACGTTGCTGGTGTCCTGGATGAAGATGCCGTGCACGTTCGCGTTGCTGACGTTGGCGAACGAGATGATGGTGCCGGCACCGGATGGACCGACGTAGATGCCGATGTCGCAGCCGGTGGCGTCGATGGTGCCGGTGATGTACTGGGCGCTCGAGGCGATGACTGCGGCCGTCAGACCGGTGGTGCCGGCCGGGTTGCAGGTGGCGGCGAGCGCGGTGCCGCCGCCGAGGAAGAGTGCGGCGAGCGGGGCGAGGAGCATCGCTAGGCCGGCCAGAGGCCGGGTAATCCTGCGCATTGGTGTCCCCCCTACCAACCGAGAAATCCCGCTATTCACCCTCGACGGGAAGCCGCTGGATCGGCCACTCCAGGCGCACTCCCCCCGCGACGCGCGAACCCGTGCTCGGGAACATCGGCCGGTCCCCCGAGGTCCGGCAGGAATGCCCCAGCCCGGATACCCGCGGTTGCGGAACCGACTGCGCGGGCCGCTCTCCACCCTTTCCCAAACCAATCCATAACCAAAGGTCGCGCTGGCGGATCGTAATGTGCGTACTATAGCACGTCCGGACGCGTCTGTGAACCTCATGGCAAGGTTGAACCTACGTAATAGGAAAAACGTTCGAATGACCCTCCGGGAGTTGCGTGGGATGGGATTGGGAGCCTGGTCAGGTGCCGAAAGCAGGGACGTGGCTCAGCGACGGGGGAACGCGGCCTCCACGTCGAGGTCGCGGAGCGTCTCGGCGAGCATCGCGGCGGTGCCCTCGTCGAGGGTCGTCGCCGGCTGCCGCACGGTGGCGTGGGCGATCAAGCCGCGCCGCCGCAGGATCTCCTTGCGGGCGGCCACCCCCAGCTTCGGCTGCCCCTCGAACACGAGCAGCGGCAGGTAGCGGTAGTAGACGCCGGCGGCCCCCGTGCGGTCCCCGGCCTGCCAGCTGCGCCAGATGGCGACCAGCACCTCCGGATAGGCAAACCCGGTCATCGTGCCGCTGCCGCCGTGCCGCAGCTCCTCCAGGAAGTAGGTGCCTCCCATGCCGCCGATGATGCTGGCCCGACCGCCGAGGAGCGCGAGCGTCTGGGCCATGCGCAGGCCGGTCGGTGGGTCCTCCAGCTTGATCGTGGTGATGGCCGGCACCGCCTCGACGAGCTCGGCCATGGCCCGCGGCGAGAGGCTGACGCCGTTGACCGGCGGGTAGTCCTGGAGTACGAGCGGCACGCGCACCGCCTCGGCGACGCGCCGGTAGTGAGCGGTCAGGGAGGGCCCCGCCTGGACGAAGGTCGGCGGCGCGACCATCACCCCGGCCGCGCCCAGCGACTCGGCCTCGCGGCTGGCCAAGACGGTCGCCTCGGTCCCGTCGCGGGAGGTGCCGACGATCACCGGCAGCCGGCCGGACACCGTCTCGATCACGACCTCGACCACCCGGCGCCGCTCGGCGTCGGTCAGCTTCTGGGCCTCGCCGGCCACGCCGAGTGGCGTGATGCCATCGACGCCCATCGCAACCACCGCGTCGACGAGGCGGCGCAGGCTGGCCTCGTCGACCGCACCGTCGGGCGCGAAGGGGGTGGAGAGGATGTGGTAGACGCCGCGCAGCGTGCTCTGCGGCTCCATGGCTGGTCGTCCCTCCCGGTCGGCGCGAGCCGGCCCAGATCGTCGTGGCGGTGTCGGGTCGACACTACCACAGCTTCGGCCCGGCGGAACAGGAAAGAACGGCGAGGCGGACAACCTGCCCACCTCGCCGCTGGTCCCCGGGGATGGGAGCCATAAGACCGCGCTCAGGACGGTCGAGCGACCTGCACCACGTTGTTCCGATCGAGATGCAGCGCGGTGAAGGTGTTGTACGACAGCTCGACCACCCAGTGCGCCCGCCAGTTGGCGACGTCGCCAGCGGCGACCTCGTCACCGATGGTGCACCAGAGGGTGACCCCGTTGGCGGTCAGCTGGAGACGCTGGCCCGGCTTGAAGTCCGGGTTCACGCAGTAGTAGCCGTTGGGATCGAGTGACCAGTTCGGGGCGATGTCCCCCCAGGAAGCGTAGTTCTGCAGCGTGTGCTCCCACCACGCCACGGTGTAGTTGGGCGAGTAGTAGGCGGCCGCGCCGGTCCCGATCGAGGTGACCGTCGGCGGAGCCGGCGGTGGCGGGGTCGGCAGCTGACCCAGGAGCGCGGCCGGCGGGACCTTGTAGGTCGCGATGACCTGGGCCTGGGTGTTGAGCACGCCGTTCACGAACGCGTTGAGCGCCGGATCCGACCAGTTCGGGTTGCCCGAGCCGCTGTAGTACATGCCGAGCACCGCGCGCCAATCGGTGCTCAGGCGGTGCAGGCTGGCCAGCTGGGCCGCCGCGAGGTCCGCGTTGACCACGGGGTCGAGCGGGTGCGCCACTCCGGCGGCCACCTCCGGCCGCACGGCGAAGAGCCCCTGCCCGCCATTTGGCGCCTTCGCCAGCGGGTTGAAGTTGCTGGCGACCTGCGCCAGCGCGGTGAAGAGATAGGGGTCGATGCCGTGGGCGACCGCCCGGCCGACGATCACCTCGCCGTCGGGGGCGCCGCTGGCCAGCGGAACCAGGTTCTGGTCGGACGGCATCGAGAGCCCGCGCCAGAGGCGGTAGTGGAGGCCCACGTTGCCCGCCTCGACCTGCCAGCCGGCCGTATTGCCCGGCGTATAGGTCAGGACGCGGCGCTCGAACGCCTGCACCAGCACCTGACGGTGCGCGCCCCCGACGAGGGTGTCGACCCAGTAGGGGTCGGTCAGCGCGTAGCCCAGGACGTAGTCCTGGGTGTATGGCTGCTGCGCGACCCAGTTGACGAAGACGTCGGCCACGTTGTGGCCGAGGTGGTCGTCGTAGGCGGCGATCCGCACCGACTGGTCGGTGGCCGCGCCCGCGGCGACCGTCCCGTCGCCGTGGAGCAGGGCCGTGACCGCCTGGCCGACGCGTGAGGGCTGCCGGTGGGCGCCGGGGTCGCTGCCGACCGAGGCCACCGACGCCAGCGACGCGTAGGTTGGCGAGAGCGGGTTGTTCTGGAGGTCGCCGGTGACCGGAATCCGGGCCGGATCGGTGGCGATGAACGTGGTGTTCCCGATCTGGACCTGGCCGGAGATCATCTCACGCACGAGCAGGCCGCTGGTGGCATACCACGGGGACCGCGGGTCCGCGCTCGGGTCGTTGATCTCCATCCGGGCTTTGTCGAAGTAGAAGACGGCACGGGTGCCGCCGGGGGCGTCGAGGTACGGCTCATGGGTCGCGGAGCGCACGACCGGGCCCCAGAGCCAGCCGTGGCTCGAGCCCGCCAGGGCCTGCGAGCCATCGGTGCGAGCCCAGACGCTCGCGATCGGCGCGTCGAGAGTGAGCGGGTTTCGGGTGAGGTCGTCCCCAAGGACGGTGGTTGGCACGGTGAGCATCGCGACGAAGAGGCTGAGGAGCACGACGATGCCGCCGGGCAGTCTCCACCGATTCAATTGTATCCCTCCCTTGCCGCGTGTCGCCCCGCAGCGTGAACCACGTAGTCGCGGGAACATGCCGGACGGCGCGCCACGGATGAGTCCCCGTCTCATGCCGTTAGCGCGACCGGTTCGAATGAACCGGCAAAGCCCAGGCGCACATTCCCAAGCTCAGCGACGAGCCAGGAAGATGGTACTAGGCGCTATGTCAAGAGTGCAAGGAGACTGCTAACAGCGGGGACCGGAAGCTTGTGGTAAGCCAATCATTGTTTACGGCAGAACGAACCAAAAGCGTCGGCGTAAGCGCGGGGTCAAAGGGGGAGCGAGATCCTCAATTCGCGCAAGGATAACGCGCCGGATTGACGGAGGAGAGACCCGGAGGCGACGGCCGGCTATGCCGGCCGTCTGACCCGGCACGTCAGCTGGCGGGTGTCTCCGCGGCGGCTTCGCGCTTGGCGGCGCGGCTCTGGAGGTAGGCGGTGAGGTCATCCGGGCTGGCCGGCACCCGGCCGCGCTTCGTCTGGCGCACGCGGTAGCCGTAGCTCCGCTGCGTCGTCTTGGCGTCATGCTGCACCCGCCCGAGCGGGTAGCGCACCTTGGGCCGGCGTTGCCGCTTCCCACGACCTGCCATGTCTCAATCCTTTCTTCTCGTCCGCTCGTTCACTTGTCCGCTCGGCGGCCGACCGCCGACCTGAGAAATCACCGGCCGGCGCGGCCCGATCAGGCGTCGGGGCCGATGGCCATCGCGCTATCGTACCGTTCCGCCGCCGCCGTGACCACGTGGTCCACGTCCTCGTCGAGCAGGTAGCGCGCCGCGACGAGCTCGGTCGCGGCCTGCCGCACCCGATCCAGGTAGGCCGCCCGGCTCGCGTAGCGCTCCTCGAGCGAGGGACGCGGATCGCCGCTGTCCGCGCGCTCCGCCGCCGTCCGCGCGAAGAAGCGGGTGATTCCCTCCATCGGGATGATCTGCTCCGGCGAGCCGGTCTCCGGCGCCCGGGGGTTCCAGCCGGTGTGGCTGCCGACCGGGACGGTCAGGTCCGGCAGGCGGAGTCCGGCGACCTCGTTGCGGTCCACGTCGACCGCGGAGACGAGCGCGGGGTAGGCGTCGGTCTCGACGGCCGGGAA
Source organism: Thermomicrobiaceae bacterium (assembly GCA_035532355.1). Taxonomy (GTDB): domain Bacteria; phylum Chloroflexota; class Chloroflexia; order Thermomicrobiales; family Thermomicrobiaceae; genus DASSZN01. Next base: position 1,524 of record DATKRJ010000290.1, on the reverse strand, counting down.
GCGGCCGACACCGCGCTCGGCCTGGGGGCCGAGGTCGACCCGCCGGATGACGGGGAGGCGCTCGGCGTCGGGGACGACCATGCCGGGCAGGGTGTTGAAGGCCTCCAGCACCGCCGCGCGGTCGACGGCGGTGCCGTCTCCGACGCGCGGATGGGCGCTCGGCGGCGGGGCGACTCCCTCGCCGACCCAGCGATCGAGGTTGACGAGCGCCGCCCGCAGCAGCGGGGTGTAGTCGACGGCGTTGAAGCCGTAGCGCCCGCGGGCGCCGTCGTTCGGGTTGTCGCGCACGAGCGGGACGCTGCCGGGGCCGTGCTGGGTGCCGGCAAAGTGGTAGATGCGCGCCTCCGGCGCGGGGTCCAGGTCGGCGGAGCCGGTGGGGTCGACGTGCAGCAGCGCGCAGTCGCCGCGCCAGTACTCGGCCGAGGAGTTGGTCCAGAAGATCTTGGGCGTGCAGCCGGCCGCGCGCTGGCGCGCGAGGAGGCCGGCCTCACCGCCCGCCGCGCCGGGCTGGGGCTCGTCGGCGAACGGCGGCAGGTGCCCGAAGCCGGGCGTCGCCTGCACCGAGGGCTGGCCGAAGCGCTGGTTGAACTCGCCCCGGCGCGCGCCGGCGACGTGCGGGATGACCCCGTCGAACGCCAGGCGCCCGGACTCGTCCCGATTGAGGCCGAGGTAGAGGAAGTGGCGCAGCATGCGCCCCGTCTGCGACATGCCGAAGCCGTAGGCGCGCTCGATCGTCCCGGCGCAGGGGTTGTCGAAGGCCGCGGTGTAGCGCAGGAAGGAGGTGGCGTCGCGCACGGCGAGCAGGCCGGTCCCCACGACCGGAGCGAAGTCGGTCGTGTAGGTCAGCTCGTAGATCTTGCCCGGCTCGAACCCGCCCTCGAGGTAGACGTGCTCGCGGTCCGGCACGACCTGACCGTTGGTGGCCCGGCCGAAGCGCCACTGCTCGCGCGGGATGACCCGCGGCTCTCCATCCTCGTAGTCGCGCACGGCGAGGACGGCACCGGGGTCGTCCTGGTCGGCGGCGGGATAGGGATGGTGGACGCGGTCGGCGAGCAGGTGCGAGTGGTGGGCGAAGTTGGGCTGGAAATGGCAGATAGTCGTGCCGCGCACGGGGCGCCCGTCCTGCATGGCGCGCGGCGCCTGCAGCCCCATCAGCGCGTCGCTGCGCAGGACGTCCCACTGCCAGCCGATCCACGCGACGGTGTAGCCGTGGCGGAAGAGGAAGCCGTCGCCCGGCGGGATCTCCGCCGTCGGCGGGTTCGGGCTGGGGGCGCGGTTGAGATGCCGGGGCAGCAGCTTGCGGCCGCGATTGGGGAGTTCGAGCAGCAGGCGGTGGTTGCCGCGCTCGGGGTGCCGTGGTACCAGCAGGCAGAGGTCGGCCTGGAACTGGACGCGGCCGGACGGATCGCGCGGGGCCAGCTCGAGGTCGACGATGTCGTGGTTGGCCGGCGCGGCCGGATCGACGGCGAAGCGCAGCAGGCCATCGACGCGGTCATAGCGGCCGGTGGAGCCGAACTCGGCGCC
>DATKRJ010000289.1:0-13862 GCA_035532355.1 Thermomicrobiaceae bacterium | reverse complement strand
CTGATAGCCATGGTCGGACAGAGCCACGTACCCTGGCGGACCAGCATCTCGATCAGCTCGTCGTCCAGCAGCGACCCGTGCTCCAGCGTGTCCACGCCGGCCTCCAACGCCTGGCGGATGCCGGACGAGGAGTGCGCGTGGGCCGCGACGCGCTTGCCGAGCGCGTGCGCCTCGTCGACGATGGCCCGGGTCTCCTCGTCGGTAAAGTTCCGCCACTCGGAGCGGTCACCGATCGACAGCACCCCACCGCTGGTGCAGATCTTGATGAAATCGACGCCATCGCGCGCGTACTCGCGGACGAGCCGCCGGGCCGCGTTCGGCCCATCGACGGGCGGCCACATGCGCTGCTCGACGACCGGCGGCACGAACATGTCGCCGTGGCCCGCGGTCATGCCGACGAAGCCGGAAGCCACGACCCGTGCACCCGGCAGGACGAAGTCGTCCATCGCGTGCCTGACGGAGACCTCGAGGCGCCCGCCGGCCATGTCGCGCACGGTGGTGAATCCCGCGCGCAGCGCGGTGACGGCGTTGCCGGCCGCGTGGATCGCCTGCTCCTCAAAGAAGGTCAGCACATTCCAGAGGTGGACGTCGTGGCGTCGCTCACCGGCGTTGGAGCGCAGGTGAACGTGCCCGTCGATCATGCCGGGCATGAGCGTCAGGCCGCCGAGGTCGCGGCACGGCACGCCATCGGGAATCGAGATCGCCTTCGCGGGTCCAACGGCCACGATCTCGCGGCCGTCGACCAGCACCGTGGCCTCCGCGACCGGCGCCCGGCCCGTGCCGTCGATGAGCCGCGCTCCCACCAGAGCGTAGACCTCCAGTCGCTGCGCCATCACGCCCTCCGTTCCCCGCGTCCTAGCGCGGCGTCCTGCTCCGCGATACCTCGCAGCCGCGACGCGAACGCATCGGTCACCGCGTCCCAGGCGGCCCGGCCGCCCGCTGCCGTGGCCGGCGTCGGGTCGCCCAGCGCGCCGGTGCTGGACATCTCGTGGAAGAGGAATGCCTCGCCGCCCGTCCGATATCGCTCGTTCAGCTTGCGCAGCTCGGGCGCGCGAATCAGCTCGGTGCGGACCAGGTCGGCCCGGTCGGCCAGGCACAGTGCCGTCTCCATCACGGCCGCGTGCCCGCCGTCGGTCCCGGGGAAGATCCGCTGCTGGGTGGCGCGCCAATCCTCGTCAACGGACAGCAGGCGCAGCACCACGTCGCGCCCGGCCCGCGTGGCGTCCGCCTTCACATCCCAGACGACTCCGGGGACGATCCAGTGGCCGCCGCACCCGCGCACTACACCCAGCCGCCGGAACCCGAGCTCGATCGCGCTCCACAGCACGTGCTTGACGAGCTGCAGGTAGACCTCATTGGGCAGACTGATGGTGCCCGGCAGCCCGAAATGCTCGGACGCGGGGCCGTAGGGGATTGCCGGCAGGACCAGCGCGCCGACGCCCATGCGGCCTGCTTTCTCCGCCCCGTCGACGCACAGCCGGTCGACCTGGTACGTGTCCGTATCGACCGGCAGGTGCGCGGCGTGCTGCTCGGTGCATCCGAGGGGCAGCAGGACCAGGGTGTTGTCCTCCGCGGCCTGTGCCAACTCTCCCGCCGTGTGCTCACCCCAACGCACGGTCACTGTTCCCTGCCCTTCCCACGCCGGTGGCGCGGATTGCATTCGACCTTTCCGACAGGTATAGTATGGGCGGAGGGAGTGGTGTTCGTACACCTCGAACGCCCGTTTCAGCGTCGGTGGTTCGATGCGTCGCCAACCGGCGCGCTTCTTTGGAGGGCATCGTAGCATGAAGGTCATCCTCCTCAAGGACGTGGCGAACGTCGGCGAGCAGGGGTCGATTCAAAGCGTCTCGGACGGCTTCGCTCGCAACTACCTGATTCCCCAGGGCATGGCGGCCATGGCCACGCCTGGTCGCGTCAAGGAAGCCGAACAGCGGCTCGAGGCCGAGCAGCGCCGGATCCACAAGCAGGAAGAGGCCGGCCAGGTCTTTGCCGAGCGCCTCGAGGGGACGCGGGTCACCGTGGTCGCGCGGGTCGGCGAGCAGGGGCGCCTCTACGGATCGATCACCGCGCAGGACATCGCCGACGCGCTGTCCGCCAAGGTGGGACAGGAGATCGACCGCCGCACCGTGCTCCTCGACGAGCCTATCCGCACCGTGGGCGAGCACCGGGTGACCGTACATCTCGTGGGGCGGCTCCGCCCGTCGGTGACCGTCGTGGTGACGCCGGAGGGCGGGGTTCCGGGAGCCTTCGGCAACGTCGAGGCCACCCCGGCCGGCGAGGGTGAGGCGTCCAGCGCGCAGGCCGGTCCGGAAGCCGACATCGACGACGAGCACCACGGCCTTACTGGAGAGCAGAGCGGGTCGTAGGAGCCGCGGTGGCGATACAAACGGTCGAGAAGCTTCCGCCCCACAACCTCGAGGCCGAGCAGTCGGTCCTGGGGAGCCTGCTGATCGACCGCGACGCGGTGATTCGCATCGCGTCGTTCCTCAAGGCGGCGGACTTCTACCGCGGCAGCCACGGAGTCATCTACCAGGCCATCCTCGACCTGTACAACCGGCGTGAGCCGCCCGACTTCGTCACGGTGGTGGACGAACTGGAGCGGCGCGGCCGGCTCGACGACGCGGGCGGTCTCGCCTACCTGACCGATCTGATCAACTCCGTCCCGACCGCGGTCCACATTGAGTACTACGGACGCATCGTCGAGCGGACCTCGACGCTGCGGCGGTTGATCGAGGCCGGCACCGCGGTCGTGCGGATAGGCTACGACGAGTCGATCGACCTGGACGACGCACTGGAGCACGCGGAGCGTGCGATCTTCGACGTGTCTCAGCAGCGCAGCACGCGCGACTTCGTGTCGATCGGGCAGGTCCTCGAGCGCTACTTCGACAAGCTCGATTTCATCCAGCAGCACCGTGGCGACATCGTCGGCGTACCCAGCGGGTACTCGGATCTCGACAAGCTCACCGGCGGCCTGCAGCGCTCCGACCTCGTGATCCTGGCGGCGCGACCGTCGGTCGGGAAGACGTCGCTACAGCTGGGCATGGCCCACAACGCGGCCGTCAAGCACGGCAAGACGGTGGCGATCTTCAGTCTCGAGATGTCGGCGGAGCAATTGGTGCAGCGGCTCCTCTCGATGGAGACGGGGGTTGACTCGCAGCGGCTGCGGCTGGGGCTGATCGACGACAACGAGTGGGATCAGATCTCGCGGGCGTTCGGACGGCTGGCCGAGGCCAACGTCTACATCGACGACACGGCCAGCATCAGCATCATGGAGCTGCGCAGCAAGGCGCGCCGGCTGCTGGCAGAGCAGGGGCTCGACCTCGTGATCGTGGACTACCTGCAGCTGGTTCAGGGGCGGCGCTCCGAGAACCGGGTGCAGGAGATCTCGGAGATCTCCCGCAGTCTGAAGGGACTGGCGCGCGAGCTGAACATTCCTGTCCTCGCGCTGTCGCAGCTGTCGCGCGCCGTCGAGAGTCGGCAGGACCATCGGCCGCTGCTGTCCGATTTGAGAGAAAGCGGCAGCATCGAGCAGGACGCCGACATCGTCATGTTCATCTATCGTGAGGACGTGTACGACCGCGAGACCGAGAAGAAGGGCATCGCCGAGATCATCGTCGCCAAGCATCGCAACGGGCCGACCGACACGGTCCACCTGCGGTTCTTCGATCGGACCGCCCGCTTCGCCGACCTCGAGCTGTACCGGGAGCCGAGCGCCTAGGGCGCATCCGCGCCGAAACGAGCAACCATGGACCAGCTGCGGCCGGCGCGAGACGAGGGCTCGTCGATTCCGGTGCCGCGAGGATTCTTCGACGATATCCTGCCGGCCATCCGCGAGATCGCGGAGGCCAAGGTGCTGCTGGCCGTGTACCGGCTGCTGGCGGAGCCCGAGTGGTCCGACGGCATGCTCCCGGAGGCGGCGCTCTACGGCGATGAGCGGTTGTCCGCGGGAGTCCGTCCCGTCGGCGGAAGCCGCCCGGCCGAGGAGCACGTGCGCAAGGGCATCGAGCTGGCGGTGGCGCGTGGCGCACTGCTGCGGGTTCGCGTCGTTGCCGGGGAGGACGCCGAACCGTGGTTGCTGCCGGGCAGCGCGGTGAACCGGTTACGGCTGCACCTGATCGAGACAGGCCGTGCGAGCCTGCCGCCGAGCGTTGCGCCCGCGTCGGGGCCAGCACGGATCGAGCCAGAGCGTCCCAACGTGTTTCGGCTCTACGAGCAGAACGTGGGACTGGTCACACCGATCATCGCGGATCAGTTGATCGAGGCGCTCGAGTTGTACCCGGAGTCCTGGATTGAAGACGCGATTCACGAGGCGGTAAGCTACAACCGCCGGCAGTGGCGGTACATTCAACGGGTTCTCGAACGTTGGGCCACCGAGGGACGCGGAAATGAAGCGGATCGGCGACACGGACGCCCTGCGACACCTTTCGATCCGGATCGCCACCTCCGGGGGAAGTACGCCCCCGTATTCCGCCGGCGAAGCTGACTGCCACGTCTGCAAGGGCGCCGGCTTCCTGCGCGTCGACGCACCGGTGGGCAGCCCCAACTTCGGCCGGCTGATCCCCTGCGAGTGCAAGGTGACCGAGCGAGAGGAGCGGCGCAACCGCGAACTCGCCGACATGAGCAGCCTGGCGGCGTTCGACGAGCTCACGTTCGACACCTTCGACGCCAACGTCCCCGGCGTGCGCAACGCGTACGAACTGGCGATGGAGTATGCACAGAACCCGGACGGCTGGCTCCTGCTGATGGGCGGCTACGGATGCGGCAAGACCCACCTGGCCGCCGCCGTGGCGCACTACGCGGTGACGCACCAACGGGTACGGGCGCTGCTGCTGGTCGTCCCGGATCTGCTCGACTACCTGCGGGCGGCCTTCGCTCCTGACCAGGCTTCGAGCTACGACGCACGGTTCAATGCGATTCGCAACGCCGATCTGCTGATCCTCGACGACCTCGGCACCGAGAACACGACGCCCTGGGCGAGCGAGAAGCTCTTTCAGATCATGAACTTCCGCTACAACGAGCGCCGTCCGACGATCGTTTCATCCAATCGCAATCTCGACGACCTCGACCCGCGGATAGCCTCGCGACTCAGCGACGCCAGGATGTGCCAGGCGGTCGTCATCCCGGCCAGCGACTACCGAATGCGGCGCACGCGCCTGCTGCGACGGTAACTCGTCCGGTGTGACGAGCGCGCCCGGTGCTTGTCGCCCGCGGTCGGGATGTCCTGCCCGGGTTCCTCACTTTGGTACTACGTGCGGCGAGACCCTGTCCACCTATACTGTCCGTGAAGACCTCGACCCGGATCCCCGTCCCGGACGGAACGGAACCGGCGGTCACGCCGCCGCGCGGGCGGGATCGGGTTCAGGCGCGCAGTGAAAGGACGCCGGGCCGGTGCAGCATCCGGGTGACGACGCCAAGGTTCCCGCAGCCGTGACGCGACACGGTATGGTGGCGTTTACCGCCGACCGCTCGGCCGGTTCGAACGGACATGGCGCACCGACCGCGCCCGGGACTTCGCCGGCAGGTACTCGCCCTGACCCGAACGTGCCCACCACCGCGCTGGAGAGCACGGGCACCGGACCGACGGACGCCGCGTCGAGTGGCGAACCCCAGGCGACCGGTGGCCGTAGCGGCGGGTCAGCCGCCGCGGCGACCGGAGGGCGGACTACGAATATCGGTGCGCTGGACGTGCGTGATCGTCTGCCTGGCACGAACGAGGTGCCGGCCGCGGTGGCACGCTGGGTCCAGGACGCCGATGCCGACGTCGCACGCGGCCGCTATGAGAGCGCCATGGATCTGACGCTGCTCGCCGAGTCGCTCTCTCCAAAATTCTTGCCGCTGTACGTGCGGCACGCCGAGCTTCTAGTCGCGACGGGAAGGCCCCAGGACGCGGTGCATCTGGCTGCGATTATCGGTCGTCTGGCCGAGGTGCGCGACGACGCTAGCTTTGCGTTTGACCTCCTTCGGATTCTGGCACACGCCGAGCCGAGCATCCCGCGCACGGTCGACCTCGCCCATGGCGCGCTCGCCACCAATCAGCCCGCGACCATGATCGACCGTTACGTTCCCAACGCGGTGGCCCTGCTGGTGGATCAGGGTGCGTACGACGCGGCACGAGACCTCGCCGTGGAGTGGCAAGCCGCGACGCCGACGGATCCCAGGGCGGCTTTCACCCGCGTGCGCGAGCTGCTGCGAGGCGGCCAGCTGGATGCGGCCGTTCAGGCATCCTCACCCACCCGTGACCAGCCGCTGACGCTCGTCGCCGCGCTCGCGGCCCAGGCCGCCGCCGAGCTTCCGGACCGGTGGAACACCTGCGCGCGGCTGGCCCGTCTGACTCGCGGAAACCCGAGCGTCCTGACCGATCTCCGACAGCATCTCGACGAGATCGCGCAGGTAACGGCCACCTTGTCGTTGCGGGTCTACGGCGCCGTCATCGCGCTCGCGGCCGGAGACGCAGTCGCGGTCCGGGACGAGCTGCTCGGCTTCATACCGGCCGACTCGGTGACCGGATATGTGGCTGCCGTGTGCGCCGCGCGGGCGGCGTCCATTCTCGGGGACACCACCGCCGCGGCAAACGCGTTGCGCCAGGCCCACGCATATCTCCAGGACCTCGCGGTGGCCGAGTTCGCGACGCACGCCAACCTATTCGAGCGGCCCGCCGACCTGTTCGCCATCGGCCAGGAACTGGCTGCGGCGCTCCTGGAAGCCGACGATGCGGCAGGCGCGGCCGGGGTGTTCCAGCAACTCCTCGAGGCGTCGCCGGGCAACGCGGGCATTGCCCGCGCGTACGCCGAGGCGCTCGGTCGATCGGGTGCCCGTGACGAGGCTATCGGCCGGCTGTCGGCATTGCTGGAACAGCAGGAGAAGGCGCACCAGCGGACCGCGGCGCTCGAGACCCTGCAGACGATGGTACGAATCGCGCCGGGCAACCTCGGCTACCGCAGCCGTATGGTCGAGCGGTACATCCAGGGCGGGCGAGTCGGCGACGCGGTGAGCGAGCTGTATATCCTGGCGCAGCTCCTGGAACGCCAGGGCCGCGTCACGGACGCCGTGACGCAGCTCCAGCGGGCGGCTGAAATCGCGGTCCTGACCGGAGAGTGGAGCAAGGTCGACCGGATCTACCGCTATATGGTGCGCCTGCTGCCGGACGACCTGAGCGCGCGCCACGCGGCCGCGGCGACCTACCTCCAGCACGGCCAGATCGAACAGGCGCTGGAGCACCTGCGGGAGGTCGCCCGCATCTCCCTGGCAAACGAGGACCCAGACGAGGCGATCGCCGCCCTCCATCAGATCATCGCCCTGGCGCCGGACGATCCCGAGCCCTACCACCGGCTCGGCGAGGTACTCTCGTCCATCGGCGAGTACGGGCAAGCCGAGCGGGTGTACCGGCGGCTGTCGGTGCTACTCCCCGACGACCCGGCGGTCAAGGCCAAGCAGACCGCGCTCGCCGCGCTGGCCCAGGGCCATTCCTGAGCGACGGAGCCGGACCGTCCGGGGTCGCATGGTACAATCGTCGGGGTTAGCACGGGCGATCGCGGCGTCGGCAGGGTTCAAGCATGTCCCTCCCCTCGTGGATTCTCGGCCGATTTGACCCCTGGATCTTCACCCGACTCGACGCCCGGGCCGCGGTCGACATCCTGTCCGTGGCGCTTATCTTCTTCTGGGTTCTGTGGGTGGCGCAGGGCACGCGTGCCACGCAGCTGATCCGGGGCCTCGCGATCCTGATCATCGGCGTGGGAGTCGTCGCCAACATCCTGGACTTGTCGACGCTCAAGTGGCTGTTGGCCAAGACGTTTCCGGCCCTGGTCGTGGCCGTGCCGATCGTGTTCCAGCCCGAGCTCCGACGGGCGCTCGAACAACTCGGGCACACCGGAGCCTGGCTCAAGCCGGCCTTCTCGTCTCAGAACGAGAGCGAACTCGAGCGCACCGTCGAGGAGATCAGCCGTGCCACCGCCCAGCTGGCGCGACATCGCTACGGCGCGCTGATCATCATCGAGCGTGATACCGGTCTTCAGGATTATGTCGATCGCGGGGTGCCACTCGACGCCACGCTGACGCGGCAGCTGCTGATCAACATCTTCTACCCGAACTCCCCGCTCCACGACGGCGCCGCGATTGTGCGGTACGACAGGATTCTGGCTGCCAGCTGTGTCCTGCCCCTGAGCGACAACGTCGCGACCGGTGGGCAGTTAGGCACTCGCCACCGCGCCGGGATGGGTATCACCGAGGAGTCCGACGCGATCGCCGTGATCGTATCGGAGGAGACAGGACAGATATCGGTGGCGAACAACGGCCGGCTGTATCGCAATCTCGACCCCGAGCGGCTGCGTCGAGTGCTCCGGACGTTGCTGAGGCTCGATCGGACGGAGCGAACGCTGAACCGTTCGACCTCGCCGCCACGAGGCAACGGTCACGGCGACGGTGTGGAGCGGACGGTTGAGGATGCGGCCCGGACTTCAACTCGCCTGGGCTAGGCTGCGCAACTTTTTCGACCGCGGGAATCTGGTACGTTTCCTGATCTCGTTGATCCTGGCGTTTGCCCTGTGGGCTTGGGTCACCGCACAGAACGATCCCGAGATCACCCGGACGATTCCAGCCGTCCCCGTCCAGGAAGTCAACCTGAATGGCGCGCTGACGGTGGTCGGACCGCTCCCGACCGTGCAGATCCTGGTCGCGGGGCCGAGCAGTCGCGTTGGGCCGCTCGAGTTTGGTCCACTCCAGGTCACCGTCGACCTGCATGACGTGACGCAGCCCGGCACGTACACCCGTCCGGTGACGGTGAAAGCCCCGTCCGAGACGCGCGTGACCGACGTCACTCCGTCCTCGATCACGCTGCAGGTCGAGCGCCTGTCATCTCAGGGAAGCCGGGGCGGAGAACCGCTCGTGGTCGCGGCACCGGGGCAGCTCGCGCCGGAAGGTGGATAGACACCCGACTGGACGGGCTCCGCGGCCATCGGCTTACGCGGACGCCGTCCAACGGAGCGATCGAGTCAACGCCTTCGCGGTGACGGTGCAAGACGCCTTGGCGTGTGCCAAAGTCAGGTGGTGCGGGTCTCGACCTGGTGGCTCAGAAGAATGGCCTCCGCCACCTCGCGCATCGATTTGCGGTTGTCCATGCTGGTCCGGCGCATCCGGCTGAAGGCTTCAGCCTCCTTGAGGTCGTGGGCCTCCATGAGCACACCTTTGGCCCGTTCGATGAGCTTGCGCGTCTCGAGTGCGTCCTTCAGGTGTTCGACCTCGCGCTCCAGCGTCTCGAAATCGCGGAAGCGGGCCAGCGCCAGCTCAATAACCGGCATCAGCTCGCTCTCGCGGAAGGGCTTGACCAGATAGCCGGCGACACCGGCGCCCTTGGCGCGATCGATCAGGTTCTGCTCGCTGAACGCGGTGAGGAGCACCACCGGGGCGACCCGGCCCTGTGACAGGCGCTCAGACGCCTCGATACCGTCCATGTCCGGCATCTTGATATCCAGCACGACGAGGTCCGGACGCAGCTTACGCGCCAGCTCCACGGCAGTGCGCCCGTCGGCCGCCTCCGCGATGACGTCATAGCCGAGGTGAGTGAGCATCTCGCGCAGATCCATGCGGATGATGGATTCGTCGTCCGCGATGATGATGCGGGCGCGGCGAGCCGGCGTCTCCATGCGCGATCCCTGCTGTTGCCAATAGGACGGCACTACGGGAGTTTGCGGTGAGTGAATGCGGTCGGGGCGAGAGGATTCGAACCTCCGACCACCGGTACCCCATACCGGTGCGCTACCGGACTGCGCCACGCCCCGAAGCTGCCCGCAGTATAGCACGGGCAGGCCCTGGTCGCCACGCCGGGTGACCAGGGCCGCATCCCGCGCCAGACGCTGGAGCCGCCTCCGGCGCGCGACGACGACTTACTTGATTTGCGCCTTGGCGCCGGCGTCTTCCAGCTTGGTCTTGGCCGCCTCGGCCTCCTCCTTGGTGACGCCCTCCTTGACCGCTTTTGGCGCGGCCTCGACCAGGTCCTTGGCCTCCTTGAGGCCCAGGCTCGTCAACTCGCGAACGGCCTTGATAACCTGGATCTTGTTCGGGCCGATCTCGCTCAGGATGACGTCGAACTGGGTCTGCTCCTCGACCTCCTCGGCCGGGGCCGCGGCGCCGGCCGGCGCGGCCGCCATCATCGGCGCGGCAGCGCTGACGCCGAAGCGCTCCTCGAGCGCCTTCACCAGCTGGGATAGCTCGAGCACGGTCATCTGCTCGATCGTACCGATCAACTCGTCCATCTTCTCCTGGCCAACCGCCATCGGTGAGTCTCCTTCCTGAGAATCCACACTCTCGCGTCGAATCGGACCGGCCGTCAGGCCGCTTCCTGCCCGCCAAGCTGATCGGCCCGCGCCTGCAGCACGTTCTGCAGCGAGCGGATGGTGCCCGCCAGCACCCCGACCAAGCCGTAGAGCGGCGCCTGAATGCCGCCGACAACTCGCGCCAGCAGCACCTCGCGCGGCGGCAGCGTCGCCAGGCGCTCCACCTCGGTGGCTGGGATGACCTGACCGTCGAGGATACCCGCCTTGATCTGCAGGATGCGGGATGTCCTGACAAAGTCGCTGACGACCTTGGCCGTCTGCACCGGATCCGCCTCTGCCGTCACCAGCGCGGTCGGACCGGTCAGCAGGGGCTGCAGTGCCAGCATGCCCGCCCGCTCCGCCGCGATGCCGGTCAACGTGTTCTTCACCACGCGGATGCCGGACTGGTGCGTCCGCAGCTGAGTCCGCAGGGCCTGCAGGTCCGCCACGGTCAACCCACGATAGTCCGTGAGGATAGCCAGCGTCGCGCGCTGGAGCAGTCCGGTAATCTCCTCGACCTCCTGCACCTTCTTCTGTGTCGGCACCTTCTCACCTCCTTCCCAGTTCGGCTGCAAACAGAAACCCCGCGCCTCATGAGGCGCGGGGCAAAACAGACGAGCCCGTACAGGCTGCGACCTGAGAGATCCCGCGCGCCTCGGCTGGAAGTTTGAGCGCTTGCGCGCCCCAGCGGTCTCTGGCGCTCGCCATATTGTCGCGAAGATCGGCCTAGGCGCTCTGCGCCGCGGCCACCTCCAGCGTCCGCGCCACGTCCAGCGGGACGCCGGGCCCCATTGTACTGGTCACGGTGATCGAGCGGCAATAGACGCCCTTGGCTCCCGACGGCTTGGCGCGAATTACCGCGTCGACCAGCGCGCAAAGGTTGTCCGTGAGGTAATCGGTGGAGAAGCTCTCCTTACCGATCATGACGTGGATCAAGCCGGTGCGGTCGTTACGAAACTCGACCCGGCCTTGCTTGAGCTCACGGATCGCCGCCGGCAGGTCCTCGGGCAAACGGATAACCGTGCCGCTGCGGGGGTTCGGCATCAGGCCGCGTCGACCGAGGATTCGGCCGAGCCCGCCGACCTTACCCATCTGATCGGCCATGGCGATCGACGCGTCGAACTCCAGCCACCCGCCCTGAATCCGCTGGACCAGGTCGTCGCTGCCGACGTAGTCCGCGCCAGCGTCCTCGGCGATGCGTGCGGCCTCGCCACCGGCGAAGACCAGAACGCGCGGCTCCTTGCCGGTGCCGTGCGGAAGCACCACCGTACTCCGGACCGTCTGATCGGCCTGTCGCGGATCGATTCCGAGCCGCAAGTGGGCCTCGATAGCCTCGTCGAAGTCCGCATAGGCGGCTCGCTTGGCGAGCTCGAGACCATCGGACGGCTCGTAGAGCCGGCCCGTTTCCACGAGCTTGGCGGCCTGGAGGTACTTCTTGCCGTGCCTGGACATTGCGTAGTACTCCTCGTGGTGCTGGCGGGGGATTACCCCTCCCACTGATCCAAACCGCGCCGACCGCGGCGGCTACGGGACGACGTTGATCCCCATGCTGCGGGCCGTGCCTTCGATCTGCTTGACGGCGCCGGGGAGGTCGACCGCGTTGAGGTCCGGCATCTTCAACTGCGCGATCTCACGCACCTGGTCGCCGGTCACACTGCCCGCGACCGTACGCTTGACGTCGCCCGCGCCCTTGTCGACGCCTGCCGCCCGGCGCAGCAGGTCCGCGGCCGGCGGTGTCTTGGTGACGAAGGTGAAGGAGCGATCCTCGAAGACGGTAATGACCACCGGGATGATCTGTCCCGCCATCGGCGAGGTCCGCTCGTTGTACTCCTTGCAGAAGTTCATGATCGCCACGCCGTGCTGGCCGAGAGCCGGTCCGATCGGCGGGGCAGGGGTTGCCTTACCGGCCGCGATCTGCAGCTTGACGTAGGCGCGAACCTTCTTGGCCACCTGGTATCTACCCTCCCGTGGTACAAACGGGGGCCCGAGCCCCCTCCCACACTGGATGAACGCCGGTCAGCCCGGCGCGTCGCGTCAGCCCTCGCGCTCGACCTGCAGGAAGTCCAGCGTGACCGGCGTCTCGCGCCCGAAGAACGACACGAGAACCCGGATTTTCCCCTTCTCCTGGTCGATCTCGTCGACCGTGCCCCGGAAGTCGGTGAACGGCCCGTCGATGATCCGCACCATGTCGCCCAGGGCCAGCGAGACCTTCACGCGCGGCGCCTCGGCCTGCATCCCCTTGAGGATAGCCTGCACCTCGCGCTCCTCCAGCGGAGTGGGCTTGTTGCCCATGCCGACGAAGGCGGTCACTCCCGGCGTATTGCGTACGACGTACCAGGAGTCATCGTCCATGTCCATACGCACGAGGACGTAGCCCGGGAAGACCTTGCGCTGCACGCTGTGGCGCTGACCCGAGCGAATCTCGACCTCCTCCTGCGTCGGCACGACGACCTCGAAGATCTTATCGGCGACGTCCATCGTCTCGACGCGGTGGAGGAGGTTCTGGCGAACTTTATTCTCGTAGCCCGAATACGTGTGCACGACGTACCAGCGCCCGGGCTGCTCAGCCGTGCCCGTGGCGGCAGTCTGGTCTTCGCGCCGCTGAGCCATGCGCTCGCGGAGTGAGCGTGTCATCGGCGCCTCCCCTAGAGTACGTTCCCGAGGAGATTCCAGAGCTTGACGAACCCTGCGTCGACGCCGCCCAGAACCAGGCCGAGCACCGCGGAGATGGCGACCACCAGAAGCGTCAGGTTCCGGGTGGTGTCGCGGTTGGGCCAGGTAATCTTCTTGGTTTCAGCCCACGTCTCGCGCGCCGTCCGCTGCAGCCCCGCGAAGCGACTCGCGATGCGGGACTGTCGGGTCTGCGGCTGGCGCTCGCCGGTTCGCGTTCGTGTCCTCGTCGCCATGCGCCCTCTCCTCGTTGCGAGCCACGTCGCCGTCGCAGCCGGATGGTCACTCACTCGATCGCTCAGTGACAGACAAAAGGGGCGAGCCATGCGGCTCTGCCCCACCACGACTGTCGGTAGTCATCGCAGCGCACCGTCATGTGTGGTGAGACGGGGGCGGCAGGGCCGGCAGGAATCGAACCCGCAACCTGCGGTTTTGGAGACCGCTGCTCTACCAATTGAGCTACGACCCTGTGCTGCGGCGCGCCACTGGCAGCGCTGCTACCGTGTCTCGCGGTGCTTGCGAACGCACCGGCAACGCGGGCAGAACTTATTGAGCTCGAGTCGACTTGGATCGTTGCGCCGATTCTTCTGCGACGTGTAATTTCGCTCACGGCACTCGGTACACTCGAGTGTGATCACGATCCGGTCGGCCCTGGCCCTCTTCGCCATGATAACACATCCTCACCCGGCTTGCGATCGCGCGGGGCAGCTGGACGCGCTGCCCCATTGGCGGTCCGTCAATTATTTCAGGATCTTGGTGACGACGCCAGCGCCGACGGTGCGGCCGCCCTCGCGGATGGCGAAGCGCAGCCCCTCCTCGCAGGCCACCGGCTGGATCAACTCCACCGTCATCTGGATGTTGTCCCCCGGCATCACCATCTCTACC
>DATKRJ010000288.1:0-3868 GCA_035532355.1 Thermomicrobiaceae bacterium | reverse complement strand
CGTCGCCGACCCCTGGGGCGTCGGCAGCGGCACCAAACTCATCGCCCGCGATCCGGTCACCGCGATGTACATGGGTGCGGTCGAGCGCCGGAGTCCGGGAAACTCGGTACTGGGGCGGTAAGCCCGCTCGCGCCCCGACGGATCGCCGGTGGTGACACCGCGCGGGCGCTTGTCGAGGCATGCCGGCCGGTCACCGCGTTCTTCTGAGCGACCTTCTACCCGTGGACGTCCTGGGCGCGATGAATCGCGCCCCTATACGGCACGCGACGCGCACCCTACGCGGGCTTGCGCAGCAGGTAGACGGTCGGGCAGAGCTTGCCGAGGAGCTGGTAGATGCCCCAGATGCGGTCGCCCCACGCCGTCTCGTAGCGGGCGCGGCCGAAGCGCCCGACGAGCTCATCTTCCTGCCGGCGCAGGCGGGCGATCTGGAGCAGCGCGTCCTGCGGCGCCGTGCTGCCCTCCTCGGCCCAGCGCTCGCGCCACTCGCTATCCATTACGTCGCGCGTGGTGATCGCGAAGCCGGCCCAGTTGGCCATCTCCTCGAAGTAGGACGGCGCCATGTTGGCCGCGATGATGGCGTTCGCGGCGTAGAGGCGCCGCGCCTCGGCCGGCTCCATGGCGTCGGTGGAGAAGGTCTGGTAGACGAGGAGGTTGCCGCCCGGCCGCAGCACGCGGTGGAACTCGGCCAGCCCCGGCGCCAGGTCGACGTGGACCAGGACGTCGCGGCACCAGACCGCGTCGAACGCCCCGTCGCGCAGCGGCAGCGCCTCGATGGCGGCTCGCATCGGGAAGACGCTGCCCGCCATCCCGGCTGCGGCAACGAGCGCGGTGGCGCGGTCCATGTGCGGCGCCACCGGATCGACCCCGACGGCGCGGCAGCCGTGACGCCGCACCAGCTCGACCGCGTACTTGGCGTCCCGGCAGCCGGCGTCCAGCACGAGGTCGCCCGGGCCGATGCCGAAGGTAGCGAAGAGGTCGTAGAGGACGTCGGCGTGTCTGGGACTGAGGCTGGTGTGGACCGCCGCCTCGAACGCGGGTTCGTCCTCGTTCCAGATCTCGCCGTAGAGCTGCTGGACGGAGAGCCGGTCCGTCTCGTTGCTAGCCATCAACACCCTCCGTGGTTCCGGCAAGCCGCAGCGCCGCGCCGAGCAGCACGTTCGCGCCGGCCTCGACGTCCTCGGGCGTTGAGTACTCCTGCTCGCAGTGGCTCACGCCACCCTGACTGCGGACGAAGATCATCGCGGTCGGGCACACCTCGGCCATGTACTTGGCATCGTGCCCGGCACCCGACCAGAGGCGCATGGTTGGAAGCTCCAGCTCGTCCGCAGCTGCCGCCACAGCGTCGACCACGGCCGGAGAGAACGGAGTCGGCTCGCTGGTCCAGAAGCGGTCGATCGTCGCCTCGAGGCCGGAGGCCACGGTCTCGCTGCCGACGATCGCCTCCAGGTGCGTCACCAGCGCATCGAGGGTCGCCAGATCCGGGTGACGCAGGTCGACGCTGAAGACGGCACGCCCCGGGATGATGTTGATGACGTCCGGCTCGATCCTGAGGCGACCGACCGTGGCGACCGCCCGCTCGTCCACCTGGCGGACTAGCCGGTCGATCCGGTCGATCACGCGCGCGGCCGCGACCAGCGCGTCGTGGCGCAGGCCCATCGGGGTCGGCCCGGCGTGGTCCGACTGGCCCACGACGGTGACCTCGAGCCAGGTAATGCCGACGATCCCCGCCACGACGCCCACCGGCAGGCCGGCCGCCTCGAGCGCCGGCCCCTGCTCGATGTGCAGCTCGAGGTAGGCGGCGCCGGGCCGCGGGCGGTCCGCCTCCCGGCCCTGGTAGCCGATGCGGCGCAGCTCGTCCGCGAAGCGCAGCCCCCGCGCGTCGGTCCGAGCGTAGACGTAGTCCTTCGGGAAGTGGCCGATGGCAGCACCGGAGCCGAGCATGGCCGGCTCGAAGCGCGCCCCCTCCTCGTCGGTGAAGTTGATGACCTCGAGCGGCAGGCGCGTGGTGACGTTCGTGTCGTTGAGCGTCTCAACGACCTCGAGGGCGGCCAGCACGCCGAGCGCACCGTCGAAGCGCCCGCCACGCGGCACGCTGTCGAGGTGCGAGCCGAGCTGGACCGGTGGGCCGTCCTCGCGCCCGGGGCGACGTGCGGTCATGTTGCCGAAGTCGTCGACGCGCACGGCAAGGCCGGCAGCCTCCAACCAGGAGCGCAGCAGATCGCGGCCGGCCCGATCCTCATCGGAGAGGGTCGTCCGACCGACGCCGCCGGCCGGCGTTGCCCCGACGCGGGCCATCGCCTCGAGGCGAGCGTGCAGCCGGTCGGCGTTGATGCGCAGTGGCATGGCGATCTCCTACATCGCGATGCGTCGCACCCCTACGCCATACGGGGCGGCGGCGAGCCGGCCAGCACGACGCCGGCCAGGGCGTAGAGCAGCATGTAGAGGCAGATGAAGTGCAGCGTCTGGGCATCGTAGGGCAGCGCCATGAAGGACATGCCGCCAAAGCGCTGGCGCCCGGCCGCCAGCCCGACCTGGTGCACCAGCTCGATCACCTCGTCCGCGGTCGGCCCCAGCGGCTCGTCGCCGAAGTCGGGGTTCGAGCCAAGGTTGAGCACGTCCGGATCGAAGGCCACCCAGACCGTCGCCGCGCCGTCGACGACCTGCCGCGCCAGCGCCTCGGCCCAGGCGTCGAAGCCCGTCTTGCGCGCCTGCTTGATGTCGCGGTAGGTGTAGATGTGCTCGCGCAAAACGCCGCGCTCGGTGAAGCGGGTGAAGGCGTCGCGATCGTTGCGCGGTCCGCGCAGGCCGACGTGGAAGTAGCGCGCCGGGTCGACGCCGGGGAGCGTCAGGATGCGGCGTGCCCAGGTCGAGCCCCAGCGGGGCGCCCGCGGGTCGTCGTCCTCCCACTCGCCGCGCTGGTTGTCGTGATGGGCGTCGAAGTTGAGCACGGCGCTCGGGCCGTTCGCGCGGGCCGCGATCGCCTTGAGGACCGGCCAGGTGCTCGGACCGGAGTTGCCGCCCATCGTGACCGGGATGGCGCCGGCCGCCAGGATAGTCGCAACCTCGGCCTCGACGTTGGCCAGCGTCCGGCCCATGTCGCGCACGACCTCGGCGTCGCCGCGGTCGACGACCCTCAGGTGTTCGAAGACGTCGAGGTCGAGCTCGGGCAGGTAGCCGCCGTACTTGATCGAGTTGACCCGGAACTGCTGCGGCGTGAGCAGGGTGCCCTCGTAGTTGGCAGTAGCACCGCCCATGCGCGAGTCGGGCGTGGGCGCCCGCCAGGGGACACCCAGGAAGGCGACGTCGGCCCCGCGCAGCGTCTCGTCCGAGTCGGCGAGCGGCGCACCAAACAACGTCGGGGTGCTGCCGTAGACCCGCGGCAGCAGCATCTCCATGATCGGGTCGGTGGCGCGGCGCGCCCAGCTCTCGGTCATCGGACTCCCCAATCATGCGCGGCGACTCGCGTGGGCATCGATCCGCGTCCGCGGGTCAGATAAGCCGGGCGCTACGACGCCGGCGCAGGAGGCTCCGGTGCGGCCTGGCCGTCGGCAACCGCCAGCGAGCCGGCCACGATCTCAGCGATGTCGAGCACGCGGAACTGCTCCTCGGCGCCGACCCCGTGGATGCCGTCCTCGAACATGGTCATGCAGAACGGGCAGGCGGCCGCCAGCAGCTCCGCGCCGGTGTTCATCGCCTCGCGCACGCGCGCCTGGTTGATACGGGTGCCGCGCGTCTCCTCCATGAAGAGACGACCGCCGCCCCCACCGCAGCAGAAGGAGCGGTTCCGGTTACGGCGCATCTCCGTCAGCTCCACGCCCGGCAGCGCACCGATGACGCCGCGCGGCGCGTCGTAGACGCCGTTGTAGCG
>DATKRJ010000287.1:0-14293 GCA_035532355.1 Thermomicrobiaceae bacterium | reverse complement strand
CCCTCCGTCGTCAGACCGCCGATCCCCGAATCCCCGCGTCGGTGCGCGTCGCCCGCTCACCGCCGGTGGGCGCTCGCGCGACGTGCGTTGCCGTGGTTCGTCGCACTTGTAGCACCGCGCTCCCGCCGGGGCAACCCGGCTCGACGCCCCGGAACCGCCGCCGTATCCTAGCCGGCAACGTCCCGAACGAGGCCCCGGGCCAGCAGACAGGGAGAGCGGGATATGGTCGAGCCGGTCAGCGCCAACGTGCTGGCGGCGTTGCGCATGCTGAGCACGCCGACGGTCGCCAACGCTATCGAGGTCTCCGGGACGCGCTCACGCAGCGAGGGGTTCATGACGCCGGAGGTCCGCTGCATCCTGCCCGAGCTCGGCACGATGGTCGGGTACGCCTGCACGGCGAAGATCCGGGCGCTGTGCCGGCCCGCCGCGGGCGAGGCCGTCGCCCGCCGCGAGATGTGGGACCACATCCTCTCGATCCCGGCGCCGCGCGTGGTCGTCATCCAGGACCTCGACGACCCGCCGGTGGGCGCCTTCTGGGGCGAGGTACAGGGGAACATCCACCGCGCGCTCGGCTGCGTCGGTACGGTCACCAACGGCGGCGTGCGCGACCTGGACGAGGTGTCCGACCTCGGGTTCCACTTCTTCGCCGGCGACGTCCACGTCTCGCACGCCTACGTCCACGTGGTCGAGGTGGGCACGCCGGTAGAGGTGGGCGGGCTGACTGTCAGACCCGGGGACCTGCTGCACGGTGACAGGCACGGGGTGATCGACATCCCGCACGAGCTGGCGGCGGGGCTGTACGACGCGGCCAAGCAGGTCGAGGCACGCGAGCGGCGCATCATCGAGCTGTGCCAGGGGGCCGAGTTCAGCCTGGACCGGCTGGCCGAGCTGTACGGGTGAGCGTGAGCGTAGACCCGCCAGGCGAGGCGACCGTCAGCGCGCGGCGCTAAAGACGCCGCGCTATTCGACGAAGCCCGCTGAAGCGGGCTGATCTACCTGCTTAGCCTGCAGGGACGGGGTTCGCGTGGACGCGAACCCCGTGTAGGAGCGCGATTCATCGCGCCCGCCCGGCGTCCACTGGACGCCGCAATGGTGGGGACGGATAGGGAGTAGCAGCACGATGCCCGGTCGCCGGACGATCACGACCATCGACGCCCACGCCGGGGGCGAGCCGCTACGGCTAGTGACGGCCGGCGTGCCACCGCTCACCGGACGCACCATGCTCGAGCGCCGGCAGGAGATGCTCGCGCGCCACGACCAGGTGCGGCGGACGCTGATGTGGGAGCCGCGGGGCCACGGCGACATGTACGGCGCTATCCTCACCCCGCCGGTCACGCCCGGGGCCGACTACGGCGTGCTCTTCATGCACAACGAGGGCTACTCGACCATGTGCGGCCACGGCATCATCGCCCTGACCACGCTCCTGCTCGAGACCGGCATGCACCCCGTGCCCGATGCGACGTCGGCCGTCATCCGCTACGACACGCCGGCCGGGCCGGTCACCGCCCGGGCCGGCCTCGCCGACGGGCGGGTGACGGAGGTGGCCTTCGAGAACGTCGCCTCCTTCGTCTTCGCGCCCGAGCTGACGGTCGAGACGAAGTTCGGCACCGTCGCGGTCGCGGTGGTCTTTGGCGGCGCCTTCTACGCGCTGGTCGACGCGGCCGAGGCCGGGCTGGAGGTGCGGCCCGAGCGCATCCAGGACCTGATCGCCTTCGGCATGGCGGTCAAGCGCGGGGTCGAGCGGCAGCGCGACGTCGTCCATCCGCTCGAGCCCGGACTGCGCGGCATCTACGGCACCATCATCGGCGGCGTACCGAGCGAGGGGGCCGACGGGCGGAACGTCACCATCTTCGCCGACGGCGAGGTCGACCGATCGCCCTGCGGCACCGGCACGGCCGCGCGCGTCGCCTGGCTCTACGCGACCGGTCGGGTCGGCCTCGGCCGGCCCTACGTCCACGAGAGCGTCGTCGGCAGCCGCTTCGTCGGCCGGGTGCTGCGCGAGACGACGGTCGGAGCCACGCCGGCCATCGTGCCCGAGATCAGTGGACGCGGCTACCTGACCGGCTTCCACACCTTCGTCATCGAGGACGACGACCCGCTGGGCGACGGCTTCCTGGTGCGCTGAGCGCCCGGCCCCGGGTTGGGAGAGGGACGGAGACGATGGCCTCGCTGCGCACCCCGCTCTGCGATCTGCTCGGGATCGACCTGCCGATCATCCAGGCGCCCATCGGCAGCGCCAGCGGCCCCGAGTTGGCCGCCGCCGTCTCCAACGCCGGCGGCTTCGGCATGCTCTCGCTGACCTGGCGGAGTCTGGAGGAGACGCGCGCGCTGCTCGCCGAGACGCGCCGGCTGACCGACCGCCCCTTCGGCGTCAACTTCGTGCTGCACTGGGACCCCACCGAGCGGCTGGCCTTGTGCCTCGAGGCGGGGGTCGCCGCGGTCTCCTTCTTCTGGGGCGTCCCGACGCCCTACGTGGAGCGGGTCCAGGCGGCGGGCGCCCGGGTGATGCTGACCGTGGCCAGCGCGGCCGAGGCGCGGCGCGCCGTCGCGGTCGGTGTCGACGTGCTGGTCGCGCAGGGCTGGGAGGCCGGCGGGCACGTCCTGGGCGAGGTGGCGACGCTGCCGCTGGTGCCCCTGGTGGTCGACGCGGCCGGCGAGGTCCCGGTGGTGGCGGCCGGCGGCATCGCCGACGGGCGCGGGCTGGCGGCCGCGCTGTCACTGGGCGCGGCCGGCGCCTGGCTGGGGACGCGCTTCCTGGCCAGCCGGGAGGCGGTCATCCATCCGGACTACCAGCGGGCGGTCCTCGGCGCTTCGGAGGCGGACACCCTGCGCTCGACCCTCTTCGACCGCGGCTGGCCGGACGCCCCGGCCCGCGCGCTGCGCAACAGCACGCTGAGGCGCTGGGAGGAGGCGGGACGACCCGCGGCAGGTACCCGGCCGGGAGAGGACGAGGTGATCGCGCGCTACCCGGACGGCACGCCGGTGACGCGCTACAGCGACATCATCCCCGGCCCGGGCATGACCGGCGATCTCGAGGCGCTGGCGCTCTACGCGGGGCAGAGCGCCGGGTTGGTCTCGGAGATCCTGCCGGCGGGCGAGATCGTACGGCGCATCGCCGCCGAGGCGGCGGAGACGATCGACCGCCTGGGGAGGCTCGCGCGGTCGAAGCCGTGAGCCGGCACCGTCCGTGAAGAGCCCCCGCGGCGCCGCCCCGGTCGGGAGGCATCGCGAGGGCTCGTGAGTCGGTGGCGATGCGGGCCGGAGCGCCCGCGCCGGCCACTCACACCTGCTCCGTGGGCTTGGGGACGAGCCCCTGCGAGATGGCGAACAGCACGGCCTGGGTGCGGTCGCGCACGCCGATCTTCTGGAACAGCGCCGAGAGGTTGTTCTTGACCGTGCTCTCGGCCAGCTGCAGCTGGTCGGCGATCTGGCGGTTGTTGTAGCCGTTGGCGAGCAGCCGCAGCAGCGTCAGCTCGCGCTGCGAGAGCTGCTGCCGCGCGCTGGTCGGCGTCTTGGTCAGCAGCCGCTGGTACTCGCGCATCAGGGCCGGGGCCAGCGCCGCGTCGATGGTCGAGCCGCCGCTGGCGGCCACGTGGATCGCGCGGATGACCTCGTCGGAGCGGCTGTTCTTCAGCAGGTAGCTCTTGGCGCCCGCGCGGATGGCGTGGATGGCGTACTCGTCGTCCTGGTACATGGTCAGCACCACGACGTTGGTGTCGGGAAAGTGCTTGACGATGTACTCGGTCGCCCGGATGCCGTCCATGCGAGGCATGTTGATGTCCATCAGCACCACATCGGGGTGCATCTCGGCCACGAGCTGGATTGCCTCCTGACCATCGGCGGCCTCGCCGATGATCGCCACGGAGGGCACGGTCTCCAGCAACTGTCGAAGCCCCTCACGAAAGAGATCGTGGTCGTCCGCGACGACGACGCGAACCCGCTCTGCGCTCACCAGCTAATCCTCCTATTGGGTCTGCGCCCCCTGGCCCAGCGGGATGCGCGCATGGACGCGCGTCCCGCCCCCCGTTCCCGACTCCACCTCGAGCGAGCCGCCCATGTCCTCGGCCAGCTCCCGCATCTGCTCCATGCCAAAGTGCCCCTCGATCGCGAGGGGTTCGCTGCCGGGGATCCCGACCCCGTCGTCGGCCACCACGAGGTGGATGTCATCGGCCTCCCGCTGCACCTCGACCCGCACGCTGGACGCCTGGGCGTGCTTGCGGATGTTCTGCAGCGCCTCCCGGACGATCCCGACCATCGCCCGCTCGACCTCCGGCGCCAGGCTGACGCCGCGCAGCTCGCTGAGATCGAGCTCCAGGGCCGATTCGCCCGCCCCGAGGTCCGTCGCCAGCTCGCGGAGCTGGCCGGTGATCCCCCGAACGGGCGGTCGCGGGCGCCGCAGCGTGCCGATCGTCTCGCGCAGCCCCGAGATGGAGCGGTTGATCTGGTCGCAGACCTCGGTGATCTCCGACTGGACGCGCTCGGGCGCCGGCACGGCGACGCGCGTCAGCATCTCCAGGCGCAGGCGCAGGTACGCCAGGTCCTGCACGATCCCGTCGTGGAGCTCGCGGGCGATGCGACGCCGCTCCTGGTCGAGCGCCTCCTCCCGATCGTCGGTGCGGGCCTGGTCGGCGGCGCGCTGGCGCAGGACGATCATCTGCATCGACTGCGCGGTCTCGGCGGCAATGCTGGCCAGCGCCACCACGTCCTCCGGCGCGTAGGGGAAGACGTCCCCCGCCCGCCGCTCGACCGCCAGCGCCCCGACGAGCTCCTCGCCGATCAGCATCGGTACCACCAGGGCCGACGGATAGGCGGCCGGGACGAAGGGCTGGGCGAAATCGCTCACCGAGTGGCCAAGGCGATGGGCCGCGATCCAGCGCTGGTGGATGAGCCCGCCGAGGATGTCGCCGGAGAGCGTCGGCGGCTCGGCATGAGTCGCGCGCCACTGCCGCACCAGCACCAGCCGGCCGCTGGCGTCGCGCTGGTAGATCCAGGCGCCGACGGTCCCCGGCACGCGTGCCAGCATCGAGGCCGCGACGTCGAGCAGCTCCGGCAGCACCTGGGCGTCGAGCAGCCGCGCCTGCAGGTCGAAGGGAAACGTGAGCCCCGCGGCTACCGGTGAGACCGACGCGCCGATATCGTGCGTGTGCCCCACCGCGGATGAAGGCTGCACCTTCCCGACCCCGTCAGCGTTCTCCATCAGGCACTCCGATTGGGCAGCAGGACCTGGATCGTCGCGCCGCCGCCGACCCGGCTCGCCATCCGGATCTGGCCGCCGGCGAGCTCCGCGCGCTCCTTGAGCGTCAGCAGGCTCATCTTGGAGCCGGACCCGTCGACCTGGGCCAAGGAGGGCTCGCTGAGGAGGGATGGATCGATCCCGCGGCCGTCGTCGGCGATGGTCACGACGACCTTGTCCTGGCGCTGGCGGATGCGGACCACGATCCGCGTCACGCCGTCGCGGTCGCGGACGTGCTCGATGGCCTCCTGCACGATGCGGTAGATGGCGGTCTCAAGGTCCCCGTCGAGGCGGTTGACGATCTCGACGTCCAGCATGGCCCGGATGCCGGTCTCCTTCTCGAGTTGCCCGAAGTACTCCTGCAGGGCAGGGCCGAGCCCCAGGATGTCGAGCGTCGACGGCCGAATCTGGAAGATAAGGTGGCGGAGCCGGTCGATGTTCTCGGCCAGGCTGTCGCGGACGTCGAGCAGCTCCTTCTGCGTCTCCTCGGCCGGCACCTGCGGCACCCGCCGGCTCATCAGGTCCAGCCGAAAGAGGGAGGACGCCAGGTCCTGGAGGGTGTCGTTGTGGATGTCGTCGACCAGCATCTTCCGCTCCGCCTCCTGGCGGTTGAGCACCTGGTCGAGCATCTTGCCACGCAGCTCGCCGCGCTCCTGGACCACGCCGTAGAGGCGCGCGTTCTCGATCGCGGCGGCGGTCTGCACCCCGACCGTTGCCAGCAGCTCCAGGTCCGCGTCGACGTAGGCCCCACGCGCGTCGGTCTGGGCCGCCATCACGCCGATCGCGCGCTGGCCGACGAGCATGGGGATGGCGATCATCGACTGGGACGGCGACACGTCCGGGACCGGCGGGAACCAGCTGCTGCGATCCTGGGCGTGCCGGTGGGTCGCCATCGTGCGCCGCTTGCTGCGTAGCACCCAGCTGAGCGGGTCGTCACCGAGCCGGGCCACGACCGTCTGGACTGAGACCTGACTACCGACGGCGTAGCGGTACTCCACGTCCTGCTCGTTCGGCAGGAGCAAGCCCATGCAGAAGCGCGGCGCGTCGATCACCGAGGCCACGTGGTGGTAG
Organism: Thermomicrobiaceae bacterium; assembly: GCA_035532355.1. Classification (GTDB taxonomy): domain Bacteria; phylum Chloroflexota; class Chloroflexia; order Thermomicrobiales; family Thermomicrobiaceae; genus DASSZN01. The sequence goes on along the minus strand of DATKRJ010000287.1, from coordinate 7,989 downwards.
ACCCGTTCGAACAGCGCGGCGCCATCGGCCAGCGAGGCCAGCTCGACGCCGATCTCGTTGACCAGCGCCAGGCGCTCCGCGCTCTGTCGCGCCTGCTCCGAGAGGAGCGCGTTCTCCAGGACCACCGAGGCGTGCAGCGCCATGTTGGAGACGATCTTGACCTCGCGGTCGCCGAACTTACCGTCGCCACCGGCGTAGTCGAGCAGCAGCGCGCCGAGCGGGTGCCCCTGCTGGTCACGCATGACCGTCACGATCGCGGCGCCGATGTGCAGCGTGCGCGCCAGCCCACCCGGCAGGAGCTCGCTGTGCCCCGCGTCCTCGACCAGCACCGGCTCACCCGAGGTGAGTGCGTGGGTCATGGCCGGGATCGCGGACGGCGCCAGGACCACCGCCTTGAGGGCGTCCATCAGCGCCGGCTCGATGCCGCTGACCGCGGACGGGACGAACGCCCGCCGCGCCTCGCTCCAGAGCAGCCCGTAGCAGCGCTCGCACTCGGTGATGCCGCGGATCGATTCGACGATGCCCTGCAACGTCTCGCGCACGCTCGACTGACGCTCGACCGCGCGCTGGAACGCGACGCTCGCCTCCAGGATGTCGGCCTCGTGACGCGCGCCCGAAGCCGGCTCGGCGACGGCGCTGGCGACGATCCCGGCCAGCACGGTACCGGCCGCGCGGTCGTCGACCGAGAAGGGGCCGCCCTGCTGGCGACCGAGGTCGAGCCGTCCGACGAGCTGCCCCCGGTGGTGCAGCGGGAGGACCAGCAACTGGGAGATGCCGAGCTCGGTGAGTTCCGTGTATTCTCCCATGGTCAGCACCGGCGGCACCCCCGCCTGCAGGTCGAAGGTGGCCAGCGAGCCCGGCCAGAGGGTGCGGAAGGTATCGGTCATGACCGAGAAGGCGCCGAGCAGGCCGGCGACGCGATGGACGGCGACGCCGTGGACGCCATACACCACCAGCCCGCGCTGGTCGCTCTCGATGAGGCGGATCAGGGCGACATCGCCGTCGATCGCCAGGGCCGACTGCTCGGCCAGGGTAGCCAGCAACTCGGGCCTGGGGACGTCCGCCTTCATGCGGGCGGCCATCTCCTGGAGCGCCGCCAGGAAGACGACGACCTGATCCTGCACCGGCTCCGCCGGCGACGGTGTGTGCCGAAGCCAGCGCGTGAGGGCCCCAATAATGCCGGACCGCTGCGTTGTCTCCGCGCTCATGGCTCGCTCTGCGCTGAAGCCCACGTGCCGCCGGATCCCCGCTCCGCCGTCCGACCCCCCGGGGCCGCGCGCTGTCGGAACGTCGCATCCTGTACCGCGATGATAGCGGATGGGGCGATCGGGGAGGGCGCGAGGGGTCGCCCATAAGTACCGTTCTTCCCCGCCGTCGGCACCGCCGCGGGCGGCCGGGAGCGTTGGCAGAAGGTGGCTGGGATGACAGGTGGACATCAGGCCGGGCGGGATCGCGGATGGCACTCCGGCGCCGTCGAACTGACCTTCCTGGGCACCGGAACCTCGAATGGAGTGCCGATCATCGGCTGTCGCTGCCCGGTCTGCGCCTCCGACGATCCGCGCGACCGCCGCTCGCGGACCTCGGCGGTGGTCCGCTTCGGCGGCCACACGGTCCTGATCGACACGGCGACGGAGCTGCGGCTGCAGGCGATCGCGGTGGGGCTGGAGCGGCTCGACGCGGTGCTCTTCACCCACGCTCACGCCGACCACGTCGGCGGGCTGGATGACCTGCGCCGCTTCAACGAGATCGAGCAGGCCGAACTGCCGGTCTACGCGGACCCGCTGACGGCGGGAGCGCTGCGGGAGCGCTACGGCTACGCCTTCGCCCGCCAGTTCCCGTTCTTCGGCGGCAAGCCCGACCTGACGCTGCACGAGTTCGACGGGCCGTTCCGGCTCTTCGACGAGGAGATCGCGCCGATCCCGGTGCGGCACGGGCGCTGGATCGTGCAGGGCTTCCGCCTCGGCCCCCTCGTCTACGTGACCGATGCCAAGGAGATCCCACCCCCCTCGCTCGACCTCATGCGCGGCGCCGACGTACTGGTCCTGAACGCACTGCGCGACCGCCCGCACCCGACACACCTGAGCATCGGCGAGGCGGTTGAGGTCATCGCGGAGCTGCGCCCGCGCGAGGCCTACCTGGTACACATGACGCACGAGGTGTCGCACGCCGTGGCCAGCGCCGCGTTGCCCTCGCACGTGCACCTGGCCTTCGACGGGCTGACCGTCCGCGCGAACGGGGCCCGGTCCAGCCGCTCCTAGCCCGAACGGGCTACTGCAGTGGCGACGTGGTGACGCGCGGGACGGAAGTCACCCGATCGGGAGTGGATAGCCCAAACGAACTGTCGTGGGCAATCCCTTTGTTCGTTCCTGATCCAGGTACTCGGCAAGGTCGAGCGGCAGTTCCGCTGCTGGACCACGGTGCTGAGCCGACGTCGGGTGCTCGTCGAGCACGGGATGACCGAGGGGGAGTTCTCATGCGGAGTCGCGAGCACGCCACTCACGGCGCCCGACCCGGTACTCGGCGGGCGAATCCGTTCTCGACGTCCAAGACTCGCGTGTGGGGCGTCCAACCGACCTGCGTCCGTTGACCATAGTCCGGCAACCGGGATGACCGGCTGCCGGTCGAGCATCGCGGCCGGAGCAACATTCGCCCCGCGCGCGCCCAGCAGAGGGCGCCGGACGTCTCACCCCCTGGTATTTGGTGAGTCGCCGGCACAAATGAGGTCGCGGTGCGTGGTCCCACTCGCGTGATTGCGCTAGAGTCTCACAGCAGAGACAGCCCGCGTCCGACGTATCCGGAGGGAAGCCATGCCGTCGTCTCCTACGAAGAGCCAGCAGGTGGTCGAGCGTCTCAACCCGTTGATCGGCACGTGGCGCATGGAGATCGCGCGTCCCGGTGAGCCCGCGGGCGTGTTCCATGGAAAGGTCGCGTACGAGTTGATGCCGGGCGGGCACTTCCTGGTTCAGCGCTGGGAGGTGGACGATGCCGCCTCTCCAGACGGCGTCGCGCTCATCGGCTTCGATCCCGACCGCGACGCGTTCGTGCAGCACTGCTACGACTCGCACGGTGCCACGCTCGTGTACGAGATGAGCGTCGGCGACGGTAACTTGCAGATATGGCGGATAACGGCAGGCTTCTCGGAGCGCTTCACGGGCGTCTTCCGTGACCGTGGCAACGTAATCCGTGGGGGCTGGGAGAAGTCCGACGACGGGGTGACGTGGGAGCCTGAGTTCGACCTGATTTGCACCAAGGTCCGGTAGCCGAGGAGGACGCCACCGTCACCACGTCGCTCCCCAACCAGCACTGGTGGCCACGAAGGTGAACGTGGGCCATCAACCCGTATCCGGGCGGCGAATCCGTTCGGGTCGGCGTCGGCGCGCAGGACCGGCCGGCCTGGCATCGACGGAGGCTTCGCGTGGAGGCCGCGGCTCTTCGATGCGGTCATCGACCTCGGCGGCAGCGGCAGGTGACCGCATCCGATCCGCGCAAATCCGGGCGATGACCTGGTCCACGGCGAAGGCCAACCCACTCTCCGCGGCCGCTCTCGGTGTCGCCGGAGAGTTCGGCGCTCCCCGGCGCTGGTAGAACTCCCCCAGTCCCTGCAGCCAGTACCCGAGGAACGCGCGCTCGCGTTCGTCGCACGCGTCGATGAGCGATCCCAGCACGCAGAGCGGAGCGGCCCACCAGCCCATGGCATTCCTGAGGGGATACTCCCGGCTCGCCAGACGACCGTCGCGTCCCGAGTACAGGACGACCTGAATGGCGTGCACGATCGGCGTCGAGGTTGGGCCGAGTGCTTCCACGCGGGGATGCGGCAGCACATCTGGGTCGAGATCGTGGCGCGTCAGGGCCTCGCCGATCGAACTGATCCGATTGAAGAGCGCCAACTGCGCCTCAGAGTTGGCGGTCAGCCTGCGCAGCGTCGTGCCGTAGAACATGATCCCCAGGTACAGCCGATCGACCATGACGTGGCGGTCGGGGCTGAAGAGCGACGCCCCGAGTTGGCGGGCGAGCGGAGACAATCGATGGCTGCGCCAGTTGATGGCCGTGCCCTCGACGTCGAAGTACTGCGTGAGGGTGAACTCGACGTACGGGTCGACGCGCTGGATGCCGGCGAGCCGATCGATGAGGGTCACCACGGTCTGGCCCATATCGCTACTATCCGAGTGCCTGTTGGATCACGCGCCACGAGTGCGACGAAACGGGTCGCGGCGCCGTCACGCTGCCGCTCCCCACTGGATTGAACGCCCCATGGCGGGACAGGTTCCGGGGTAATTATCCCACCATCGACGTCTCGTGAGACGGGCGGCCGACGACGTCTATCGGTTCCCGCCGGCTCCGGTGTGATGGGGCCATTGCTGGGAGGATCGTCACGACAGCCGGAGCCGGAACGACCGAGCGTGCGAGGAGTATCCCGAGCAGCCGGCGTGGCCAGCAGCGGCGAGGCGGTGGACTGCATCCTCCACCGCGATTGCGCGCGTCGTCGCGACCGGCGACCGGGCGTCCCCCCGTTTCGTGTAGGATTGGACGCTGGCAAAGCGTGCCACGAGCCCGTGGGAGGCGAGCATGGCGGAACCGCGAGTAGCGCAGCTGGAGCCGGGCCTCTGGCTCATCGACCACGACTTCCTGGACGTGCCCGGCACGATCGCCTCGTACCTGCTGGCCGCCGACGACGACCTGACCCTCATCGAGACGGGACCCACCACGACCGTCGACACCCTGCTGGCGGGCGTTCGCGCGGCCGGGTTTGACCCCGAGCAGATCACGCAGCTCGCCGTGACTCACATCCACCTGGACCACGCGGGCGCCAGCGGCGTCCTGATGCGGCGCCTACCGCGGGCGCGCCTGCTCGTCCACCGCGTTGGCGCGCCGCACATGATCGAGCCGAGCAAGCTACTGGCGAGCGCGACGCGCATCTACGGCGACGACATGGACCGGCTGTGGGGTGAGGTGCTGCCGGTGCCGGAGGAGCGCGTGGTGATCCTGGACGATGGCTCGTGCTTCTCCGCCGGCGGACGGGAACTGACCGCGCTCCACACCCTCGGACACGCCTCGCACCACCTGGCCTACCTCGACCCGGCCACCGGCGGCGTCTTCACCGGGGACGTCGGGGCCGTGCGCCTGGATCGCGCCGCCTACGTGCGCCCGCCGACGGTCCCGCCCGAGTTCGACCTGGAGCTGTGGCGCCAGAGCGTGGCGCGGCTGCGGGCGCTCCAGCCGCGCCGCCTGTTCCTGACGCACTTCGGCGCCTTCGACGACGCGCAGTGGCACTTCGACGACCTGCTGCTGCGGCTGGGCAACTGGATGGGCTGGGTGGAGGCCAGGCTGGCGGAGACGCCGGACACCGCGGCCGTCACCGAGGAGCTACGACGGCGCGGCGACGCCGAGATCGTGGCGCTGACCGGCGGCGACGCGCTCGTCTGGCCCTACGAGGTCGCGACCTCCTATAAGATGACGGTCGACGGCATGGCCCGCTACTTCCGCAAGCGTCAGCGCGCGGCGGCCGCGGCGGGCTGACCGCGCTCCGGCGGGCCGACCGCGCATGGTCGCGGGTACCGGGCGCACGTCCGCTCACCTGCTCAGGGGAGCCGTACCGGGAAGGGGGCGACATGGACCGCTCGAGGGGGCCCGAGGCCCCGGAGCCGCAGGCCGGCCGCACGTTCGATCCCCGACCGCACCTGCGCCGCATCCGCTCGCGCGGCCAGGAGGCGGAGTACCTCGACGTCAAGTGGCGCCTGGTCTGGCTGCGGACCGAGCACCCGGACGCCCGCATCACCACCGAGCAGGTGAGCCTGAGCGCGTCGCTGGCCGTCTTCCGCGCCCTGGTCGAGATCCCGGGCGGCGGCGCGGCGACCGGGTTCGGCAGCGAGAGCGCGGACGACTTCCGCGACTACATCGAGAAGGCCGAGACCAAGGCGATCGGCCGGGCGCTGGCCGCGCTGGGCTACGGGACGCAGTTCGCGCTGGACTTCGACCTGGAAGAGACGTCGGGCGCGATCACGCGCCCGATCGCCGACGCGCCGGTCGAGCGCGTCCCCGACAGCCGGCCCGCGCCGCGACTGCGCAGCGTCGCACCGCCGGAGCCCGAGGCCGAGCCCGAGCAGGCGGAGAGCCCGGCGCCGCTGCCGGTGCGGCAGCCTGTCCCGCCCGCTCCGGCGGTGCGCGAGCCGGAGCCCGCGGCCCAGGAGTTCAACCCGGCCAGCGTGAGCTGGACCGACTTCTGGAAGGAGGCGCGCCGCCTCGGCTACAACAGCCGCTCGGAGCTCGGGACGCTGCTCGGCCACGAGATCGACACCTCGATGACGCCCGCCGAGGTGTGGACGGAGCTCGTCGCCTACCGGCGGGCGCACGGCAAGCCGAGCGAGGACGCCTAACCCCTACCCTCAGCGCGGCCGGCGCCGGGCCAGCCCCAGCCGGACGAAGAGCGCCGGCCCGACCAGCACCGCCCAGAGCGCGACCGCCGCGAACCAGGGCGCGCCGTCGCGCGGCCGGCGCGCGGTCGCCCGGATCCCACGCCACATGAGCGTCCCGAGCACCCCGAGACCGAGGCCCACCCTGGCGACCTGAGCGGTCGCGGGGAGCGGCCGCGGCGCGTAGCGCAGCAGGCGATGCTCGACGGGCAGCGCGACGCCGGCGCCGATCAGCGCCCCGACGATCTGCCAGCCGTCGGGGTAGCGCCGCACCAGCGGGAAGGCGACGAGAGGCGCGGCCAGGCCCGCCGCGACGTATCCGGCGAAAGGCAGACGCCCGGCCTGGCGGCGGATCGTGGGCCAGACCACCTCATGCAGGCGCAGCATCGCAAACCCCAGCAGCGCGCCGCCGACCACGTCCCCGACGTAGTGGACCCCCAGGTAGACCCGCGAGAGCCCGACCAGCACCACCGAGGGCAGCGACGCCGCCCAGGGCAGCCGTCCGTAGGCGGCCAGCCCGCCCCAGACGGTCACCGCGTTGGCGGTGTGCCCGCTTGGGAAGGAGTCGGACGGCTCGAAGCGCCAGACGCGAATGCTCTCGTGGCTGGGCCGCTCGAGCCGGGTGACCGCCTTGATCGCGGTCGTCGCCAGCGAGCAGAGCAGGACGACGCCGAGGACCTTGTAGGCCAGCTCGCGCCCGGCGATCCAGAAGGCCACCGTCAGGGTGACGATCACGCCCCAGGTGCTGCCCAGGTTGCTCGCCGCCTCGGCCGCCCGCACGTGGCGCGGGCCGACGCGCCGCTGCACCGCCACGATCCAGCCCGGATCCCAGAGCGCCCCGGCCGGCGAGCGGGTCAGCTGATCCGCCAGGGCACGCCCGACCGCGGCCAGGCGGACCGTGAGTGGCGCGTGGAGCCGCTTGAGCTCCGTGCGCGATAGCGGCAGGGGCCGCCGCCAGCGGCCACGGGGGCGCCGGTGCCCCACGAACACCGTCGAGCCGCAGATGACGCGGAGCGCCCGCGGCAGCACCCTCACCTCGGCCGGCGTCGTGCCGGCGTCGGCATCGTCGGCGCGGACGCGCAGTGGCGCGTCGGACGCGATCGTGAAGCGGCGTCCCGGCCAGCGGGTCACGCGCGGATGGGGGCGCTCGCGGGCAAAGGCGACCGTCGCGTAGTAGCGGAGCAGTTCCCCGAGGCTGAAGTGCCGGTAGACCAGGAGCGTGAGCAGCCCGTCGTCGAGCCGCTCCTGCGGCGCGAGGGCATAGAGCAGGCCCGTATACGGGGCATTGGCCACGGCCAGCATCATTCCACGCGTCGCGATGCGCCGGCCGTCGATGGTCAGGTGCAACGGCACCGGTCGAATACGCCGGGCCCGCGCCAGGCTGCGCAGCACCGCGTGGAGGTCGTGCTCCTCCGCCTCGGCCGCCGCCCCGAACAGTTCGGCCGGCACCCCGATCTGGGCGCTCTCCAGGAAGTGCACGCCGTTGACCTTGCCGACGTCGATCGGCTGCGGGGTCGCCTCGACGAGCAGCCGGACCGCCGCGTCGAGGTCCGGCGGGATGCCCAGCGCCCGCGCGACG
>DATKRJ010000286.1:0-3213 GCA_035532355.1 Thermomicrobiaceae bacterium | reverse complement strand
AGGACCTGGGGGTCGGCGTAGAACGCGTCCTGCGTGCCGTTGCCGTGGTGGACGTCCCAGTCGACGATGAGGATGCGCTCGAGCCGGTAGCGCCGCCGGGCGTGGTGCGCCGCCAGCGCCACGTTGCTGAAGACGCAGAAGCCCATGCCGCGTGCGGCCATGGCGTGGTGGCCGGGCGGACGCACCAGCGCGAAGCACTGCCGCACCGTGCCGGCCATCACCGCGTCGACGGCCGCCATGACCCCACCGGCCGAAAGGAGCGCGATCTCCCAGGAGTCGGGACCGACCGGGGCGCCCTGGCCGGTCTCGCCGCCGCCCGCCGCGCAGAGCTCGCGCACCCGCGCGACGTATTCGGGCGCGTGGTAGGCGGTCAGGTCTGCCTCGGTCGCGAGATAGGGCATGACCGGCGTGAGGTCGTGCCCGAGGCCGGTGAGGTCGATAAGCTTCTTGGTGCGCTCGACCAGGCGCGGGTTGGAGGGGTGGTCGACGGCCTCGACGAAGGGATACGGCTGGCCCGACCTGGGCAGGCGCGCCGGGTTGGTGTTGTGCTGCAGGTAGCGGTCGCTGAAGACCAGGCCGGTCGATCGATCGTCCACGGAGGCTCCTTCCCGGGTCGACGCACGGAGTCGGGACACCGGCCGCCGCTCACCGGCGACGCGTCCGGTCAGGCGTCGCGCACCAGCGGCAGGGTCGAGCAGTGGACGCCGCCGCCGTTCTTGTGGATCTCGTGGTAGGGGATCTCGACCGTCTCGACGCCAGCCGCGTTGAGGCGCTCGACGGTGCGCGGGCAGTCGGCGGCGATGATGACGCGGCCGGGGCGCACCGCCAGGCAGTTGACCGCCTTGAGCTCGGTCGGCCAGACGTAGATCGGCTGAATGTCGAGCTCTCTCAGGGTGTCGAGGAACCAGTAGGGGAGGCGCGTGACATTCACGATGGCCTTGTCGTGGTCGACCATGACGATGCAGCCGTCGAGGTGCAGCGAGTGCCCGGTGAGGGGCACCCGGATCAGGCGCACGCCCTGCTCGGCCAGCACCTGCTCCATCTGGCGCGCACCGGCCTCGTTCTGCCGGTACGACATGCCGACGGCGGCGGTATCGCCGTTGAGGAAGCAGAAGGAGCCGCCCTCGAGCAGGCCCGTGCCGTGGATCGTTTGCAGGATGGGCATGCCGAGCCCGGCGATGAGGCGCGTCACGAACGCCTCCTCGCCACGCCGGCCGTAACCCGGCTCGCGGCCGACCGGTCCCATACGGCAGATGACGGCGCCGCCCAGGACCGCGATGGCCTGGTCGCGGGTAAACACCGCCTTGGGGTCGCCCTCCGGGCCGTTGACGAAGAGCACCTCGACGTCCTCGGCCTGGAGCGCCTGTACCAGACCCGCGTGCTGTGCGTGGAGCCGGGCCAGGTCGGGGCCGACCCGGTCGCGCCAGTACCACTGTTGCTCGTCGTCGATCAGCGCGGCGATCTGGGGGTCGTACTTCTGGCCATCAACGACCTCCATCTCGGGCCCAGGGCGGTGGACGACCACCAGGCGCAGCCGGCCGACGTCGTTGGAGACGCCCCAGCGCCGGCCCCAGACGCGCTCCTGCATCGCGGCCGACTCGAAGGCGGGCTCGGCACGCGGCGGGATGCGCTCGAGGACCACGTGGTAGTAGGCGTCGCTGTTGCGCAATTCGTCGTCGGGTCTGCCGCTCATGGTCTCTCCTTTCGCCGGGCTGCCCGGCGCGCATCTTCGCACGCGGCGTGGCCGCTGGCGACCCACGGCCGGCGTAGAATGGGCCGGTTGGATCGGCGCGAAGAGCGGAGGGGCGGATGGGGCGACTGACGGACGTTCCCGACGACGGAATGCCAATGGAGCTCGAGGAGATGGCCGCCGCGCAGCGGCGGCACTACGGCACGGTCCTGAACTCGCTGCGCCAGACGGCACACGCGCCGCGCGTTCCCCTGGGCGCGTCGGCGATGGGGCGCGAGCTGGGGCGGTCGGGCAAGCTCGGGCCGCGGATGACCGCGCTGCTCAACCTGCGGGTGGCCGCGATCGTGGGCTGCCCGCTCTGACAGGACCTGCACGCTGCCGGGAGCAGCACGGCGGGAGTGAGCGGCGCGACCATCGACTCGGTCAGGAATGGTGGCTGGCGCGTCCGCGTTGATCTGAGCGAGCGGGAGCGCGTAGCGCTGGAGTGTGCCGAGCGGATGACGGCGACGCCGCCCGCGGTCGACGACGCGTTCTTCGCCAGCCTGGCGGGGCTCTTCGAGGCGGCCGAGATCGTCGAGATGGCGGCGGTCTGCGCGTTCGAGAACTACCGGGCGAGGCTGAACGTGGCGCTCGGGGTGGAAGGGCACGGCTTCTCCACGGGCGAGGCGCGACGCCCGGAGGAGCGTGGCCAGCCGGACTGACCCAGGGCGTACGGGCCCCGCGCGGTCGTGGTTCCCGACGTGCCGAACGCGTACAATTGCGGGGTTATTCAATCCATTGGCCGCTGGGACGCCCCGGCTGTTCGCGCTGAGCGGGCGCCGGGGCGGTTCGTCCAGCGGCGGCCGAGCGACGGGGGACGTGGGCATGGGGCAGACGGCGGCCAGGACGGCGGTAGTCGAGAATCCAGCGGCCGTCGAGCCGGTCACGACGAAGCAGATCGCGATCTTCGTGGTGGTCGCGATGGCGCTGCTGATGTCGAGCATCGACGGCACCATCGTCGCGGTTGGCCTGCCGAACATGATGGCCGGTCTGAAGACGAACCTCGTCTGGATCGGCTGGGTGATCACGGCCTACAGCCTGACGCAGACGATCATCATGCCGATGGCCGGTAAGCTGAGCGACGACTTCGGCCGCAAAGTCCTCTTTCTCGTCTCGGTGGTGCTCTTCACCAGCAGCTCGTTCCTGTGTGCCATCGCGCCGAATGTCTACCTGCTGATCCTGTTCCGGGTGCTGCAGGCGATCGGCGGCGGCGCGTTCATGCCCTCGGCGGCGGGGATCGTGAGCGACGTGTTCGGTCCAGCGCGGCGCCGGACGGCCATCGGGCTGTTTGGGAGCGTCTTTCCGCTGGGCGGCATCATCGGGCCCAACCTCGGTGGCTGGGTGATCGACCACTTCGGGTGGCGAGCGATCTTCTCGGTCAACCTGCCGATCGGCGTGGTCTTGCTGTTCCTGGGCGTGTTCCTGCTGCCGAAAGGCGGGCGGGTCCACACCGCTCGCAGCATCGATCTGATCGGCGCGGCCTC
>DATKRJ010000285.1:0-2274 GCA_035532355.1 Thermomicrobiaceae bacterium | reverse complement strand
CCTGGTCGGCGCCGCCGAACAGGCCGAGCAGCGGGGCGGTGTACTCGTCGACGCGCTCGATCGGCGCCTTCGAGCCATCGCGGGTCGGCGGCAGCGGGCGGCCGTAGAACCCGATCGCGCCGGCCAGCCCGTGCCCCTCGGCGGCCTGCTGCCAGGAGTTGCTGCCGCCGAAGCAGAAGCCGACGGTGAAGAGGGTGCGGTCGGCGCCGCCCTCGGCGGACCGCAGGTAGGCGACCGCGGCGGCGGTGTCCTGGGAGATATTGTCGAGCTTCGTCTGGGCGACGTGGGTCTGCCAGTCGAAGTCGTCGCCCCGCGCCTCTCCGCGGACTACCCCTGCCGTCCGTCCGAAGTAGTCGATCGCGACCGCGTCGTAGCCGTGCTCGGCGAAGCGCTCCGCAAGCTCCTCGTAGTAGTGGTGCAGCCCACGGACGTCGGGCAGGATCACCACGCCGATGCCGGTAGGCTGCGCCGCGCGGGCGGCGAAGGCGGCAAAGACGGTACCGTCGGTGGCCTTGAGCGTGAGGCCCCGGCTATCGAGCGCCCCGCCTGCGATCGGCGCGATCGGCGGGCGAGCACCGGAATCGAAGCACATAGCATCCTCCCTCGTGCGTTCTGCGACCGGTCGGTATCGGATGTCGTGCAGCACAGCCTATTCCCTCGCCGCGCCGCCGGCAAGCCCCGGTCGCGCTCACGCGCTCAGGCGGCCGGCGTGAAGCGGATCGGCACGTGCTTGACCCCACCGATGAAGGTCGAGCGCAGCCGCTCGACGTCGCCGGCCGGCGCGATGTCCGTCAGGCGGCGCAGCAGCTCCTCGAACATCACGCGCAGTTCTAGCCGGGCCAGATTGAGGCCGAGGCAGACGTGCTCCCCGATGCCGAAGGCCAGGTGGTAGTTGGGCGTACGTCCCACGTCGAAGCGCTCGGACTCCGGGAACACCTCCTCGTCGCGGTTGGCGGACGGGTACCAGAGCACCACCCGCTCTCCGGCGGCGATGCTGACGCTCCGCAGTTCCACGTCGCGCTTCGCGGTGCGGGCCATGTGCAGGACCGGTGACGTCCAGCGGAGGATCTCCTCCACCGCGGTCGGCATGAGCGACGGGTCGGCGCGCAGCCGGGCCTGCTCGTCCGGGTGCTCGATGAGCGCGAGCAGTCCGCCGGAGGTGGCGTTGCGGGTCGTCTCGTTGCCGGCCAGGACCAGCAGGTAGCAGAAGTAGAGGATCTCATCGTCGGTCAGGTGCTCGCCATCGATCTGAGCCGCGACCAGCGCGCTCACCAGGTCGTCGCGTGGCGCGGCACGCCGGGCCACCACCAGCCGGGCGAAGTAGCCGAACATCTCCTCGTAGCCGTGCATCAACGTTTCGTAGGGCTCCCCGGGCGTCGTCTGGTACTCGGGGTCCCCTGCGCCGAGGACCTGGTTCGTCAGCGTGAACATGCGGTCCCAGTCCTCGCGGGGCACCCCCATCATCTGGCAGATCACCGCCACCGGGAGCTTCGCCGCGACATCGACCACGAAGTCGCAACTCCCCCGAGGTACTACCGAATCCAGGATGCCGATGGTGATGTCGCGGATGCCGGATTCGAGCAGGGCAATGCGCCGGGGCGTGAAAGCCACCGTGATCAGGCGACGGAGCCGGCGGTGGCGCGGCGGGTCAATCCCCAGCAGGATCTTGCCCAGTCCGGCAGCGGGCGACGGGTCGTCCGGGTCCTGGGTCAGGTTGAAGCCGCGCTCCGACGAGAAGCGCGCGGTGTCGCGCGAGATGGCGAAGACGTCGGCGTACTTCGTGATCGACCAGAAGCCGGGGAACCAGTCGTTGGCCGGATTCCAGGAGATCGGCGCCTCGGCGCGGAGTTGCCGCCAGGTGTCGTGCGGGTACCCCGCCACGAACAGGTCGGGGTTGCCCAGGTCGATGCCGGGAAGACTCGGTCGGTCGGTCTGAGACATCGTCAGAATCTCCTCTGGTGGCTGAAAGTCCGCCATGTCCGTCGCGGTTGGCAGTCCAGCTCTGGTTGCCGGCATGGCACGACCGCGCCTCGGGGTCGGTCGGGCGAGGCCTGGGGCCGCGGCATGGCGGGTGGTCTCCATCGTACCCGCATAGTGGGGCCGTCCGGCCGTTCTGTCAACCGGGTGCGCCGGTGCCGCTGCCCCGGGCGCCGGATGGCCGGGTTCCGCGGCGGTGAGCGCGACGGCTGCCCGTTCGGACAGTCCCGTCCCGACGGAGCCGGTAGTATGCTTCCGGTCTTGGTTCGGGCGCGTCCGGCTGGCCCCAACGCGCGA
>DATKRJ010000284.1:0-10965 GCA_035532355.1 Thermomicrobiaceae bacterium | reverse complement strand
TTGGCAGCAGTGGAAGTGGGCGGCGATCTGCGGGACCGACCAGCCGGCGGCCGAGAGCAAGACCATCTCGACGCGATCGCGTTCGGCAGGGGACAGGCTGGGATCGCGACGCAGCGCCTCGACCGCGTCGCGTTGGGTGGCAGTCAGGGTGATGTGGAGCATGCCCGAAGTCTACCATAACTACGGTCGCCTGCTTAGGTCCAGCCGTGTGGTGGCCGAAATTACAGCTACAATCAACAATGCCATTCGAGATCTTGAATCGGAAGGGGTGGATATCAGTTGTTTTATGAGCGTGTACAAGATCCGGTTCGAATCGGTCAAAAAGTTAGAGAACGCCGATTTGGTTGTTGGCGTCGCCGCAACTCCTGACGAATCAGCCGGTTACGTCGTCCAGCGCTCATTTGATCCCAACGATCCAAATTGGTTGAGGCAAAAAGAGATCCTCGAGATACTGAAAGATATACATGGCATATTTGTGAGTCAATATGTATTCCAGGCTTTGGTCTGGAAGTACCAGATCAAGATGAATCCGAAGTACTGTTGGGTAGCGGACGAGGGTGTTTTAACCAAATATTCGCGGGAGATCATCGCCATGTTTCGACGACTCGATCGAGGGTCGGTAGAACAGGCCCTCGACGACTACCGTAATTACCAACGCTCGCGGCCGAAGGCTCGTCGCTGAACCCTCAGTAAAGGCCGGAGCGAGATGGACGTATGTCAATACCTGTTCCCGGTCTTCCCTACCGCCCCTTCCACTCCGGCGGGCGCTTCTCCAGGAAGGCGCACATGCCCTCCTGGGCGTCGGCGGCCATCGCGTTCAGCGACATGACCTCCTTGGTGTAGGCGTAGGCCAGTTGCTGCGGCATCTCGCGCTGACGATAGAAGACCCCCTTGCCGATCCCCACCACGAACGGGCTCGCCGAGGCGATCTTCTCCGCCAGGACACGCGTCTCGGCCTCCAGCGCGTCCGGCGCCACCACCCGGTTGACCAGCCCCGCCGCCAGCGCCTCCTGCGCTGAGATCGGCTCGCCGGTCAGCAGCATCTCCATCGCCTTCTTCTGGCCGACCGCGCGGCTGAGCGCCACCATCGGCGTCGAGCAGAAGAGGCCGATCTTGACGCCTGGGGTGGCGAAACGCGCCCCCTCGCTCGCCACGACCAGGTCGCAGGTCGCCGCGAGCTGGCAGCCGGCCGCCGTGGCGATGCCGTGGACCCGCGCGATCACCGGCTGGGGGATCCCCTGGATCGCCTCCATCAACTCGGTGCACACGTCGAACACGTGCCGGTAGAACGCCGGGTCGCCACCGATCATCTCGCTCAGGTCGTGGCCGGCGCTGAAGGCCGGGCCGTTGGCGGCCAGGATGACGACCGAGATGTCGCGGTCGGCGCCGATCGCCCGGAAGCAGGCCGTCAGCTCCGTCATGTGCTCGACCGAAAGCGCGTTGCGGCGCTCGGGCCGGTTCATCGTCACCGTCGCGATCGGTCGGTCGACGGCGTACAGGACGTGGCGGTACGTGCGCTCGGTCGTGCTGGCCATGGCGCTGCTCCGTTCCGCGGGCGGTCGTGCCGGCCCGCCTATCGCCTCAGTGGATGCGCCGGTCGTACCCGGCCCACTCCCGCTCGCGCAGGACGAACTTCTGGACCTTGCCGGTCGAGGTCTTGGGCAACTCCTCGAAGCCAATCGCGTCGGGACACTTGAAGTGCGCCAGCCGCTCGCGGCAGAAGGTGATCAGCTCCGCCTCGCTCGCGGCCATGCCCGGCTTGAGCGTCACGAAGGCTTTGGGCCGCTCTCCCCACAGGTCATGCGGTACCGCGACCACGGCCGCCTCCAGCACCGCGGGATGACGGGCCAGCGCCTGCTCGACCTCGATGGTCGAGATGTTCTCGCCACCCGAGATGATGACGTCTTTGGCCCGGTCCCGCAGCTCGACGTAGCCGTCCAGGTGCCAGACGCCCAGATCGCCGGAGTGGAACCAGCCGCCGCGAAAGGCCTCGTCGGTCGCCGCCGGCTGCTCGAAGTAGCCCAGCATGACGTCGTTGCCGCGCATGACGACCTCGCCCATCGTCTGCCCGTCGCGCGGCACGTCGTGCATCTCGCCGTCGACCACGCGGACCAGGTCGGCGATCACGTACGCCTGCCCCTGGCGCGCCATCAGCCGCGCCCGCTCCTCGGCGTCGAGTACGTCCCACTCCGGGTGCCACTCGCAGACGGTGATCGGCCCATAGCTCTCGGTCAGCCCGTAGAGGTGGATCGGGTGCAGGTTGAGCGCGTCCATCTGCGCGATCAGCGTCGGAGAGGGCGGGGCGCCGCCGACCATCACCGTGACCCTCCGCGCCAGCCGCCGCGCCACCGGGTGGTTGACCAGCGAGATCTGCACGGTGGGCGCGCCGCAGTAGTGGGTCACGCCCTCGGACTCCAGCAACTCCCAGATGCGAGGGGGGTCGACCCGCCGCAGGCAGACGTGCGTGCCGCCGACGGCCGTAACGCCCCATGGGAAGCCCCAGCCGGTGCAGTGGAACATCGGCAGCACCCACAGGTAGACGCTGTCGGAAGCCAGCCCGGCCTCGATGACCTCACCCAGACCGTTGAGGTAGGCGCCGCGGTGGCTGTAGAGCACCCCCTTGGGTTGGCCGGTCGTCCCCGACGTGTAGCTGAGCGAGAAGGGTTCCTCCTCGTCCTCCAGCCGGCTCTCGGGCTCCTCGGGATGGCCGGAGGCCAGGAATTGCTCGTACGGGTCACTCGACAGGCCGTTGTCGTCGATCCGCACTACCCGCAGCCCGGAGAGATCGAGCGGCTCGACCATCGGCAGCAGCTCGGCGTCGACAAAGAGGAAGCGGGCACCGCAGTGACCCAGGATGTAGCCGACCTCGGCGGCGGCCAGCCGGGTGTTGATCGGCACGACGATGCCGCCGGCCGCCGGGACGCCGAAGAGTCCCTCCAGCATGGCCGGCGTGTTGGGCGAGAGGAGGGCAACACGCTCGTGCGTCCCCAGGCCGGCCGCGCGCAGCGCCGAGGCGAGCCGGTTCACCCGCTCGGCGAGCTCGCGGTAGCTATAGCGGCGCGCGCCGTGGACCACGGCGACTCGCTCCGGAAACATCGCGGCGCTGCGCCGCAGGAAGCTGACCGGTGTGAGCTCCGTGCGGTACACCTTCATCTCGCCAGCTCCTCTGGGATCACCGGAATCGGCGCGAGCGATTCGTCTGCGCATGGGTGGCGGAGGCCGCCACGGGTATCGTAGCACCCTCCCCGCGCCGCCGACACGGCGGCGGTTCGTCGCTGCGTCGCCGCAGTCTTGGCCCCGCCCCGTACCTCGCCGGCGTGCCGCCTGAAACCGTCCGGGTTGGCAGCCGTTCTCCCTACGTGATATGACATGGCATCCGCTTGAACGTACGCACCGGACGCGTTCGGGGACACGTTTGTGACACGTCCGGGTATGAAAGGAGGAGCCCGTGGGGAAGGGAAGGACAGCGGCCGCCCGGCTGCTCGCCGCTCTCGTGTTCCTCATCGGCGCGACCGCGGCGGGAGCCGTCGCCACCCCCGCGTCCGCCGCATCCACCGCGCCGGCTACCACCACCGCGACCTTCCGCGTCTACGCCACCGACGAGGGGCTGGTCGGCGGGACAACGTCCAACGGCCACGTCATCCAGCCGAACGACCACTTCGCCGCCCTGCCCTGCGCCTGCGCGCTCTCGAGCATGGACGGCCACGAGTTCCAGGTGAAGATCGACTATAACGGGCAGAGCGCGATCGCCCCCATCTGGGACACCGGCCCCTGGAACATCAACGACAACTACTGGGATCCTGCACCGTCACGCACCTGGAGCGGCATCCCGCAGGGCGTGCCCGAGGCCGCCGCCGCCTACTTCAACAAGTACAACGGCGGGATGGACGGCAAGGGCCGCCAGGTGCAGATCCCGGCCGGCATCGACCTGGGCGATGGCACCTTCAACGACCTGGGCCTGACCGAGTCCGACTGGGTGACGGTCACCTTCCTCTGGGTGACACCGCCCGCGGCGAGCCTGCCACCGCTGCCGGCGGGCTACCAGAGCGTGCCGACGATCTACTCCGGCCAGCGGCCGCCGCTCGATCCGCTGGCGCAGTCGTCGGATCCGTCCTCCTCCTACTTCTCCGAGACGGGGCACAACGTCGTCAAGCCGATCATGGACTACTACAACGCCAACGGCGGCTGGCGCAACATCGGCCTGCCGCTGACGGACCTGTTCCGGGAGGTCGAGCCTGACGGCAGCGTGCGGCTGGTCCAGTACTTCGAGCGCCAGATCATCCAGCTGAATCCGCCGCCCAGTGATCTACCGCTCGTCGAGTCGGACTTGATCGGCTACGCCGCTCCGGCGCCGCCGTCATCGCGGGCGCCGACTCCCGCCTTCGCCAGCGACGCGCAGCACGTCTACTTCCCGCAGACGCAGCACTCGCTGAGCTACGGTTTCAAGCAGGAGTGGGAGAAGTACGGCGGGCTGCCAGCCTTCGGCTACCCCATCACCGAGGAGTTCTCGGGCACCACGCCCGACGGGCGCCGCTACGTAGCCCAGATCTTCGAGCGCGCCCGCTTCGAGTGGTGGCCGGATAAGGTCGGCACGCCGGGCGAGATCACCCACGGTCTGATCGTGTGCGACCTGCTGCGCCAGGCCGGCTGGATCAACTGATCGTTACGTCGTCTTCCCACGTCGACCGTAAACGCTGCAGGGGGCGGGTTTCGAACCCGCCCTCGCTGTTCTCGTCGACTCCAGCCGTGGACCCGTTGCGCGGGGCTCGACCGGCGATTGGGCCGTCCGCGCGGGCCGGACGGGCGGCTCGCCTCGTCGGGGCGCGATTCATCGCGCCCGGTACCTGTGCCTCAGTCGAATGGACGTCTCGAGAGACGCGTCAGTGCCCTGCCCGGAACTGCACGGCCGACTCCACGGCATCGGCAGCCGGGGCGGGTTCCTTGAGAATCCCATCCAGCCAGTCATCGACCTCTCGCGGCGAGCGCAGGCGCACGAACGACACGTGCGACCAGCGCCGGTCGCCTACGGCCCCCGCGTAGTCCCGCCGTCTCGCGTTGTGCGTCCAGAGCGTGAAGGCGATCAGCGACCGCCGCCGGTCCCAGAGCATCAGCTGGTCCCAGAACCGCTCGCGGTTCGTTCCCCAGAGCAGCTCGCCGCTGCGCCAACGCCGCCAACTGCGGACGAGGCAGCGCGAAAGCAGCGTCGGCAGGCCGAGGTCGAGCCAGACGATGGTGTCGGCAAGCGGCCAGCTGAGGTCCTGCTGCGCGCTCCGGTAGTTGCCGGCCATGACCCACGCTGCCGGCTCGATCGCCCGGCGCAACCGCTCGCGGAACACCGCGGGCTCGGGCTCGACCCAGCCCGGCTCCCAGTGCAGCGCGTCGAGCTCGATGAACGGCACGCCCAGCGCGCGCGCCAGGCGCTCGCCGAGCGTCGACTTGCCGGCGTTCGAGTCGCCGATGACGATGATGCGCCGGCCGATGGGTCGCTGCTCCACGCGCGCCGCTCCGTCGCTGTCTCGTGCCGTCCGCCACCAACATCAGGGTCGCCAAGGATAGCACGCACGTGTCGCGTGGAGGTCGGTCTACCCGAGGATGTCGCGGCGCTGGAAGGCCAGCACCCCGGCGGCGGCACAGAGGATCCCCAGCACCAGCAAGAGTCCGACGCCCGGCGCTATCGAGCCGCTGGTGAGGGCCGCCTGCGGTTTGTAGGCCGAGAAGATCGAGAGGTAGCGCAGCCAGCCCAGCCGGCTCACCAGCCCGCCAATGATCCAGGCCAGATAGAAGGCCAGCGTCAGCCCCGCCGCGATCCCGGCAGCCTTGCCTCGCTCGTCGGACAGCGCCGACAGCAGGACCGCGTAGCCGCCGACCGCCACGGCAAAGGCCAGCATCTCGACGCCGGCAGCGAGCAGGCGGCTGACCGGCTGGGGCTCGCCGACCGCCAGACCGCCCACCGCCACCGTGGCAACCGTGGCCAGCACCAGCACGACCGTGCCGCTCAGGATCGCCACCAGCTTGCCCGAGAGGAGGCTCCAGCGACTGGCCGGCACCGACAGCCAGAGGTCGGCCGTCCCGCGCTCGACCTCCTGCGCCACGGTGCCGGTGCCGGCCATGATGGCGAAGACGGCGATGATCAGCGCCCAGATCACGTTGAGGTACTCGGCCCCCAGAAAGGCCGGCAGGCTGCCCATGTCCGCCGAGACACCGAACGCCTGCAGAAAGGCCTTGGGGTAGGTCTGCAGCAGCGACTGGAACGCCTGCTGGCTGTTGCGGAAGGTCGGGTAGACGGCGCAGATCAGCAGGCCGTACACGGCCAGCCCCACCGCGTACCAGACGACCGTCCAGCGCAGGTCGTTGACGGCCTTGCGCAGCATCGGCAGGCTCATCGCGCCACCTCCATCGGTGGCACCGGCGCCACGGTCTCTAGCTCGGCTACTCCATAGTAGTGCAGGAAGACGCTCTCGAGATCCGCCGGGCCGTAGGTCAGGTCTTCGACCGGCAGCGCCGCCAGCACCGCCAGCAGTGGGCCCAGTGGCCCGCGCACGCCCAGCTGCAACTGCTTCCCGTCGGTGTTGGCCGCGACCACCCGCACCCCTTCCAGGCCGGCGAAGCGCTCCGGCGCCACCGGCTCCCGAAAGGTCACGTCCATCAGCCGCTCGCGCAGCGCGCGCAGCCGCGCCACGTCCTCGATCGCCACCAGCTCGCCGTCCCGGATGATACCGACGCGGCTGGCGATGCGCTCGACCTCGGTCAGGAGGTGCGACGAGAGAAACACGGTGACGCCGCGCTGCTGCTCCTCGCGCAGCAGTTCCAGAAACTCGACCTGGCGGATCGGGTCCAGCCCGGCGCTGGGCTCGTCCATGATGAGGAGCGGCGCGCCGTACATCAGCGACTGGACGATGGCTAGCTTCTGCCGGTTGCCCTTGGAGAGGTGGCGCACCTGCTGGCTGAGATCGAGGTCCAGGCGTGCCGCCAGCTCGCGGGCGCGCCCGAGGACCTGGCCCTCGCGGAAGCTCGCCAGGAACGCGAGCAACGCCGCGCCGGTCATGCGCTCGTAGTAGCGGATGTCGCCCGGCAGGTAGCCGACGCTGGCCTTAACCCGGGGCGCGTCGAGCCAGCAGTCCAGGCCGAAGATGTGCGCCGACCCGCGGCTCGGCTTGATCAATCCCATCAGCTGACGAATGGTGGTGGTCTTGCCGGCCCCGTTCGGCCCCAGGAAGCCGAAGATCTCGCCGGGTTCGACGGTGAACGTCAGGTCGACCACGCCCCGCCGTTGGCCGTAGTAGCGGGTCAAGCTCTCGACCCTGACCGGTGCGTCCATCCGCCTGCTCCCATCCGCTCGTCACGACCCCGCCACCATAGTAGTGAATGGCCGCGCGTGGCGAAAGGGCGCGGCGGACGGGTCCCACGTCCCGGCCCCGACCCGCGGTCAACCAGACGATCGGCAGTGGGGCAATGGCCCTTTCGGACCTGGCTGGCGCCGACCAGGCCGGATATGTTATGCTATGTGGACAGCATGAGATCTCAAGCGCAGTAGCCGGGGAGTGACCGTCGTTCGGGCCGTACTTGGCCCCGGTATCGTGCGTGCGGCGGCGCGGGGGCACGCGTCGAGACAACCTGTTCAGCGAACGGTGCAGTTGACTGATGAAGCGGAGAATCGCCTTCGTTCTCGCCCCGACCATGGGGCTCGCCGCGGTGGCGGTCTTCGACCCTCACCTGCTCGGCAGGATCACCCTGGGGTTACCGGGACGCGCGCTGCTCCTTCTGCTCGGACTCCTGGTCGTCAACGAGGTGGTCAAGAGCGCCCGCTGGGCGTTCATGCTCCGCTCGGCCCGGCTCGACATCCGTCCGCACGACGCGATGTCGAGCTACCTGGCGGCGCAGGCAGCGTCGGCGATCCCAGGCAGCTCCATGCTCAGCGTTCGGCTGGCCCAGGAGCACGGCACGGTGCGAATGCACCAGGCAACGGCGGGGTTGATCGGGGAGACGATGGCCGACCTGACGGCCCTTGGTCTGCTGGCGGCAGCGGCCATCCTCATCGCGCGGATCTCGGCGGTCGAGCTCGCCGTGCCGGCGGCGGCTCTGGCCGCGGTGGCCGGATCGGCGCTCGGTCTGCGCAGTCGTCGCGTCCGGACGTGGGCGACGGCGCTCATGGGCCGCTGGCGACTGACTCGTCGCCTGGTGCCGCGCGAGGAGGAACTGCTCGATCACGCCGCGCTGCTGATGCGGCCGCAAGCACTGGCCGGCGCGACTGCGTTCAGCGTGATCTCCACCATTCTGTCGGTCGTCATGCTGCTGACGATCGCCGTGGGAGCAGGCGCCCGCCACATCGCGCCGGTCAGCATGCTCTACGTCCACAGCTTCAGCATCCTGGCACGCATGGTGGTGCCGCTGCCCGGCGGCTACGGGGTGGGCGACGCGAGCCTGGCGGGGATGCTAAGCGTCGTCGGGCTGTCGCTGGCGCAGGCGACCATGGTAGCGCTGGCCTATCGCACTGTCGGCACCGTGGTGCGGACGGTGCTCGGGTTCACCGTGCTCGGGATCCGCTACCCACACCTCTTGACGGTCCCATTCGATGCGGTGGGCGCTCTGGCGCGCCGGCTCAAGCCGGGACATGCCGCACCGGCCGCGCTGCTGGTGCCGCGCACGGTGACGGTCGAGGCCACGCCGGATCTCATCGGCTCCGGCGACTGATCTGCCGCGGTCCCCGTCCGGTCGTAACGCGGGGCACGCCGGCCCGGTATGGGGTCAGTAGCCGCGCGCCGGGAAGCCCGCGTCCTGCCAGCGGCGATACTTCCACAGACTGATCGCTCGGCGTACCTCACGGAGCGCCCCGGCATCGAAGTTCGAGAGCACCAGCAGCGCGCCGTCCGGCGCGCGGTCGACCCCATCGATCGACGTATAGCCGTGGCGTTGCAGCAGGTGGCGCAACCGTGGGTTGAGGTCGAGCTCGTCGATCGAGGGGTGCAGACGACGCCGTAGTGTGCCCCACAGTTCGACGGCAACGCTGATGATCAGCACCGGGATCGTGAAGACGAGCACGGTGGCGGCGAGCCAGCCGAACGTGAACAGCAGCATGGATCCCAGCCTCGGGCCGAGGAGCGCCGGCCCGCCGAAGAGGATGAACGCACAGACCGCGACGGCAACCGCGGCGCGGCGGATCGGATTGACCGCGAACGGGTCGTAGGACATGCCGGTCGTCCCGTAGCGCCGGAGCATGGCGTCGTCATGGCGCCGCCTGGAGTGCATGGGCACATCCTGTCTCTCGCGCGCTCGGGCGGGTGCACCGCGCCGTCGCGGGACCGATCCGGATCGAACAGTATACCAGAGCGCGACACCGAGGCGTCACGGGGAGAGAAGCGGAGAAGCTGCCGGGCCGCCGACGGCGAACAACGATCCGGGGCGCCGCGGACAGCCGTCCTGAGCGCCCCAAAGATCGAGGGATGCATGGCGTCTCCGCAGCGGGGATCACCCGAAGTACATGGCCGCCATCGTCACGAGGTAGAAGCCGATCACCGCACTCAGGACCAGGACCAGCGCCAGACCTACCGCCTGCTCGACGTTCCAGCCGCGCTCGCGCTCCATCCGAGTCTCCCTCCAGCAACGTGGGTCTCCGCCGGCAGCCCTACCAACGCCGGGCGAACCCGTCTATGCAAGGGAGACGCCACCGCTCTCCCACCCTCAGGCCGGCGGCGTCGTCAGAAATGCCCGGAGCAGCGCCAGCGAGTACTCGAGGTCGCGCTCGTCCATCATCTCGAAGGCCGAGTGGGTGTAGCGCGTGGCCGGCGTGAGCAGCGCCGTCGGGATGCCCTGGCGGATCAGCGCCGCGCCGTCGCTGCCGAACTGCTGATAGACGCCGTGCTGGACCGGGATGCCCTCGCGAGCCGCCAGGTCCGCCAGCCGCCAGGTGAGGTCGTAGTCGTAGTGGATGCGCCCATCCTTGTGGACCAGCACCGGCCCGCCGCCGATCGTCGTCGGCAGCTCACGCTCGGACACGGTCGGGATGTCCCCCACCGGGCCGTTGTCGAGCGCGATGGCCAGGTCGGCGTCGACGTCCCAGCGCAGCGACTCGGCGCCGGCCAGCCCGATCTCCTCCTGGATGGTGGCCGCGAGGTAGACATCGTAGGCGAAGCCGGCCGGGTCCAGCTCCTCGAGCAGGATGGTCATCAGCGCCAGCGCCACGCGGTCGTCGATCGCCTTGCCGTAGATGCGGGTGCCGAGCCGGCGCACCGGCGGGTTCCAGATCACCCCGGCGCCGACGTGGATGCCGCGCGCCACCACCTCGTCGCGCGTCGTGGCACCGATGTCGACGAAGAGGTCGTCGTAGTCCAGCCGATCGCGCTGGCGCTGCGCCTCGCTGACGATGTGGCCGGTGGTGGTCGCGAAGACGCCCTCGACCGGCTCAGCGCGACCGACGATGAGCGCGGGCTGTCCGGCGGGATAGCGCTTGGTCGGGTTGCCGACGCCCGCCTGCGCGTTGGCGATCCAGACGAAGCCACGCTGGTCGATGCTGCGCACGACGAAACCGATCTCGTCGGCGTGACCCTGCAGCAGTAGCACCGGTCCCTGCCCGCCGACGTGGGCCAGCAGGTTGCCGACCTTGGCCCGCCAGACACGCTCGGCACGTGGCGCCCAGCGATCGAGGAGCCACGCCATCACCCGGTGCTCCTGGCCGGTTGGTCCGGGAATCTCCATCAGCTCCTTGAGGGTGTCGAAGTGCTCCATCGGCTGCGCGCCTCCTCGTTCGATCCAACGGCGTCCGCCCGTCGCGCCCCCTCCCGGCGCCGGCCGGCATAGCATACCCGCGTGGAGCGTTGACGCACGCGAGCGGCTCAGGCGCACCATCGATTGGGCCGGGAAGCCGGCTGCACCGACGGAGTCGCGCCGGCCGGGTTCGTCACTCCTGCTGCTGCAGGCGCGGGTCGAGCGCGTCGCGCAGGCCATCGCCGATGAAGGCGTAGGCCAGCA
>DATKRJ010000283.1:0-9159 GCA_035532355.1 Thermomicrobiaceae bacterium | reverse complement strand
ACCGCGACGTGCTGACGCCCGTCGACGCGAGCGTGCGGATCTTCCAGGAGGCCCTGAGTAGGGCGGGAAACCCCGACGTGACGATCCGGGTGTTTCCCGGCGCCGACCACCGCATCCGCGTCGACGACCCGCCCGCCTTCGCGCCCGGCTACCTCGACCTGCTCCGGGACTGGCTGCGCGCTCGACTGTGACCGCGATCAGCGGTACCGCCTACACCACCATCCCGGCCGCGCGGGCGCGCCGCAGCGTGCTCTCGGCCATCTTGATGCTGGCCGCGTCGACCATTTTGCCGTCGACCGCGATCGACCCCTGGCCCTTCTGCTGGGCCGCGGCGTAGGTATCCACGACACGGCGCGCCCAGGCCACCTCCGCCGGTGCGGGCGCGAAGACCTCGTTGGCGATCGGGATCTGGCTCGGGTGGATGCACCACTTGCCGTCGTATCCAAGCGCTCGCGCGATCGTCGCCGAGCGGCGGAACGCCTCCAGGTCGCGGAAGTCCGCCACCGGCCCGTCGATCACCAGCACGCCGGCCGCCCGCCCGGCGACCAGGATGCGCTGCATCACGTAGTGGAAACGGTGCCCGGGATAGGCCGCATCCCACTCGTCGGCGCCGCCGATGGCCACCGCCGGCATCTGGACCGAGGCGGCGTAGTCGCCGGGGCCGTAGACGATGGCTCGGATGCGCGGGCTGGCGGCCGCGATCCGTTCGCAGTTGATCAGCCCCTCCGCGGTCTCGATCTGCACCTCCAGCCCGATCCGCCGGCTGAAGCCGCCAGCCGCCTCGAGCTGGGTGAGCAGCGTGTCGACCACGTAGACGTCCTCGGGGCGATTGACCTTGGGCACCACGATCCGGTCGAGCCGGTCCCCCGCCGCCTCGACGACCTCGATCAGGTCCCGGTAGAAGTACGGCGTGTCGAGCGCGTTCACGCGGAAGGCGGGCGGCTTGGTACCCCAGTCGAGTGAGGTGAGCGCTCGGATCACCGTCTCACGGCCGGCCGCCTTGGCGCTGGGTGCCACCGCGTCTTCGAGGTCCAGGATGGCGACGTCGGCCTCGGAGGCGAGCCCCTTCTCGATCATGCGCCAGGTGCCGCCCGGGATCGAGAGCACGCTCCGCTCGACCGTGCCCACCGCCATGCCTGGTCCTCCCTCGCTCGTCGCCACGCCTGTCGGACGGAGAGGATAGCACGGTCCTCCACCATGCCGGGAACGGCGGGATGTGCCGGGACCGCGGCTACGGGTACCGCCAGGCGTGGTAGTGCAGGCCGACGTTGCCCGCCTCGACCTTCCAGCCGGGCGGATTGTCCGGCGTGTAGGTCAAGACCCGCCGCTCGAAGCACTGCATCAGCACCTCGCGATAGGTCCCCGCCACCTTGACACTGGCCCAGTAGGCCTCGGTGATCGGGTAGCCGGTGGCGTAGAAGGGGCTTGGGAAGAGCGCGGCCTGCGATACGGCGTCGCCCTGCCAGATCGGTCCGGAGGAGTTCATGAAGGTCCAGAAGGGCGAGGCGATCTGGTGGTCGATCCCCGGCACCGTGACCAGGTGCGCCGCGACCACGCCCTGATCGAGCAGGCTGGGATCGTCCGTCACCTGCCCACGCCGGTTTACCCGCGACGTCAGCGTGTCGAAGCTGCCGGCCGCCGGTGCTCCCCGCAGCCCCGCCAGACCGGCGTAGGTCGGGCCGGTCGGGTCGTCGGCATCGCCGGCCACGTTCACCACCGCCGGTGTTCGAGTCCCAAATGTGTTGTTCCCCACCTGCATCTGGCCCGTCATCAACTCGACCACCAGCAGCCCGTTGGTCACGTACCACTGACTGGTCGGGTCGCCGCCGGGATCGGTGATCTCCATGCGGCTTTTGTCGAAGTACTGCACCAGACGCTGGCCACCGGGGGATTCGACGTAGGGCTCCATCATCCCCGGGGTGTCGGGCAATGAGCCCCACATCCAGGTTCGATCCACCTGTCCGATCGCCACCGGCATGTCGGTGCGCGCCCAGACGGCCTGGAATGCCGGATTCGCGAACGGGATCGAGCCGAGGTAGCGGGCCGGGTTGCCCGGCGCCGCAGCCCTCACACCCCGCACCAGCGCGGAGGTCATCGCCGCTGCGATCGTCAGGCTTCCGCCCTTCAGTAGCAGCGCTCGGCGCGACAGCGACGGCCCGCCACGTGGCTCGCTCCGACGGGCATCCATACCCGCACCCTCCCCGCTTTCTCCGGCTGTCCCGAACCCCGCGTGTCGGCAGCATAGCCCCGCGCTGGCGTCCGCGCCAATCGCCGGTTTGCCGCCGTGACGGCCAGGATGAATACTCCTGGGTGTGGATGTGTTGGCGATGCGCGAGGCCCGGGAAGGCGGCGTGCCGGTGGATTGGATGCGCGTTGTGCCGCGAGTGACGGCCGGCGAACGGAGCTCCCATGCGGCCTGAGCCAGACGGCCCGGTGGACACGCCAGGCGAGGCGCCGCCCGAGGAGGTCGAGGACGCTCCCGTCATGAGCGAGCAGCGTGCCGGCGAGGACGTCGGAGCGGCAACGCCGTCTCCGGCGGCAGCGGCGGCCCAGCGGGGCACCGAGCGCCTGGTCCTCGCCGAGGTGGCCTGCATGGTCGTCACCGCCGCCGGCGTCTTCCTCGGCTTCGTCCCACTCGTCCTGGTGGGGTTCATCCTCTCGGTCGTCGCGGTCGTGGTCGTGTGAGGCCGTGCCGGCGGTCAAAGAGGACTCTTCCCGCCGATACCGGAGGCCACCCGGCCGGCGGCGCGCGATTCGCGACGTTGCCGTGGGGCGGACGTTCAACTGGAGTCTGTGAGGGGCGACGATGGCCGATCTGACCGCCGAGGAGCTGCGCGGCGATGCGGAACTGTTCGCTACCACCGTCGGCGCGCAGGTAGGTGAGACGCTCGACTTCTCGCCCTCGTCGCTGGCGACGCTCGACGCGGTGGTCGGCCAGTGGCTCGACCTGGCCGGCACCTACGGCGACGATCGCCCGCCCGACTTCGACGCGTTCGCGACACCGGCGGCGGCCTACCTGGGCGAGGTACTGATCCGCGCACTCGGCGGCCACTGGGTCACCGAGTCGGGGCCGGGCCGGATGGTTACTCCACACGTCCTCATCATCGGCCGGGTCGGGCAGCCGCACGCACCGCTGCCGATGCGTGTAGACGTGCTGCGGACCGCGCGCGTGGCCCTGTCCGGTGCCGACGCTGGCGCCTTCGCCGGCTGCTTCGCCGCGCTGGTGGCGGCGTCCGCCACCGACGCCGGGGGCGACCGACGATTCTGACCGACCACCAACCACTGAGAGGTTCCGCTCCATGCCCGCGCACGCGTCGCAGCAGCCGGCTTTGGCTCTTTCAGAACTGGAGCATCGACAGGTCGCGCTCGCCGAGCACCAGCAGACCATGCGCGCCTGCACCGCCTGCGTCGCGGCCGGCTTCATCGACGCGGCGTGGCCGGTCTTTCGCGGCCACGCGCGTCACCGCATCTTGGTGGTCGGACAGGCGCCGGCCGTTCGCCGCGACGAGCTTCCGCTGCCCTACTCGGGAGCGAGCGGGCAGCAGCTGCGGCGGTGGCTGTCCCGCGCGGGCTTTCCCGACGACGCGCTGCACCAGCACTGCTACCTGACCTCGCTGACGAAGTGCTTCCCGGGCAGCAGCCCTGGCGGGAAAGGAGACCGGGCACCCTCGGCGCGAGAGGTCGCGCTCTGCCGGCCGAATCTGGAGCGGGAATTGGCCCTGGTGCGGCCGGAGGTGATCCTGGCGCTCGGCCGGCTCGCAGCCGTGCGCTTCGCCGAGAACCGTCCGCTGGCGGAGCTCGTGGGCCACGTCTTCGAGCACGACGGAGCCGCGGTGATCCCGCTGCCGCACCCCTCCGGCGTGAGCCGCTGGTTGAACGATCCGGCCAACCAGGCGCTGCTCGACCGCGCCCTGGCCGTTCTGTCCCGGCTGCGGGAGCAGCTCTCCCTCTGAGGTCGGTGCGTTTCCGGTTGCTCGCGCGGACGCGCCCGGACGATGATATCGGACGGTCGGGCCTTTCGCGAGACGCCGCAACGCGGCGAGACCCGGCGCCGGGCCGAACCCGGCCTGAGGCTCGTACCGACACAACCCGGTCTCAACCGATGTAGGCGACCGTCAGCGCGGCGGCCGCGATGAACCCGATCCCGCCCACGACCAGCACCAGAGCCAGGGCCAGTCCCACGGTCGGACCGGCAGACGCCGGCTGCGCCGGACGGAGGTGCGCGGCGCCGAAGAGGACGCAGCCCAGGCCGTCGACGAACACGCCGGTCGCCCAGAGGCGGGGCAGGTGTGCCAGGAGGCCGGCAACCATCAGCGCGAGCGCGACCCACAGGGTCACGCCATAGGCGATCAGGAGCGGGCTGCTGCGCACTCGGTCCCGCACTGCTGCCACCTTCCGGTATCGACCGGCCCGGCGTCGACGCGTCTGGTGAACCTGCCTCGGCCAGCATAGCCCCCGCGCCGAGCCGCGGCAAGTGACCCCGGGCTCCGTTCAATCGCCACCCGGATGGCGACCCGGTCGGCCCGTCGCCGGTGATCTGCTCTTGCAGGTCATGCAGTCGGTCGTGGCGCTCGACTATGATGAGCCACGGAGAGCGATACGTCCGTCGAAACGTTGAAGACGCTGCCATACTCCGCCCACGCCGGGTGGAGCAAGGAGGGCATCGTGTCCGAGGCAACCACCCGCCGCCTCACCGGGGCGGCCGGAATCGGGTTTGTCGCTCTGTTCGTCGTGGCCTACCTCCTTGCTGGCAGCCTGCCGACCGACGACTCCAGCGGGCAGGCCATCCTGAGCTACGTCAGCGGCAACCACACCCGGGTCCTCGCCAGCATGTACGTGCTCGGTCTGGCACTCGCGATCGGGCTGTGCTTCCTGACCGGTCTGCGGAGACTGCTGGTCCCCGCCGACAGCGGTCTCGAAGTTCTCGGCACCCTGGGCCTGGTGGGCGGCGTCGTTTGGGTCACCCTGACGTACGTCGCGGGAGTCTTCCCGCTGGCGCTGGCCTTTCGGCCCGGCGGGGTGGACCCTGCCGTCGCACGCCTGCTTTGGGACGCGTTCGATCTGGCGGCAGGTGCCACGGGCTTCGCGACGGCGGTCAACGTCGTGCCGTTCGCCGTGCTGATCCTCGTCACGGGCCGGCTCCCGCGCTGGCTCGGCTGGGCCGGACTGGTCGTAGCGGCAGCGCATCTGGTGGGCGGAGGGTCGTTCATGCGCAGTGGCCCGCTCTCACCGGCCGTCATGGGGGGCTTTATCGCTCCGGCGCTGTATTTCCTCTGGACGCTGGGGGTCAGCGCGCCGCTGGTCCGACGGGGCGCGCGGCCCGTGCGGGTCGCGCCGGCGGCCTCGGCAGATTACTGAGTCGCCCGCTGCACTCCTACCGGTGTCGTCGCGCACGTCGGCAGCCCGGCCGCGTCCTGACACGAAGCTGAGAGGTTCGGCTCGGCACCGGTGACGTTTCCGTCACGCCGGCCGCTGTATCACGACAGGGGGCGCGGGACGGGCGTCCAGAGCGCCCGGTAGCGATGGAGACCGACATGACAGCCCGAGGACTGGAGCGGATCGCCCTGCTCGCGCTGGAGGTGTTCGGCGCGGTCAGTGCGATTGGCGGCGGCATCGCCCTGTTGGTCGGCACGATCGATCTCCCGGCCGAGTGGCTCGTGGGGAGCCCGTTCGGCAGCTACACCGGGCCGGCACTGGTCCTGGCGCTGGCGACCGGTGGGAGCCAGCTCGTGGCGCTGGCCGCCGAGCTGCGCCACGAGCCGTGGGCCACCCTCGCGTCGGGCTTCGCGGGCTGCGTGATGATGGGCTGGATCGTCGGCGAGCTCATCCTCGTCGGATCAGAGCCCGGCATCATGCGGAACCTGCAGCTCACGATGTTCCTGACCGGCCTCCTCGAGGCGGGGCTGGCGTCACTGCAGTTGCGGGCGCACGCCGCGACGTCCTGAGCCGCCGACCGCCCGGACGCGGTGGCCGACCGAGTCTCAGCCCGGCCCGGGCGGTCGCGCGGGCTGCCCCTCAGGGACCCCGGCCTCACGCTCCGCACCGTCCGCGTTGAGCCCGATCAGCGCCATCAGCCGCAGCGCGTTGCGCGACGGGGCCAGCCCCGGCCGCAGCTGGTAGTCGAAGCTCATGACCGGCCCGGCCGCATCCGCCGCCACGGTCTCGGTGAAGTAGACCGGCCGGGCGATGGCCGCGATCTCCGCCGGCTCGGCGAGCGTGAGGTCGTGCGTCGACACGGCGCCGATCGCCCTGAGGTCGACCAGGTGGCGCACGATCCGCCGCACGGCAATCTGCCGCTCGTACGTGTTGGTCCCGTGGAGCACCTCGTCCAGCAGGTAGAGGGCGCGCGGGCCGCCTCGTTCGTGGTCGCGTCCGGCCGCGTCCACCACCAGCTTGAGCCGCCGCAGCTCGGCCAGGAAGTAGGAGACTCCCTGCGCCAGCGAGTCCTGTACGCGCATGCTCGTCCAGAGGTCGACCGGCGGCAGCCTCAGACCGTCCGCACAGACCGGCCCGCCGGCTTGTGCCAGCACGGCGTTCATGCCGATGGCCCGTAGCAGCGTGCTCTTCCCCGCCATGTTCGAGCCGGTCACCAACAGGAACGTCCCGGGCGGTCCAACCTCCACGTCGTTGGGCACGCGCGCCGCGTTGGGGATCAGCGGGTGGCCGAGTGCCCGGCCGCTGAGCGCGTCTGACGCCGGGTCGATCTCCGCGAAGGCCCAGTCGGGGTTGTCGTTTGCCAGCCGCGCCAGCGCGGCCGCCGCCTCGAACCGGCCGAGCGTGCCCAGCCAGCCGCGCACGCGCGGTCCCGCCACCTGCTGCCAGCCCTCGAGCGCCGCGAGCAGGTGCAGATCCCACAGCGTCAGCGCCGAGACGATGGCACTCCCAATGGCATCGTCCGGCAGCATGAAGCCGGCGATGCGCTGCAGCCGTCGCAGCTGCCGGTCGGCCGGGAGCCCGCCTTCGCGCAGCGCGCGCTGCCATTCGATAAGCGTTGGGCTCTCGAAGTCAGCGCAGGTGAGTACCTCGAACAGCGCGGCGTACTCGGCGAACAGCGCCTTGCCCTGCGCCGCGACCGCACCGACGGTCGGCCGCACGCTCGGCCCAATCCACCAGCGGACGGCGACGTTCACCGCCAGGAAGACCAGCCAGATGGGCACCGGCAGCCACCTGACGACCTCCGCCAGCGCGGTGAGACCGAGTAGCAGCGGCGAGAGCCAGGCCACCCAGCGCAGCCAGGGCCGGGCGGCCAGCCACGGTCCAGCCTCCGCCCAGGCAAGGAACGGCTCCGGATCGGGTTCGGGCGCGTCCACCAGCCGGGCCTGCACCGCGAGCTCGTCCCGCAGGTCGACCAGCGGTGCCAGCCCGGCGACCGCGCTCTGACGCTCCCGCACCGTCCCGGGCTCCGCCGGGGACAGGAGCCAGCCGGAGAGCGCGTCGGCGCCAAAGCGGGTGCCGGTGGTGTCGAGCAGCTGGAAGAGCGAACGCGGCCCGAATAGGTCCAGGTCGACCGCGTACGGATGATCTACCGGGACGACGACCTCGTGGTTCAACGGCACCCCGTCCCAGTCGCGGTCCAGTCGTGCCAGCGCCTCCCCGGAGATCGCCACCAGCCCGTCCGCTCGGCGCCGTCTGCGCTCCGCCTGCGCCGAGCGCCGCACCACGAACGCGAAGGCGCCCAGGAGGAAGACGACGAGGACTCCCAGCCATGGGCTGCGCTGCCAGATCGCGACGGCCGCTGTCGCGCCGGCGGCAAGGAAAGCCACTAGGCGGAGGTTCGCCAGCAGGCTCGCCCGGCCGGTCGCGGCGTCGCGCTCGGCGGCGAAGGTGTCCTGCCGGCGCTCGTAGACCCTTCGCGCCGCGTCGTCCCCGCCACGACGCGGGTCGGCAGCGGGGACAGACACCTCGAAACCCGCGCTGCCAGCGTTGCTCTGCACCCCACCCCCTGCACACGTCCATCCGCCGCCCGGAGACCCACCCACGATTGTGCCAGGGCCGTGCCAGCCGTGCCGCTCGTACGGCGCGACTCAGACGGTCAGCCCGTCGTGGGCCACCTCGTAGCCCCGCTCGCTCGCCATCGCCGCGAACTCCGGGTGGGGTGGATTGGTCGCGGGGGACACGTGCGTGGCGAGGACGCGGCCGCCGTCGGTCAGCAGCCGCTCGCCCCGCAGCCGCGCCACGTGCTCCACGAACCCGCGCGCGTTCAGGTGGTCGTCCCCGCCAGGGACGTCCCCGTAGGTGTGGTCGAGGATCACGACGTCGAAGCGCAGCGCGAAGCGGTGGAAGGCGTCCCAGACCTCGTCGAGGAACCCGGCCGTGTCGGTGGCGTAGAGCACGGTGCGCGCGTCGCCTTCGATCGCAAACAGCAGCGCCGCGCCGGCCGCCCCGTGGTTCGCCGGGAGCGCCGTCACCCGGTACGGGCCGGCCTGGAAGCGCTCCAGCGGCTCGACCGGCCGGATCGCCAGGTTGAGCCGCGCTCCGGACTCCGGGTCGAACAGCGTGCGGGGTGCCAGATCCGCCGCCAGGAGCTCACCGACGCGCGCCAGCGTGGCGGTCGAGGCGTAGAGATGCAGCCGCGGTGCGTTGGAAACACCATACTCCGGGCTGCGGGCGAGGAGCAGCGACGCGTCCAGATGGTCGGCGTGCGCATGGGTCTGCAGGCAGTAGCGCACGTGCGCCAGCGGACGGCCGTGCAGCGCGGCGGCCGCGATCAGGTCGGGGCCGAGGTCGATCAGCAGGTCGTTACCGACCAGCGCGGCGGAGCGCGTGCGCAGGCTCCGCCCGCCCAGCTCCCGGGCACGCCGGCAGTGGTCGCAGGCACAGAAGGGGTTCGGGTAGCCCTCGGCCGCCCCGGTACCCAGGAATGTCACGTCCATTGGGCCGTCGCCGTTCCCCTCACGCGCGCCCGCACCGTCGCGCCCGGCAGGCGGCCCCGAATCGGCGCCGTCAGCCGACGTTCAGCCCCTGCTCGCGACAGAGCGCGTCGTCGTAGAAGATGTGGCCCGTCAGCGCGCGCGGAGGCTGCTCGCAGATCCAGACCGCGGCCGCGCCCATCTCGTCGGCGGCCTCGAAGTCCAGCGTCGGATTGGTCGGGTTGTTCTGGGCCCAGATGTTGCCCGGCGTGCGGATCCGCCCGTGCGGCGATAGCACGTTGACCGCGAT
>DATKRJ010000282.1:0-3748 GCA_035532355.1 Thermomicrobiaceae bacterium | reverse complement strand
CGCGCTCCGGCTCTTCCGGGAGCAGGGCTACGACGCCACCACCGTCGAGCAGATCGCCGAGGCCGCCGAGGTCTCGCCCAGCACCTTCTTCCGCTACTTCCCCACCAAGGAGGACGTGGTCCTCTACGACGCCCTCGACCCCATTCTGATCGCCGCCTTCAAGGCCCAGCCGGCCGGGCTCAGCCCGATCCAGGCCATGCGCGGCGCGCTGCGCGCCGTGTTCGCCGCGCTGCCCGCCGAGGAGATCGCCGAGCAGCGGGATCGGGGGACGCTGGTCTTCTCGGTGCCGGAGCTGCGGATGCGGGTGCTCGAACAGATCGTCGCCTCGACGGAGCTGTTCATGGACATGGTCGCCGAGCGCGTGGGGCGGCGCGCGGACGATCTCGCCGTACGCACCTTCGTCGGTGCCGTGTTCGGGGCGATCATCGCGGCGCTGCTGCCGGCCGCGCTGGAGACGGCGGCGCCCGACTACTTCGCGCTGATGGACGCCGCGCTGGCCCAGCTCCAGTCGGGCCTGGATCTCTGAGCGACCCTACTCGCTCCCGTGCGCCCGCGTCCGGTGGTCCATCAGCCACCGCCGTGAGGCAGACACCTGGTCGCGGTCGGCGCAGCGGTAGGAGCGACCGGTCCCCTCGTGCCGCCGCCAGGCGTGCTCGTTGAGCTCGGCGCGGTCGTCGAACCTCGTCCCACAGATCGGACACCCGTAGCGCAACAACGTCGCACGCGTCGGCTGTCGCGGCCTGGCCACCGGTCCCAACGACTCGTATCCCCTCTTGACCGCGTCGCTCGCAACCATTGTCCGGAACTCAGCCCCTTTAGCGGACTTCGTCGCGTCAGCCCGGCGGCTTGTGGTCATTGACGAATTACTTCGGTACCACGGCCGGCCGTACTCCCCGCCACCCGCGCTCCCAGCCCCTTCAGTGGGCTTCGTTCCGTCAGCGCGGCGGCTTTAGCCCCGCGCGACGGGCCTCGCCGACATCGTGGCGGACGTCCCGCGCGCGTGCCGCGGTTCGGCAGCGGCGCCAACCACTCAGCGGTGGTTGTAGAACTCCGCCCGCCAGCGCCACTCCTCGCCGCTCTCGGCGTTCCACCAGGCCTCCAGGATCCCCACCTCGCCCCCCGCCAGGATGACCGGCCGGCCGACGTCCGCCGGTTCGGGCCAGACGTCCACGCGCCGGATCCGGTCACCCTCGCGGATGAGCCGCGCCATCGGGCGGTCCGCCGTGCGCGCGAGCTGGTCGCCAAAGGCCAGCCGGCGGCCGTCGTCGGCGCGCACCTCCACGCGCAGCGAGTCCGGCGCGCTGTGTACCAGCAGCACGTCGGCGCGCGCCAGCCGCCCCCGGGCAAACGGCAGTCCCTGAGCGGCAGCGTTCGGGAACCACAGCTCCCAGACCTCGTTCGGACTCATGCAGCACCCCCAGTGCGCTCGCCCCGGACTCTCCGGCGCATCCGGCCGGCCCTTTGCACGGCCGGTGCCATGCGTGCCGTCCGCTCGCGGTGGTGCGCCGGCCCGGGTCCGGGTACACTGCCCCCGATGGGCGCCCGGTCGGACCCGTGGCCGGCGCGCCGATCCCGGACCCCGGATCCCAGGGCCACGGGCACCCGACACCGGCCGGGCTGCGGCCGCTGAACCGTGGTGGAACGCGACCGCCTGGTCGCGCTCTTGCGTCGGCCGGCGTGATCGAGCGCGTCGCGCGCCGGGAAGGTGGGGCTGAATGGTTCTGGCGCGATTCCTGCCGCATGACGAGCAGTTCTTCGAGTTCTTCCGCGAGGCCGCCGCCAACGCCGTCGAGACCGCGCAGATCCTGGCCGAGCTCCTCACCAGCGTGGACGACGTCGAGCGCAAGGTGCGCCACATGCGCGACCTCGAGCACCGCGGCGACGAGATCACCCATCAGGTCTACAACGCCCTCAATAGCACCTTCGTCACCCCGATCGACCGCGACGACATCCGCGCGCTCGCCAGCCACATCGACGACTTCGTCGACTACATCGAGGAGACCGGGCGCCGCGTCTGGCTCTACCGCATCGAGCAGCCCACCGATCGCGCCACCCTGATCGGGCGCATCATCGCCGAGCAGGCGCGGATCATGGCCCAGGCCGTGCCCCGGCTGGAGCGCGCCAAGGAGCGAGAGGCCGTGCTACGCTATGCGGTCGAGATCAATCGGCTCGAGAACGAGGCCGACGACGCGCTGAGCCAGGCGCTGGCCGTGCTCTACGACCATGTCACCGACATCCCGTCCCTGATCAAGGCCATGCGCTGGGGTGAGCTCTACCAGCTGCTCGAGGACGCCACCGACCGCGCGGAGAACGTGGCGAACACGATGGAAGGAATCGTGTTGAAGAATGCCTAGCGGCGCCTTCGCGGCCCTGGTGCTGATCGTCGTCGTCGGGCTGATCTTCGACTTCATCAACGGGTTCCACGATACGGCCAACGCCATCGCGACGTCGGTCGCCACCCGGGTGCTGACGCCGGGCCGGGCGGTCGCCATGTCTGCCGTGCTCAACGTCGTCGGCGCCCTGACCGGCACCGCGGTCGCCTCGACTATCGGCAAGGGGATCGTCTCGCCGCAGACCTCCACCCAGCTGCTGGTGCTCGCGGCGCTCTTCTCGGCCATCATCTGGGATCTGGTCACCTGGTACTTCGGTATCCCCTCCAGCTCGAGCCACGCCCTCATCTTCTCCATCGTCGGCGCCGGCGTGGCCGCCGCCGGCCGGCACGCTATCGAGCTGCCGGGGCTGAACAAGACCTTCCAGGGGCTGATCTTCTCTCCGGTGCTCGGCTTCCTCGCCGCCTTCCTGCTGATGCTCCTCCTCCTCTGGCTCTTCGCCCGGGCGCGGCCCGGACTGGTGACCGGGCTCTTCGGCCGCCTGCAGATCGTCTCCGCCGCCTACATGTCCTACAGCCACGGCCTCGGCGACGCCCAGAAGACCATGGGCGTGATCACCATGGCGCTCGCCAGCTACTACGGCTGGTCCGGCACCAACTGGCACGTCCCGCTCTGGGTCATCCTGGCCGCGGCCACGGCCATGGGCCTGGGCACCGCCATCGGCGGCTGGCGTATCATCAACACCATGGGGCTCAAGGTCGTCGAGCTGCGACCGATCAACGGCTTCGCCGCCGAGACGGCTGCCGCCACCGTCATCGAGATCGCCGCCCGCCTGGGCATCCCCACCTCCACCACCCACGTCATCTCCTCGGCCATCCTGGGCGTCGGCGCCACCCGGCGGCTCTCCGCCGTGCGCTGGGGCATCGCCGGCCGCATCGTCGCCGCCTGGATCATCACCATCCCCGCCTGTATCGGCGTCAGCTGGGCCATCTACACCGTGCTCCACCTCGTCACCGGCTACCGCTGAGCCGCTCACTCCTCGTCCGGGCACACGCAAAGAACCCCCTCTCCCACGAGGGGGGAGGGGGCAGGGGGTGAGGGCATCCTACTCCCCGCTCAGGTCCGCCAGGATCTCCTCGAACTCCGCCAGCGCCGCCCGCAGGTCCTCCGCGATCTCCGCCGCGATCGCGTCCGGCTCCGGCAGGCTCGCCGCGTCCTCCAGGCTCTCGTCGCGCAGCCAGAAGAGGTCCAGGCTCACCTTGTCTCGCGCCACCAGTTCGTCGTAGCCGTACGCCCGCCAGCGCCCCTCCGCCGCCTCCGGCGACCAGGTCGCCGTGCGGTCGTGCCGGTTCTCCGCGTGGTAGCAGGCCACGAACTCGTCCAGGTCCGCCCGCGCCAGCGGGTTCGTCTTCAGCGTG
>DATKRJ010000281.1:0-2870 GCA_035532355.1 Thermomicrobiaceae bacterium | reverse complement strand
CACCCGCAGCGTCCGTAGCAGCTGCTCGGTCGCCCGCACCATCTCCGGTGGACCCGAGAGGTAGAACGTGCGCTCGTGGAAGTCTGGGATGCTCTGGGCGATCATGGCGTGATCGATGCGGCCGACGTGCCCGTTCCAGTTTCGCGGCACCGCGGCGGTGTCCGTCAGCGTGTAGACCGTGGCGATGCCGAGCTGCCGTTGGGCGTCGCGCAGCACGTCGGTGTAGACGATGTCGTCGACCGTCCGGCTGGCGTAGATCAGGATGATGTCGCGCCGCTCACCCGTGTCGATCAGGTACTTGAGCATGCTGCGAAACGGGGTGATGCCGATACCACCGGCGACGAAGGCGAGCTTCTGCTCGGGGTCCGCCGGCAGCGTGAAGTCCCCCGCGACCTGGCCGGCGAGGATCGTGCTCCGGCCGTTGAGCGTCAGCATCGCCTGCTTGTACGTGCTGCCCTTCGCGTAGAACTTGACCCCCAGGTTCAACGTGCGCTCCGTGGGCGACGAGGCCAGGGTGAAGAAGCGGCGGTTGCCACGGCTGTCCGCGCCCGGATAGCCCAGCGTCCACTCCATGTACTGCCCCGGCGCGAAGGCCAGGGCGGGAGGGCGCGTGAAGGCGAAGTCGATCGTGTCCGGCGACAGGCGCGTCTTGCGCTTGAGCCTGAGCACGTACTTGTGCTTCGGGCTCACCAGGTAGGCGTAGAGGTTGCCGAGGACGAGCGCGATCTCCGGCGTCGAA
This sequence comes from Thermomicrobiaceae bacterium, assembly GCA_035532355.1. Taxonomy (GTDB): domain Bacteria; phylum Chloroflexota; class Chloroflexia; order Thermomicrobiales; family Thermomicrobiaceae; genus DASSZN01. Next base: position 2,131 of record DATKRJ010000281.1, on the reverse strand, counting down.
TAGATCGACCCGACGTGGATCTGGGGGGTGAAGAGGATGCCGGTGAGCGCGCCGTAGATCTGCTTCAGCCCCCGGGTCGGCGGCGCGGTCAAGGGCTCGGTCAGCATCACCGAGGCGAAGAAGATGAGCGGTGAGGCTACCACCAGCCGTTGTAGCTGGCCCGGCACCGAGGCGTGCTGCAGCACGGCCGCCAACCCCTCCGTCACCAGCGCCGCCGCGATGAAGCTCGCCACCATCGCCTCCTGGCGTACCTTGCGTGCCAGCAGCAGGCCGCCGACGAGCACGGGCGGGAACATGGCGATCGTCCCGATCCACCAGCTGGCGGGGTCCTTGAGCGCGAGCCCGATTGCCACCGCGGCGATCGCCGCCGGGTTGAAGATGTGCTTGTTGTTCAGCGCCAGGATGTACTTGGAGGCCATGGCCAGGATGGCCGCCCAGCCCAGGATCACCAGGTCACCCGTCGTCCGCGGCGGGTCCAGGATCAGAGCCAGAATCAGCGCCGTGATGATGGATGACTCGACGTTGGCCGCCACGTGGAAGACGCGGGCCAGAACGGTATTCGTGGCCCACGAGATCGCCACCAGGAACGCGGTGGAGACGAGGAGCGCGACGGGCGAGAACGCCACTCGCCCGACTGCCGCGGCGATCGCGCCGAGCGCGATGTACGCGACGAGCACGTACAGCACCAGTCGGTACATGGTGATTCGTTCGATCAGGGCGTCAATCTGGCGCATCATTCGTGGGAGACGTACCTTTCGAATCCGCTCGTGTAGGTGGCGCGGGCGTCCGCGTCGATCATGTACCCCTCGAAGCCGTCCAGCGCCTCGATGAACGCGATGCCGCGTCGCCCCATCGCGAAGGCCGCGGTCGCGAACCGGTCGGCCTCGTAAACGTTCGGACCGATCACCGTCAGGCTGAGCACGTCCAGCAGCGGCTCACCGGGCCGGTGCGGGTCGTAGATGTGCTGGCCGCGCACGGCAGTGCCGGACGTCGCCACCCCGCGATCGCTGATCGCCAGCACCTTGACGTGCTCCTCGTGCCGGAAGGGGTTGCGGATGCCCACGCGCCACGGCCGCCCCCGGTTAGTCCCGGCCACCTGGACGTCGCCGCCCGCGTCGACGTAGAAGTCGCGCCAACCCTCCGCCTGGAGGCGCCCGGCTCCCTGCTGGATCGCCCAGCCCTTGACGATGCCGGACGGGTCGAGCACGCCGTTGCGGGCGATGTCGAAGTAGCCCAGTGTCGCCCGCTTCGTCTCCGCCGCCAGCGCCAGGATCGTGCGCATCTCCTCGCAGGCCCGCTCGGGGACGAGTTCGCCGCGGTTGATCCGGGAGATCTCGCTCGCCGCGTCGTAGGTGCTGAAGGTCGCGTCGACCCAGCGGAAGTAGGTGAAGACCGCGTCCAGGTCCTCCCTGCGGACGCCGGCATCCAGGATCTCGACGGTGACCGGCATGCCCATCACCAACTGGCACTGCTTCATCGCACGGTCTCGGTCAGGCCTGAGCGTGCGTGAGCGCGTCGGTGAGCGACTGCATGAACGCCTCGCTCGAGTCGGTGGCGCCGCTGATGATGTCCACCTGCGCGCTCTGGACCTGGATGGCCTCGCTCTTCAGCTCGGGGTCGGCGATGCTGTTGATATACACCGAACGCGACCGGTCGCTGGGGTACTGCAAGAACTGCACGTCCGCGATCTTGCCCTGGGAGATGACGGCCTTGACCTGGATGTAGCCCCACTGCGCGTCGGCCACGCTGCCGGTGTACGAGCCGTCCTTGTACTGGCCGCCGGCAGTCGTGGGCGTGGGCTGGGGCGTCGGCGCGGTCGTCGCCGTGGGCTGCGCGGCCTGAGCCGTCGTCGCCGTGGGCTGTGCGCCGGTCGTCGGCGACGGCGGGTCGGCCGCGGCCGCCGTCGTGGACGTGCCGGGTGCCGTGCCGGCGGTCGTGGTGGTCGGCGTGGTCACCGCGGGCGGCGCGTCGGCGAGGGTCTTCGGATCGAGCACGGCACCGCTCGTCTGCGCGTGGAGGAAGCTATAGAACACGAAGGCGCCGATGATCAGCGTCGCGATACTCAGTTTCTTCATCCCTCAGCCCGTCTATCTCGTTTCCCGGTCAGCCACTCCGTCCTCAGGGATACCAG
>DATKRJ010000280.1:0-18273 GCA_035532355.1 Thermomicrobiaceae bacterium | reverse complement strand
GTCGGTGGTCATCACGCCGAAGCGTGGCGCGTCCTCCCAGGGCACCGGCTGCACTGCAACCGTCACGTCCGCGTCGCGCTCGCGATGGAGCGCCAGCATCGGCCGGTAGTCCATCGCGTACACGTGGTCGCCCGAGAGGATAAGCACGTCCTGGTAGGGCTTCTCGCTAACAAAGAAGAGGTTGTGGTAGATCGCGTCGGCGGTGCCTCGATACCAGCCCGACTGCGAGCGACCGAGGTAGGGCTGCAGGATCACCACCCCGCCGCTGCGCTCACGGTCGAGATCCCAGGGTCGCCCGTGCCCGATGTGCTCGTTGAGCGAGTGAGGCCGGTACTGCGTCAGGACGGCGATGTTGAAGAAGTCGGAGTTGACGCAATTGCTCAAGGCGAAGTCGATAATCCGGTACTTCCCGGCGAACGGGACGGCCGGTTTGGCGCGTTGCCGTGACAGGATGCTCAGGCGCTCTCCCTGTCCGCCCGCGAGGATCATCACCGCGACCTGGTCCATCGACGCGCCTTTCCGGCTGACCCAGCGCCTCCGCACCACCCTGCGCTCCCCGCGGCGCCCGGGCTCACGGCCATTGTCCGGGCCTCGCCGACGTGGGTCAAGCGCCCGGCTGAGGGGCCGGGCGGCTGTGCTATACTCCCGCGGATCGCACGCGCCACGCCGTCCGCGGGTCACCCATTCGGGACGAGGAACGATGCGGGAACTCTTCCGCCGCCAACCCAGATTTACCGCCGAGCCCCAGAGCCAGGACAGTCCGGCCGTCCCGGATGATCTGTGGATCAAGTGCCCTCGCTGCGGCGAGCTCGTCTACACCCGCGAGTTCGAGCGGGTCCACCGCGTCTGTCCCCGCTGCAATTATCACGGCCGGCTGACCGCGCGCGAGCGACTGAACCTGCTGACCGATCCCGACAGCTTCGTCGAGTGGGACGGCGATCTGGAGGCAGCGGACCCACTTGCCTTCGTGGCGGACGGTGAGTCCTACCGCGACAAGATCTGCGCCGTCACCCGCAAGTCCGGCGCTCGCGAAGCTCTGGTGACCGGGTCCGCCGCGATCGGTGGTCATCCGGTGGCGCTGGCGGTCGCCGAGTTCGGGTTCCTCGGTGCGAGCATGGGCTCGGTGTTCGGCGAGAAGCTCGTCCGGGCGATCGAGCGTGCCGTCGACCACGGCTGGGCACTGGTGACCGTCTCCTCGGCCGGCGGAGCTCGCATGCACGAGGGTCCCTTCTCGCTGCTGCAGATGGCGAAGACGACCGCGGCGCTGGCACGCCTGGCCGAGGCAGGTCTGGCGCACCTCGCGGTGGTCGCCGACCCCTGCTACGGCGGCGTGACGGCGAGCTACGTCACCGTTGCCGACGTGATTCTGGCCGAGCCCGGAGCGATGATCGGCTTCGCCGGACCTCGTGTTATCGAGCAGATCACCCGGCAGAAGCTGCCGGAGGGCTTCCAGACGGCCGAGTTCCTCCTCGCCCACGGGATGATCGACTTGATCGTACCGCGACGCGGACTCAGCGGTCAGCTCGCGACGCTCCTGGGGCACTACGCCGCGGCCCCGGTGCGCGTCGCTGCCGCTGTCGTCCGGGAGACCTCCGGTGCTTGAGGCTCCCAGCGCCTGGGACCGCGTACTGCGCGCGCGCAACGCCGCCCGTCCGCACGCCCTCGACTACATCGGCGACATGATCGACGGCTTCGTCGAACTCCACGGAGACCGCCACTTCGGTGATGACCACGCGCTCGTGGGGGGGATCGGGGGGTTCCGCGGTCGCTCCGTCATCGTGATTGGCCACCAGAAGGGCGGCAACACCCGCGAGAACCTGGAGCGCAACTTCGGCATGCCGCGGCCGGAGGGCTACCGCAAAGCGCTGCGGTTGATGCGGCAGGCGGAGAAGTTCGACATGCCGGTGATCTCCCTCGTGGACACCCCGGCTGCCGATCCGGGCCTCGGCTCCGAGGAGCGCGGGCAGTCGGTCGCCATCGCGGAGAATCTCCTGGCGATGGCCTCGCTGCGGGTGCCGACCGTCGCGATCGTCATCGGCGAGGGCGGTAGCGGCGGTGCGCTCGCCATCAGCGTCGCCGATCGGCTCCTGATGCTCGAGAACGCGATCTATGCGGTCGCCTCGCCGGAGGCCTGCGCAACGATCCTGTGGCGGGATGTCGCGCGGGCTCCCGAAGCCGCCGCCGCGCTGCGGCTGACTGCCGCGGACCTGTTCGAATTCGGCATCGTCGACGAGGTGATCCCGGAGCCGGTCTCGGCCGACCAGGAGCCGGGACCCGTCATGCGCCGGGTGGCCGACGCGCTGGAGCGACACCTCGCGGAGCTCGAGGTCGGGCAGCATCGCGACGGCGTCGACGCGCTTCTCGCACGCCGCTACGCCAAGTACCGTCGCATCGGCCGCTGGCAGGAGGTCCTCCCTGCCGGAATCGCCGCCAACGGCGCCGAGTTGCTGGCCCCCGAGTAGCCCTCCACCGACACGCCGCCGGGCCAACAGGCGAACGGCACCAGACCGCCCCTCACCGGAAATCACCGCATCGCTCGAAACGACAGCCCGGAACTCAGCCGGCTCAAGGTTTTTGCCACAATACGTCGGTTCAACAGCCGCCCGCCCGTGCTCCACGCCACCCGCGCTCCAGCCCCTTCAGTGGGCTTCGTCGTTCAGCGCGGCGGCTTGAGCCCCGCGCGACGCTGCCGGCCATCGCGGCTCGATGCGCTGGCCGCCGTCTACCGGATCTATTCGTCAAAGACCATCAGCCGGCGTTTCGCTGCGTGCTCCGCATGCTCTGCATGCCCTGGACCGGTTCTAACGTTCGCCAACCGCGCTAGCGGCCGAGGAGACCGAGCGCTTCCATGATGCCGCGGTAGCGGTCGCGGCTGCCGAGGTCGTCCTGGAGGTAGCGATGCACGTGAACCAGGCGATCCGAGGTGAAGATACCGCGGTAGATGCCGGATTCGGTGATGGCGATCGCCGGCCGGCCGCTGGTGATCATCCGGCGGTGGACCTCGTAGACCGTGCTGTCGACGTCCATCGGCATGACGTTGTGATCCATGACGTCTCGGACGCGAACCTGATCGCCGCGGTGCAACTCGCGCAGGAGGTCGTCGCGCCAGAGCATGCCGACGACGACCCCGTCGTGCGTCACCGCCACGTCGCGCGGGCCACCGCGGAGCGCGCGCGCCAGCGGGACGTCCGGCGAGACACCGCCCATATCCCAGACGGCAAACTGGCTCACCGGCAGCGCCTGCAGCGAGGACTCGACGTGGATCATACGCGCCTCGACGAAGGCCGCGACCACGATGAAGATCGCCACCAGTGGCAGTGCCACGTCCCGGGTGTAGAACGCCGCGCCGACGAGCAGCAGCGCCATCACCTGCCCGAACACCACGGCTATCCGCGTCGCCAGCACGCGGTTGCTAACCGCTGTCAGCATCGCCCGTAGCAGTCGCCCCCCGTCCATTGGGAAGGCGGGCAGCAGGTTGAACACCGCGAGCATCAGGTTGGCGAGCCACAGGTAGAGCACGAGACCGACAGCGGTGGTGTCCTCGACGGCCCCAACGAACGAGACGAGATCGTGCACGCCGCGCTCAGCGCACAGGAGCAGCGCCAGGGGCAGCAGGCAGATCGCCACCAGCCCATTGAGGATCGGCCCGGCCAGTGCGATGCGGGCCTCCTGGCGCGGCGGTAACGGCACCTGCTCGATCCGCGCCACGCCGCCGATGGGAAGCAGCGTGATGTCGTGCACCGTGAGTCCATAGCGCTGCGCCACGAAGCTATGGGCGAGCTCATGTCCGACCACGCAGGCGAATACCGCCACCAGTACGAACGCGCCAAACACCGCCCCACGCAGCCCGGCACCGGAGACTACGCCCCAGTAGTAGACCACCCAGAGCAGGGCGAACAGGATCGTCGGGTGGAGTTTGATCTGGATGTTCCGGATCGTAGCGACCCGGACGGCCCGCCCCACGTTACGTCACGCCCCTCCGCGTCCGGGAGCCGCGCGGCCGGCTTCATTCCCGGGCGCCCGGACCCGCCGGCACGCCCCGATCGATCGGCTCCATGTTCTGATCATAACAGGATTCGGGTACCTGGCGCGGGTGTCGCCGCACCTGGCGTCGGCGTGGCACGCCCCCTGCGTTATGCCGGAGGACCGCCGGCACATCCCGAGCAGTCGCGGGAGCCTGATTCGTCAGCGCCCGGCCGTGCCTGAGGAGATCGAGTGGAAAGTACCGCAAGATACTTGCCACCAATTCACACGCGACGTATAGTGGTGCGTGACGGCGCGTCACGCCGTCCGCCACCCACAACGGTCTGAAGCCACCACGCGATCTCCGGTTGCTCGCACCCGTCGCTTCGCCGCGTCGGACGCGGCTCTCGAACCGGACTGTCGAGGAGGATATGCATGCCGGGCTACGACGTCTCCATGGATCTCTCTCCCGAGATGCGGATGTGGATCTCGCCGAGCCTCATCGAGGCCAACTACATCCTCAGTCTCTCGCGAATGGAGCTCCAGGAGGTGATCAAGCAGGAGCTCGACGACAACCCCGCCCTCGAGATGGAGGACAAGGAGACTTGCCCCGTCTGCGGTGGGGTCCTCGAGGGCAGCTTCTGCCCCAACTGCCTGATCAACCAGCGCGAGGAGCGCTACGAAGAGCCGTTCGAGGACTACCCCGAAACCCTCTACTCATCGGTGGCGCGCGAGCGCGACGACGGCGACGAGTTCGACCCGATGACCCTGGTCGCCTCGGAGATGACCGTCCCCGAGCAGATCCTCAGCGACGTCTCATCCCTGTGCCACAACGGTGACCTGAGCGTGGCCGAGTACCTGGTCAACTCCCTCGACGAGCGCGGCTTCGTGAGCATGGACCTGGATGACGTGGCCCGCCATTTCAACCGTTCCCGCGACTACGTCGAGCACGTCCTCGAGCAGGTGCAGTCCGTGGCCCCGATCGGGGTAGGTGCCCGTGATCTCCAGGAGTGCCTCCTCATCCAGCTGCGCTACCTGCAGGACATCGGCATGGACGTCCCGCCCTACGTGGAGTCCATCCTCGCTGATTTCCTGGAGCCGTTCGGCGCACACAAGTTCGGCTACATCGCCAAGGAGCTCGGCATCACCAATGAGGACGTCGAGGCGGCCCGCGACTTCATCCGGGCGCACCTCAACCCGTTCCCGATGCAGAGCCAGGAGGCGCGCTACTGGAAGACGCCGCTGCGCTCCCCCTACGTCGCTCCGGATGTCATCGTCAACCTGCGCGACGACGAGCTCGCGGTCGAGGTCGTCGATACCCGGCACTTCCACCTGCGGATGAACCCCCTCTACGACCAGATCGCCCGCGAGATCGGGCGCAGCCGCACTCGCGGCAGCTACAGCGACGCCGAGCGCCAGCACATCCGCGAGTTCGTCAACCGCGCGAAGCTGTTCATCTCGAACATCAACCAGCGCCGCGAGACGCTCTTCAAGATTTCGCGCTGCATCGTGGACCTGCAGGAGGACTTTCTGCGCGGCGGCGTCCGTGAGCTCCATCCACTCACGCGCGCGGTGGTGGCCCAGCAGGTCGGCGTCCACGAGTCCACCGTGAGCCGGGCGACGGCCAACAAGTTCGTCATGCTTCCCAACCGCCGCGTCATCCCCTTCAGCGACTTCTTCACCCCTTCCCTGAGCGTCAAGGACATCATCAAGGAGATGATCGAGCGCGAGGGCGCCCCGCTGACCGACCGGCGGATCTGCGACTTGCTCAGCCGGCAGGGCATTCGCATCGCCCGCCGCACCGTTGCCAAGTACCGCGCCGAGCTTCGCATCCTCCCCAGCACCATGCGCTAGCCCGTTCCGTGGTGGTTCTTCCGCGCCCAACGCGCCGGTCGGTCGATTGCCCGCCCGGCGCCGTCTCGTCCGGCGGCGACGCGGGAGCGCGTATAATGCCGCCACGGCCACGCCGACTCCGCCCGAGAGGACGAGGGAATGCCCGACCCGCGTAGCGTCCTGGGGGTCCGCCAGTTCGACCGGGAGTACCTGGAAGAGATCTTTCGGCGGGCAGACGAGATGCGCGCGGTGGTGGCCTCCGGCGGCTCATCTCGGCTTCGTGGGCGCATCATGGCGACGCTGTTCTTCGAGCCCAGCACGCGGACGCGCCTGAGCTTCGAGTCGGCCATGGCGCGCCTCGGCGGCGCGGTCCTCTCGGCCGAGTACGCACGCGAGACGTCGTCGGCCGCCAAAGGCGAGACGGTGGAGGACACGGCCCGCATCGTCGAGTCCTATGCCGACGTGATCGTCATCCGGCATCCGGACGGAGGCTCCGCCGCCCGCGCCGCGGCGGTCGTCGACGTGCCGGTCATCAACGCCGGCGACGGGCCGTACGAGCATCCCACTCAGGCCCTGCTCGACCTCTATACGATCCGCTCTGAGCTCGGCCGCATCGACAACCTCAGGCTGGCTCTGGTCGGTGACCTCAAGTACGGGCGCGCACCGCGTTCGCTGGCCCTGCTGGCCCTGCAGACGCGGGGGAACGAGCTCATCTTCGTGGCCCCACCCAACGTCAGGATGGGTGACGACGTCAAACATACGCTCACCGGAGCAGGCGTCGCCTACCGCGAGGAGTCGGACCTGCGGTCGGTGCTGCCCGAGGTCGACATCGTCTACCAGACACGCATCCAGCACGAGCGGTTCGCGTCTGAGGCGGACTACGAGGCGGCCCGCGGCCGCTACATCATCGATCCCGACGCCATGCGGCTGCTGCGATCCGAGGCCATCCTGATGCACCCGCTGCCACGGGTCGACGAGATCGCCTCCGACGTCGACCAGGACCCGCGCGCCGTCTACTTCTCGCAGGCGCGAAACGGCGTCTTCGTGCGCATGGCGCTCCTCGACCTCCTGCTCGGCAACGGCATTTGAGGCCGGCTCGCCATCCGACTCGAACCCACCCGGTTTCATCGGTTCACGGTTTCACGGTTTCACGGGCGCGCTCGAAGCTCAGACCTGAAACGACGAGGGGTTCAGAGCTCGGCGTAGGCCGCCAGACGCTGGCCACGCCGGCGGAGCTTGCGTAGCGCCTCGTTCTCGATCTGCCGCACGCGCTCGCGGCTGATGTCCAGCTGCTGGCCCACCTCGGACAGGGTGTGTGGCGACCCGTTGCCCAGTCCAAACCGCAGCTGCAGCACGAGTCGCTCGCGCGGAGTCAGACTCTCCAGCACCCGCGCGATGTCTTGTTGCATGAGCGACTCGACCGCGACCTCTTCGGGCGTGCGCGTGACCTCGTCGGCAATCAGGTCCCCGAGGCTGCCCTCGTCCTCCTCACCGACCGGCTTCTCGAGGGAGATCGTGCGCTGCGCCGCCCGGATGATCTGATCCACCTTCTCCGGAGCCACGCTCATCGCCTCCGCTACCTCCTCAGGTTGCGGCGGCCGGCCCATCTCCTGGGTCAGCTGCGACACCGTGCGCCGGTACCGGGTGATGCTGTCGGTCATGTGCACCGGCAGTCGGATCGTCCGCCCCTGGTCGGCGATGGCGCGCGTGATGGCCTGCCGGATCCACCACGTCGCGTAGGTGCTGAAGCGGAACCCGCGTCGCCAGTCATATTTCTGGACGGCGCGCATCAGGCCGATGTTGCCCTCCTGGATCAGGTCCAGCAGCGACAAACCGCGACCGACGTAGCGCTTCGCGATGCTGACCACGAGACGGAGGTTCGCCCGCACGAAGCGTTGAAGCGCGACCATATCGCCCAGCTCTATCCGCTTGGCCAGCTCGACCTCCTCCGCCGCGGTCAGCAGCGGCGCCTCGGAGATCTCACGCAGGTAGAGCCGGATCGGATCGGTGATCGCGGCGGGATCGTAGCGCACCAGGTCCTCGTACTCCTGGTCGAGCTCCGGCTGCTCCTCGACCTCCGCCAGCTCGCGACGCTCGTCGTCCTGGGGGACGGCCAGCTCGTCCTGGTCCTCCACCTCTGGATCGAGCTCCTCGTCGTCGGGTCGGCGGTCTCGATCGAAGCTCATCGGGAGATCCTCCTCGGTCCGCTCAGGGCGCCGGTGGGGTCGCGCCCGCTCACCCTGATGCCGGACGCGTCGTCGGCTTCCCTGGTCCCGCCGCGGTTCGGCTGCGCAAGATCATGGCGGCGCTCGTCGGCGGCACGCAAGACCAATTCCATCCGGACCGCCCGCCCACCGTCACCGGTATACTTGATCGGTTATCGATGACACCACGCGCCCGCACCCACGGGCGGGGAAGCGGCTACCTACGATGATACCGACCTATCTCAGCGTGCGAAACTTCATGTCGTACCGCGACCCCGTCGAGATCGATTTTCGGGGGATCCGCGTCGCCTGCCTCTCGGGCGACAACGGCGCCGGAAAGTCCGCCTTGCTGGACTGCATCACCTGGGCGCTGTGGGGCAAGGCCCGCGTCAACAGCGACCGCGATCTGCTCTCGCTCGGCGCCACCGAGATGGAGGTCGTCTTCGGGTTCATCCTCGGCGACCGTGAGGTCCGTGTGACGCGCCGACGCGGCAAGGCCGGCAGCGGCCCGCTCACCCTCGACCTCGACATCCTCGACGGCGAGCGCTGGCGCTCGCAGAACGGCGCCACCGTCCGGGAGACCCAGGGGGCAATCGACTCCGTGCTCCGCATGGACTTCGACACGTTTATCAACTCGGCCTTCATCCTCCAGGGTCGCGCCGACGAGTTCACCACCAAGACGCCCGCCGCCCGCAAGCAGGTGCTCGGGGAGATACTCAACCTCGCCGATTATGACCGCTATGAGGAGATCGCGCGCCAGGAACTGCGCGACCGGGAGCGGCACCTGCGCGCGATCGACGACGAACTGACCGCCATCGACGCCAGGCTTACCGAACTGCCGACGCTACGCGCGGATGTCGAGACGCTCAGCCGGGACCTCGTCGCGCTCGGCCTGCAGGCCGACAACACCCACCTCGAGCTAACGGCGGCGCACGCGCGCGTCCAGGCACTCGAGTTCATCGCCATCCAGCGCGACGCGCTGCATCGTCAGGTCGTCGCGCTGCGGGAAACACTCACCGGGCTCGCTCGTCAGCGCGCCGCTCTCGAAGGAGAGATCACGGCGCACCGCGCTGTCCTGGCCAGGAAGGACGAGATTAGCGCGCGCTACGGCGAACTGGTCGACCTGCGTGCGCGGCAGCAGGCGCTGGGCCTGCGCCTCGCCGAGCGGCAGGCATTGATCGAGCGGCGTTCCGTCCACGAGCAGCGTGTGCAGCAGGCGGCGCACCACCTGGAATCCGAGGCCCACTCGGTCGGCTGCCAGATCGGGGAGCGTGAGCTACTGCTCGCGGAGCGCGATGGAGTAGACGCGCAGGTGGCGACGCTGCGCACGGAGGTCGCGGCACTGGAGGGCGTGGACGACGCCATTCGCCGCCTGCACGACGAGCAAGCGGCGCGCGAGCAGCGGCGCGGCGGGTTCGAGGCCGACAACCAGCGGCTGAAATCCGACATGGCCGATATCAAGGCGCGCATGGACCAGGTGAGCGGCGACGTTGCCGTCTGCCCGGTCTGCCGACGCGAGCTGCCTGCGGAGGAGCGGGATCGACTCCAGCAGCAGTACCGTGCCGAGGGGACCGTGCACGGGGACCGTTACCGGGCCAATCGTGCCGCCCTCAAGGATCTCGACGCTCAGGCAGCAACCGCGCGCGTCAGACTCGACGACCTGCAGCGCCAGCGCCAGCGCCTCGAAGGATTTCAGAAGCGCGCGGCCGCGCTGGGCGAGCGCCTCGAGCGAATCCAGCAGGCCCAACGAGAGGTCGAGACGCTGTCCGCGCACCTGGACGGGCTCCGCCGGCTGCTGGCCGACGGCCTCCCGGCTGCCGAGGATCGGGTGGAGCTTGCCCGCATCGACGACGAGCTCGGCGCGCTGCCCTTCGACCGCGACGAGCACCGACGTGTGGTCGAGCGCATCGCCGAGCTGGCGTCCGCCGAGTCGGACCAGCAGGCCGCGCTGGTCGCCGCAACCGCCCTGCAGCGCGACGAGGCACGCGTGGAGGCGCTGCTCCTGGAAGCCGAGAAGCACGAGCGTGAGCTCGCCACCTCGCAGACCGAGGAGGCCGAGCTCGCCGGTCGGCTCACCCAGCTCGAGCCGCTGCGCGCCGAGCGGGACGTGCTGCAGGCCGAGGCGGATGCCGCCGCCCGGCGACTTGGCGAGGCCCGCGAGCGCTTCGGAGCCGCGCAGCAGCGGCTCGAGGACTGCCTGAGTCTTCAGGACCAGCGCGAGGACCTCGCCGAGCGCCGCCTGCGGGTCGCCGAGGAGAAGATGATCTTCGAGGAGCTGACGCTGGCGTTCGGCAAGCGCGGCATCCAGGCCATGATCATCGAGAACATCATCCCCGAGCTGCAGGACGAGGCCAACACGATCCTCGACAAGATGCCCGGCAACACGATGCGGGTGGAGTTCCACACTCAGCGGCAGGCGCGCAGCACCGACAGCACCATCGAGACGCTCGACATCGTCATCAGCGACGAGGCGGGCCGCCGGCCGTACGAGCTCTACAGCGGCGGCGAGGCATTCCGGGCAAACTTCGCCATCCGGGTTGCGTTGAGCACGCTGCTCGCCCGCCGCGCCGGCACGCGGCTGCAGACGCTGGTGATCGACGAGGGCTTTGGCACCCAGGACACCCGCGGCCGGGACGGGCTGGTCGAGGCTATCCGTGCCATCGAGCCGGACTTCGAGACCATCCTGGTGATCACCCACATTCCCGAGCTGAAGGAGCTCTTCCCGACCCGCATCGAGGTCACCAAGACCCCGAGCGGCTCGCGCGTCCAGGTCATCTGAACGGGGACCGGCCGCGGCGCTCGCCGGCTCGCGACCCGCCGCCACCCACCCGAACGCGCGGGTGGGTGGCCACTCCTACGCCCGGTTCAGACCCTCGGCTCTCCCTGCCATCGTCACATCTAGCAACACGCGAACGCACCACGATCGAAGGAGGGACCGCGGGCACGTTCACGCCAGCCGAGGTCGTCTATCTGGAGGGGCAGATGCTCGGCGCGTAGCCCCAGCACCTGTTGAGCCGATGGACTGAGGTACTGAACGCTTCCGTCGCCGTCGAGCAGCGCGATGGCATCGAGGTGGTGCTCGATCAACGCCTGGAAGACCGGGGTCGTGGCCGAGATTACACGCCGCGCAGGCACTTCCGCCGGCAGGATCGACCCGGCTCGCGACGCTGCCATCCGCGACCTCCACCACGTGCTTATGGGCCGGATTTCTCCTGGCCGAGATTCTACTCCGGATCACGGCGAGCGGTGGACGCTATGATCCCGGCCCGCCGCACGCCAGGTCGCGTCGCACGATGAGGGTCCGTCGTTGCGCCTGAGAGCCGAACGCTACGGAGACCCGGCCGCGAACACCCGGAAACTCGCCGTCGACGCAGGCGCGTTCAGAATCGTCGCCGCCACGGTCGTGTCCTGGCCGGCCTGCAGCGTTGCCGGGTTGGCCACACCCCAGTCGTACCCCACGACCCAGCCGTTACGGTCATACAGTGCCACGGCATACGACACGTACCTCAGCGCCGTGGCGCCGTCGTTGCGCACGATCGCGGTGACGCGGTAGCCGGCACCGGTGCCCGGGCTCCCGACCTCGTTCACCACACTCAACTGTGGGATGGGCTCGTGGCTGCCCGGGTTGCCGTTGGCCGCGACCTGAGCGCTGGCGAACGGCTGGCCGCTGTCGAACCAGACCTGGAACGGCACCTGTTGCCCGCCCTGTAGCGGGCCTAGATCGACGAATGTGCTCTCTTCACTCTCGACCGCGCCGCTGGCGCTGAGAAGCTTGACGTCGATCTTCACGTTCTCGTACGGAGCGAGCGCATCGTTCCGCACGTCACCGATGAAGGTCCACCGCCCCGAGGCGTCCTGGTGGTACGAGAGGCTCTGCACCAACAGTGGGTTGCCGCCGTCGTAGAGGTAGCGCCAGCTGTAGTAGTGCTGGCCGACGTTGCCCGTCTCGACCTGCCAGCCGGCCGGGTTGTCGGGCGTGTAGGTCAGCACGCGCCGCTCGAAAACCTGCACCAGCACGCGCTTCTCGACGCCGCCAACCTTGACCGTGGTCCAGTACGCCTCCGTGATCGGATAGCCGGTGGCGAAGAACGGATTGCTGAACAGGGGCGCCGTCGAGGTCTGCCAGCCGTCGTTGACCGGTCCGGAACTGGTCATGAACGTCCAGAAGACCGATGCGACGGTGTGGCCGGTGGGCGCGCCAACGTCCTTGGCGGTCACGTTGTAGCTCCCGAGACGGGGGTCGTCCTGGACGTGCCCCGCGCGATCGACGGTCTGCGTGACCAGCCAGCCAGAGGGGACGGGGTGATAGTCGAGCAGCGGCGTGAAACTGGCGTAGGTCGGCGCCATCGGGTCGTTGGCGTCGCCGGCCACGTTGATCTGCGCGGGATCGTGCTGCTCGAACGCGTCGTTGCCCACCTGCATCCGACCGGTGACCAGCTCTTTCGCCAGCAATCCGTTGGTCACGTACCACTGCGAGTTCGCGTCGCCGCTCGTGTCCGTAACCTCCATGCGCGACTTGTCGAAGTACTGCACCGCCCGCACGCCGCGCGTTCCGCTGAAGTTGCCATCGCTGTACGGCTCCACGATCAGCGGGCTCTCGGGCGCCGGTCCCCAGACCCAGGTGCGGGACGTCTGGCCCGACGCAACGGGCTGATCCGTCCGCGTCCAGGTACGGGAGAAGGCATACATCCCGAAGTCGGCGGCAGCCGCCGGCACGGCACTCACGACGCTGACGAGCGCGACGATCACGGCGGTGACGATCAGCCTTCGCATGCTGGAACCTCTCGACGGCGGACGGTCGGACGCATGCCGGCACCCTGTCCCGGCTCTGACTAGCCTAGCCGCCGCATTCGCCGGCAACAGACACCCATTCCTCCCAAAACGGGACGGGCCGTCGGCGCTGGATCGCGTCCCGGTGGCGCCAGGGCACAATGAGACGTCCGGCAGGGTAACTCCCTGCCGGACGTCCGCTCTGATCGACGCAGCGAGGCGCGTCCGGCCGCGTTAGGGCTGGAGCGCGCGCACCGTGAGGTCCTTGAATTCAATGGTCGCGACCGGACCGGTGTCCACGTTCCCGGCCGAGAACCCGATTGCGCCGCTGGTCGAGCTGCTGCTCGTCGCCGTGCCGAGGGTCGTGCCGTTGACGGAGAAGGTCAGTTGGTCACCCTTGGCCACGACCTGCAGCGTGTTCCAGTCCGACCCGGTGGGTGCTGGATTGACGGCGTAGGTGGCCACGGCCTGCGTATCCGCCGAGGACCCGACCGGCAGCGCTCCGTAGAAGGCGCCCGCGCCGACCGCGGAGTCACCGAAGTAGACCAGGCAGAACTGGTAGAGCTTGTCGGTGGTGGCGTCCGCCGCCCGGAAGACGAGGCACCCGAGCGCGTTGGTCCCGGTAGACACCTTGCGCAGGGTCACGCTGTAGGCCGCGTCGCCGAAGGTCTGACCCGGCTCCTGCATGCCGTACGCCGACCCGGTATGGACGACCAGCTGATAGCCGTTGGCGGTCGGCGAGCCCGTGTCGCCATTCGAGCCGGTCGATGCCTGCAGGTCCTTCAGGGACGACTGGTACAGGACGTTGCCCGGAGTCGGCGCCGAGGCGGTCTGGTAGCGCCAGGCGTAGTAGTGCTGGCCGACGTTGCCGGCCTCGACCTGCCACCCGGCCGGATTGCCCGGGGTGTAGGTGAGGCAGCGGCGCTCGAAGCACTGCATTAGCACGTCCTTGTAGGTACCGGCCACCTTGACACTGGCCCAGTAGGCCTCGGTCAGCGGGTAGCCGGTCGCGTAGAAGGGGTTCTGGAACAGCGGTCCGTTACTGGTGCCGCCGGACGTCCAGATGGTGCCGCTGGAGTTCATGAAGGTCCAGAAGACCGAGGCCACCTGGTGGTCGATGCCCGGGACTTTCACGTGATCGGCGGCCGTGACTCCCTGACCGGCCAGGCTCGGGTCGTTGGTGACGTTGCCGCTACGGTCGACCCGCTGGGTGATGGTGGCACCGTCCGCCACCGCCGCAGCCCCGCGCAGCGTCGCCAGCCCGGCGTAGGTCGGGCCGGTCGGGTCGTCGGCGTCACCGGCCACGTTCACCACCGCCGCTGATCGGGTCTCAAACGTGTTGTTCCCCACCTGCATCTGGCCGGTCATCAACTCGACCACCAGCAGTCCGTTCGTCACGTACCACGGGCTGCTCTGGTCGCCGCTGGGATCGGTGATCTCCATCCGGCTCTTGTCGAAGTACTGGACCTGGCGCTGGCCGCCCGGCGACTCCGCGTACGGCTCGTTCACGACCGGAGTGTCCGCTGACGGTCCCCACATCCAGGTCCGGTTGACCTGGAGATCGGCGACCGGCTTGTCCGTGCGCGCCCACGTGTTCTGGAAGGCGTTGTTGCCGATCGGCGCTGCCAGCACCCCCGGCGCGATCGCCACGGATGCCAGCACTAGGACGGCCACCACCTGCCCGAGTACCCGACGTCGCATGATCCCAGACCTCTCGCTGAAGCGTCCCCCCGCGACGACCCGCCTGTCGCGCTTCCCCATTCTAGGCGACCTCCTCCGAGTGGGGTACTCGGATTATGTTGTGACTGGCGCGGGTTCGGTACATCGTGTGATCCATCGAAGTCGGTCCCGGACCCCGGCGATGGCGCGTATACTTGTTGATGATTGGAGCTGTCGCCATGGCAGGCCTGCCGGGCGTAGCCCGGACCCGCTTCCTCAGCCTCGCTGCTCTCCTCATGCTCGTACTCGTGGGGCTCGCCCTGCTGCCCACGCCCGCCGCCGCCCAGACACCGCGCGTACGGGTCCTGACCGTCGACGGCGCCATCACGCCGATCATGGCCAACTACGTCCGCCGCGGCATCGGCGACGCGGAGCGGTCCGGCGACGCCGCCGTGGTCCTCGAGATGAATACTCCCGGCGGCCTGAGCTCGGCGATGGACGACATCACGACCGCGATCTTCGCCAGCCGCGTTCCGGTCATCGTCTACGTCACCCCTTCCGGCGCCCGGGCGGCGTCCGCGGGCGTCTACATCACGGAGGCCGCGCAGGTCGCGGCGATGGCGCCCTCGACCAACATCGGCTCGGCAACCCCGGTCCAGCTCGACAGCCAGGGGCAACCGCAGCAAACCGACCCGACCATGACCCAGAAGATCGTCAACGACGCCGTCGCCAAGATCCGGGGCTTCGCCGAGGTCCGCGGCCGCAACGCCGACTGGGCCGAGCAGGCCGTCCGCAGCGCGGTCAATGTGACCGCCAGCCAGGCGCTCCAGCTCCACGTCATCGACCTGGTCGAGCCCAACCTCCCGTCTCTGCTGCGCGATATCGACGGACGGACCGTCGGCACGGCCGGCGGGCAGGTGACGCTGCACACGGCCGGCGCGACCACCGTGACCGACGGGTTGGACGTCGGGGAGCGTTTCCTCCAGATCGTCGGCGATCCATCTGTCGCCTACATTCTGCTCAGCGTTGGGATGCTCGGCCTGTTTCTGGAGCTGGCCAACCCGGGGTCAATCCTGCCGGGGGTGCTCGGCGGCATCTGCATGCTGCTGGCGCTCTTCTCACTGGGGAGCCTGAACGTGGACTGGGCTGGAGTGATGCTGATCGGCTTTGCGTTCCTGCTCTTCATCGTCGACGTCTACGTACCGAGCCATGGCGCGCTCACGATCGGCGGCATCGTGTCGTTCGCCGTCGGCTCCTTCCTGCTCCACAGCTCGGCGACGAGCCCGTTTGCCCAGGTCTCGGGTGTCGTCATCGTCGGGACCACGGTGGCGCTCGCCGCCTTCTTCCTCTTCATCGTCGGCGCGGTCATCAAGGCGCGCCTGCGTCCGCCGTCGACCGGGCGGGAGGCGCTGGTCGGCGCGGTCGGGTCGGTGCGGCGCGCGCTGGACCCGGAAGGCTACGTCTTCGTGGAGGGAGAGCTGTGGCGCGCCTGGAGCCCGCTGGCGCCGATCGCGGCGGGCACCCGGGTACGGGTCATCGCCGTCGAGGGTCTGCGCCTCTCCGTGCTGCCGGCCGCCGAGCAGCAGGCGGTTCCGGTCGCACGGGGCGCCTGACCGGCCTGCACCGATCGAGGAGATCCGGGAATCCGGGAGAATGAGGAGTAGAACATGTCGGGTGTTGCCATTCTCGTCATCATTCTGATCGTCCTGGCCCTCATCGTGATCTCGGCGACGGTCAAGATCGTCCAGGAGTACGAGCGCGGCGTCATCTTTCGCCTCGGACGCCTGCTCGGGCCACGCGGTCCGGGCATCATTTTTCTGATCCCGTTCGTCGAGCGCATGATGCGGGTCGACCTGCGCACGTTGACGATGGACATCCCGGTCCAGGAGGTCATCACCCGCGACAACGTGACCATCAAGGTCAACGCGGTGGCCTACTTCCGGGTCATCGACCCGAACGCCGCCATCGTCCACGTGGCCGACTACGTCCGCGCCACGTCGCAGATCGCTCAGACGACGCTGCGCAGCGTTCTCGGGCAGGCCGAGCTCGACGAGCTGCTGGCCGAGCGTGAGAAGATCAACCAGGATCTACAGAAGATCATTGACGAGCAGACGGAGCCCTGGGGCGTCAAGGTCAGCATCGTGGAGGTGAAGGACGTCGAGCTGCCGGATACGATGCAGCGCGCCATGGCACGCCAGGCCGAGGCTGAGCGCGAGAAGCGAGCCAAGATCATCCACGCGCGGGGCGAGTTCGAGGCCTCCCAGCAGCTCGCCGACGCGGCGGCGGTCATCCAATCGGAGCCAGCGGCGCTTCAGCTGCGCTACCTCCAGACCCTGACGGAGATCGCGACCGAGCGCAACAGCACGATCCTCTTTCCCGTGCCGCTCGATCTGATCGCGCCCTTCCTGCAGGGACACATCGCGACGGCGGCCGCCCGGGTCGACGGCAAGGGCACGCCGAGTGACCTGAGCCCGGCCGTGGAGCACGACGTGTGACGGTCGCGGGCGGCGCGCGGTGAGCCTTTCCGAGGACGACGCGGTCGAGGACGTGATCGAGTACCTCCGCCCCTTCATCGCGCCGCTGATCGCGCGTATCGACGCCGACGAGTTCACGACCGTCGAGTTCATCGAGGCCATGCAGCTGGACGAGCCGACCCGGCGGGCCTACCTGGCGGCGCTCGACCACTGGCCGGAGCCGGACGAGGTGCGGGCGAAGATGGTGGTCCACGGGCAGGCCGTGCCGGTGCTGCTGCGACAGAGCGGGCTGGTCGAGTGGGCAGGTTACGCCTACGGCGAGGAAGACCCCTACGCCGTCCCGGCCTGGTGGCGCAAGCGCGCCACCTGAGGGCCATGTCCGAGCTCAGACGCTCGGCAGAGAGCTCGGCGGAGTCTGGCCGGCGTGGATCGCGATGAGCACGACGAGCACCACGCAGCCGACCAGCAGCGCCAGCGTCAAGAGGACGCCGACTGGAACCAGTACCGTCAGCGCCGCCCGGCCCGTGCCGAGCGACATCGCCTCCCGAACCGCGATTACTTGCAGCGCGACCGACCAGCTGGCAACCGGGAACGCGACCATGAGCGCGAGCAGGCCCACGATCACGACCGCGGTCGGGCCGAGCATGGTCGCCACCCAGAGCACGACGGCGACCGGCACGAACAGCAGGCTCGGGAGATTGGCGAAGCCGATCGCCGCCCAGAGCCCGGTAAAGCTCCCGCGTCCACCGAGCAGCAGCGCGATCAGATAGTAGACCAGGCTCGCGGCCGTCCAGCCGGCCGGGACCGTGGTCAGCACGCCCAGCGGTCCCGACGCGGCGGCCAGGGGCGACGCCGGACCGAGCACCCACCATGGTGCCACGCCGGGACCCGCTGCTCGACCGGGATACGCGATCACCTCCACGACGAGCTCGCCCAGACCAAGGATCGTCTGCAAGGCCGCGCTGCCCAGCAGGAGCGCCAGCGCCTGCGGCCACGCGTCCGCTAGCACGACCTCGCGCAGGGTCCTGACGGGGGCCACGATCGTCCCGCCGAGCCAGCCCCAGAAGGACGCCCAACCCGGATGGTCGAGGACCTGCTCCATCGACAGGGGTGTCTCCGTCGCGTCGTACCCGGAGCGACGCGCGCCGGCGGCGGACTCGACCGGCTGTTCGACCAGCAGTCCCGGGCGTCGCGACCGGCCGGGAGGTCGGATCGTCGCGCCCTTTTGTGCCGGCCCGGGCTACTCCGATATCCCGTCGTCGTCGACCGCCACCAGTTCCGGGTGGAAGTGGCGCAGGCGCTGGCTCTCGATCAACGAGATGACCTCTTTGGCCGACTCCTCGATCGATTTGCCGGTGATGTCGACGATC
>DATKRJ010000279.1:0-3017 GCA_035532355.1 Thermomicrobiaceae bacterium | reverse complement strand
CTCGCGGTCGCTCCGGTGTGGCAGAGCCCGACGGAGAGCGTTCAGATCACCGGGGTACGTCTCCGTGCAGAGCACCACGATGCCGCGAACCGGCGTCCTTGTCCCGCGGATCACCGGGCATCCGCCCTGGACGTCGTGGCCTCGCTCGAAGTACTGCTCGAACCAGTCGACCGATGTACCTCCCGGAGGGGGGGGCGTGCAGGCGCTGTACCCGCATGGTACCACCCGTCGATCGGTGATTCGGCGGCGCTGCTGACATCGCTACGTCACTACTCGTGGCTCACTGCGGCGGTCTCACACCACGCTCGTGTTCGCCCGCCCAGCGGCATACATCCGCCGGGGTGCGTGGTAGGATCGCGCCGTTTCGAGGATCTGTCGCGGCGAATCTGGGCTGAGGAGGGGATCACGATGGCCGTTCCCGTGCTGCTGCCGACCGGGCTGCGCGACGAGCGCTTCGCCGGGGTCACCTACCACATCGAGGGCGAGCTGGTGCCGGTGCTGCAGATCGAGCTGCAGGCCCAGCCGGTCTACTTCGAGCACTACGTGCTGCTCTGGAAGGACCCGGCGGTCCAGATCGGCGTGCAGGCGATGAAGGGGGCCTTCAAGCGGGTGATGGCCGGCATGCCGGTCTTCCTGACGATGGCCACCGGTCCGGGCCGGATCGCCTTCAGCCGCGACGGCGCCGGCCACGTCTTCCCGATCCACCTCGAGCCGGGCCAGGGCGTCGACGTGCGCGAGCACCAGTTCCTGGCGGCGACCGAGAGCGTGGAGTACGGCTACACGCGCGTCAAGGGCGCGGCCAACATGCTCTTCGGCGGCACCGGCTTCTTCATCGACAGCTTCCGCTGCAGCCGATCCGAGGGAGTGGTCTGGCTGCACGGCTACGGCAACGTGTTCGAGATCACGCTCAACCCCGGCGAGCAGATCGACATCGAGCCGGGCGGCTGGGTCTACAAGGAGCCGACGGTGCAGATGCAGACGCAGCTGCAGAGCCTGAAGAGCGGCCTGTTCGGCAGTGCCGGCTCGCTCGTGTGGAACCGCTTCACCGGACCCGGCAAGGTCGGCCTGCAGTCGATGTACCTGCACATGCCGACCGCGGAGTGAGGGCGCCGGGCGGCGAGGCAGCAGGTGGAGCACGCCGTCTGAACCGTTGAGCGGAGAGGAGCGCGGATGATCGCGCGGGTGTGGCGGGGCTGGACGTCACCGTCCCAGGCCGACGCCTACCAGGAGCACTTCGACGCGGCGGTGCTGGACCATCTGCGACAAATCGAGGGGTTCCAGGGAGCCCGACTGTGGCGGCGCGAGGACGGCGGGGAGGTCGAGTTCGTGGCCGTCACCACCTTCGTGTCGCTCGACGCCGTGCGCGCGTTCGCCGGAGCCGACCACGAGCGGGCGGTGGTGGAGCCGGAGGCGCGGCGCGTGCTCACCCGCTTCGATGAGCGCTGCCGGCACTACGAACTGGCCGTATCGAGCGGGGACGAGTAGCCCGGGCAAACGCCGGAGCGCGGTGACTCGGAGGAACTTCCTTGCGCCGCTGGAGGGTGCCCAGGGCCGGGGAGCAACGGCCGCGCGCCTACGCCGGCGGCTCGCCCCAGTCGACGAGCCCGGCATGGCCGCCGTCGAGCGCCGGGTGCGAGCCAGCCGTGGTCAGGCGGGCGTGGAAGGTGCGGGCGACGCTGCGGGGCGGCTCAGGCCGCGGGAGGGAGCGCAGCAGATGGCGTATGCCGCCGTAGGACCGCAGCCGCTCCCGGCAGGCCGCGCAGGCGATGAGGTGCCGCGCCACCGCCCGGCGCTCGTCCGGCTCCAGGTCGTCGTCCATCCACCCCGAGAGGAGTGGCCCGCAGGCGTCGCAGTCCATCATCGTGAGCGAACCATCCTCTCTGGGTTGCCCGGCCCTGCCATGACGATGCTCCGCGCGATGGGAATCCCGGCAGATCCCATGCCACCGGCTCCGGCCGGGCGGCCGCGGTAGGTCGTCGGGCGGCAGGTCCGCCGTGGTCCCGGGTAGGGATGGGCGGCGCGGCGCATCCGGTCGGCAGCCGGGCGACGCGCCCGATCGATGGTCGTGGTACGCTCGTCGACCGCTCGACAGATTGGTGACCGCGGGGCCGGCGGGGAGGCTCCGATCGAGAAAGAGGCAACCCGGAGATGAGAGAGGTCGCGCTGCCGGACAGCGGTCTATCGCTCGACGTGGCGTCGTTCCTGGCGTGCCTGGCGTCGATCCTGGAGCTGCCGGTCGAGCAGCTGCCGGTGCCCGGCCCGGGCGAGGATCCGGCCACCGGCTGGACGGTGTCCCGCTGGCTGGGCGGTCTGGGGCTCGGGCTGGCGCGTCTCGCCGACCCCGCTGCGTTCTCCTGGGCGGGGCCCTGGATCGCGCGGGTGCGCGCGCCGGGAGCCGGCGGTTCCCGTTCGGTGGTGATGTACGGCGTGCCGTCCGGACTGCTCTGGGATCCGGCCGGTGGCGCCGAGATGGAGAGCGGCTGGATCGAGGACGGCTTCCTGGTCGCGGCGGCCGACATCGCGCTGGCGCTGCCGCCCCGGCCGGCGTCGCCGGTCACGTCCGGCACCGTCGAGGGGATCTGGGTGGCACCGGCGGCGGGCGAGCCCGCGCGGGCGCTGACGACGGCGCGGGCGATCGCGGGTCAGGGGCTCGCGGGCGATCGACACGTGCTGGGCACCGGGACCTTCCCCTCCGGCCTGCCGGGGAGCGCGCTGACGCTGATCGCGGCCGAGGTCTGCGAGTCGTTCACGCCGCTGCTGGGGCCGAACGAGCACCGTCGCAACGTGCTGACGCGCG
Source organism: Thermomicrobiaceae bacterium (assembly GCA_035532355.1). Taxonomy (GTDB): domain Bacteria; phylum Chloroflexota; class Chloroflexia; order Thermomicrobiales; family Thermomicrobiaceae; genus DASSZN01. The sequence continues at coordinate 220 of DATKRJ010000279.1, read as the reverse complement.
GCGTCGACCTGAACGGCCTGGTGGGGCGCGAGTTCACGGTGGGCGCGGTACGCTGCCGGGGGATGCGCCTGTGCGAGCCGTGCCGAGTGGTGCAGGGCTATGCCGCGCGTCCGGTGCTGCGCGCCCTGGTACACCGGGGCGGTCTGCGCGCCGACATCCTCGAGGACGGCGAGATCAAGGTCGGGGACGTGGTGCGGGTCGACGCGCCGGGCATGGATCG
>DATKRJ010000278.1:0-3519 GCA_035532355.1 Thermomicrobiaceae bacterium | reverse complement strand
GCCGCGAGCCCGTGCAGCTTGGACGCGTCGTACGGGCCCATCAGCAGTATCCGAAACGCCATCAGCTGAGCCGTCTTGACGTCGAAGCAGGGCAGGTACATGGCGGGGCTTGCGGATCGTCTCCTGCATCTCGAGCAGCTCGGGATCGACCCGTGCCATCAGGTCGGTGCGCGCCTCGATCCGTGGCGGCACGAAGCCAATCTACTCGGTGGAGAAGTCGCGGCACTCCTGCAGCTGCTCGGGGCTGATCTGGAACTCGGGCAACACGCGTCGACTCCTCTCTCCGCGCGCCGTCGCATCTCCCGATGGGTGTGCGCCGGGTCCCGGCGCATCACGAATCACCTGCCCAGGTAAAGGAGGGGGCGAACCGGTGTGGAGCGCACTCCGGAGTCCGGGCGGCACCTCCCGCGCCGACAATCAGGGCGGGTATGAAACCCGCCCCTACATGCGAAATAGGCGGATCAGCGAGCTTCAGCCCCGCACGGAGCCGGCCACCGGCGACCCCGCGACGCCCAGCTCTGCCGCCGAATCGACGACGCCGCGCAGCGTGCCCGGGTCCCGCAAGCCCAGGACGTCGATCGCCGCCAGCAGCGCGCCGGGCGTGAGGATGCCCGTGCGGCGGACGAGAGCGACTACCGCGCCCAGCGCCGCCTGGTCGCCGGTGAGCGTGGCGCGCAGCGGCAGGCCAAGGGTCTGCTCGGGGAGGGAGTCAAGCGGAAGACCCGCGTCGGCGAGCACGACGCCGTCCGGCGCCAGGCGCGACAGGTCACCCCGGCCCCGCACCTCGTTGAGCCCGTCGGCCGACACGATCAGGACCGCGTCCGGCGCATCAACGCCGGTGTAGAGGATCGGCTCGGTGTCGAGCGTCACCTCGGAGACGGAGAAGCCGGTGCCAACGGTCACCGGATAGTCGTTCTTCTGCACGCAGTGCAGGCCGGAGAGCACGGCCGCCTGGCACAGGATCGCCGCCGCGGTCTGGACGTGCTCTCCGGCGCTCCCGGCCAGCACGATGCTCGTGGGATGGGCCAGGCCGTGGGTGAAGGCCGGCGCGGCCGCCACCGCGGGCAGCGGGGTCGAGGTGACGGCGGGCTCCGGACCATCAGGCGCGGCCACGACCGGAAAGCGCGCGCGGTAGACCTCGTGGTAGGGCTTGCGGTCGTCGCGCCGGACGAGCACTCCCAGGCGCTGCCCCTGCTCCTCGACCATAGCACGCAGCGACGAGCCCTTCATGTGGTTGAGCGGCACGCCGAACCCGGTGCAGAGCTCCAGGATCTCGACCAGCGCGAAGCCGGGGAAGTCGATGGCCTCGGCGATCACGTCGCCCAGATCGTTGTCGGTGGCCAGCTTGCGGGCGAAGTACGGGCCCTGGCAGGAGCGCACGAACAGCTCCATGTCCAGCGCCGGGACCCAGTTGCCCGAGCCGGTGGTCGCGGTGACGAAGCCCTCCGGGGTGAGCGCCGAGTGCTGTCCGCCGGTCATGCCGTACAGCATGTTGTTGTGCAGCAGCACGGTGACGTCGACGTTCATGAGGGCCGCCTGCGCCAGGTGCAGCAGGCCAATGGTCGCCCCGCCGTCGCCGATCGCGACGATGTTCTTCATCCGCCCGTCGCCGAGCAGGCGGTCGGCCAGCACGGCACCCGCGGCCACGGCCGTCGAGCGTCCGTGGATGGTGTGCACGGTGTGGATCTCCGGGAAGAGGGGGTCGAGCAGCCCCACGCAGCCGATGTCACTGGTCAGCACGACCTGGCTCGCCTCGAGCCCGAGGCGAACCAGCGCGTCGTTCAGGCGGCGTACGACCAGGCCATGCCCGCAGCCGCGACAATAGGGCATCGGGCGGTTTGCCAGGAAGGTGGTGGTCATAGCGCCTCCAGGATGTCGACCGGGCGGACCATGTGGCCGACAGCGTTCACGCCGTGGAGCTCCAGGTCCGGCACGGCGCCGGCCAGCGCGCGCCGGTAGAGGCCGGTCAGGTTCTCCTCGGCTACCACCACGCGCCCGGCCGAGGCCGCGGCCGTTCGGATCGCGGCGACCGGCACGGGGAAGAGGCTGAGCACACCCAGGAACGAGAGCCGCCGTCCCTGCGCCCGGCCGAGGCGCACCGCGGCGCGGGCGGCGCGGCTGGTGATCCCGTAGCTCAGCACCAGCGCCTCGGCATCCTCCTGGAGATCGGCGTCTACCAGCGCCATCTCCCCGGCGCGCGAAGCCACCTTCGCCTCGAGATGCTCCAGCACCTGGAGCGTCTCCGGGTCGTTCTTCCTGAGCCGGCCGTCCTTGTTGTGGGCGGACCCGGTGAGGGTGACCTTGAGCGGACCGGTCACCGGTGCGAACGGCGGGACGTCCTCCGGCGCGCCAAACTGCACGGCCCGGTAGCCCTCGGGGTGCGCCGCCGGGCGCTCCCAGACCTCCACGGCGGGAAGCCGCGCCAGATCCAGCGCCTCGTAGGTCATGCCCACCTCCTTGTCGCTCAGCAGCACGACCGGGGTGCGCAGGACCTCCGACCAGTTGAACGCCTGAACCGCGAGCGCATAGCACTCGACGGGCGTGCTCGGCGCGAAGACCGGCACGGTGTAGCCACCAGACGTGGCGAATTCCGTCAGCAGCACGTCCCCCTGGCCGCCCTGGGTGGCGCCGCCGGTGCTTGGGCCGAGCCGCTGCACGACCGTCACCACGACGGGCGTCTCGGTCATCAGGGCGTACTGGAACGCCTCGATCATCAGCGCCCAGCCCGGCCCGGAGGTGGCCGTCATCGCTTTGACCCCCCGCTGGGAGGCACCAATGCAGTAGGAGAGTGCGGAGATCTCGTCGGGCGCACCCAAGGCCACGTCGCCTCGCCCCTGCAGGCGGTTGGTCATCTCGCGGTAGATCTCGGAGGCTGGGGTGATGGGGTAGCCGCTGAAGAACCTGCAGCCGGCCCGCAGCGCTCCCTCGACGACCATCTGGTTACCGGAGCGGAGGCGGAGGGCAGGCGACGCGGCTCGCGCGAGGGTCATGCTCGGCGCTCCCTTGCTCGCGACGGCGCCCGGACGCGCTCGAGCCGGCGCCGACGACGCGATTGCACCTCGGAGCGAACGGCGGTCGACCACGCGTCACCGCCGCGCTCACACGATGCCCGGCGTCCCATCCCTCCCGCGCTCGCCGGCATTTTTCTACCTTTCGTATAAGAAAGGTCGGGCCGGCAGTCACATCCAGTATACCATGGAAAGGTTGCGAAACTCGCGTGTCCGCGCAGGACGAATCGCGGTCGGCGGCCTGACGACGCGTCGTCCGCGGAGTCTCCGCACTCGCGGGGTTCGGATTGGGACAACGCGCTCAGCTCTTCGACGTGGCCTCGGCGGCCGCGATGTCCGCGATCCGCTCGTCGATCAACGCCCTCACCAGGTCCTCCGCGGGCGGCTCGTCGATCGGGAAGCGGAGCGTGCTGCCGCGGGATGTGCCATAGAGCGCCCAGTGGTGCCTGGCCGCGGCGAAGTGAATCAGCCGCTTCCCGTGGTAGGTGAAGCTCGGCATGCCGTAGCTGAT
>DATKRJ010000277.1:0-2594 GCA_035532355.1 Thermomicrobiaceae bacterium | reverse complement strand
GTCGCCGGGGCTCCTGGTGTGCGCGTCCGGATGTCGTTGGGCGCGGTGAAGCCGCGGAGTTTGGGGGTCGTCCACAACCGTGCAATCGACGGATGAGCAGCAGGATCCCGGCGCTGCGCCCGAGCGGCCGGCGCCACGGGTGGCCGCGCGCCCCTGGTGGCGCCGGCGATACGTCCGCTGGGCGGCGGTCGGTGGGGTGTTCATCGTGCTGGTGGGGAGCCTGGCCGGCTACGGGTATCAGGCCGGCTGGGACCGCTATCTCCACTATCGACAGCTACCGGACCGCGGCCGCACCACGGAGCGGCGCGTGTTGCAGGAACTCCAGGCCGAGCCGGCCGCGGCGGCCGGTGAGCTCTCCGGCGTCGCCAGTCCCGCACCGCCCGCCCCGGCGACTCCCGTCGTCTCCTTCGGCGCGCCGCCCGCTCCGGGGGCTCGTCCCAGCCCGCAGGCCGGTCCGCGCTCGATCTACGCCTCGGAACTGGCCGCGCTGCCGGACGGGCGCGTCTTCGACGCCGCGGCTCCGAGTCCGGTCCTGGGCCGTCCCATGGGCTACCGAATCTACCTGCCTCCCGGGTACGACGACCCGCGCTTCGCCGACGTCCGCTATCCGGTGGTCTACCTGCTGCACGGCGCCCCCGGCGGCGACCACGACTGGGTCGACGGCGGGGCCGCCAACCAGACGGTCGACGCGCTCATCAAGTCCGGCAAGATGGCGCCGTTCATCGTCGTGATGCCCGACGGCTCCCTTGGCAACCCGCACCATGACACGCAGTGGGGCAACTCCCCGGTGACCGGCGAGCGCGTTGAGGACGCACTGGTCCAGAATCTCGTCCCGGAGATCGACCGCGCCTACCGGACGATCGGGACCCGCGAGGCGCGCGTCATCGGCGGGCTCTCCTCCGGCGGCTACGGGGCGGTGAACATCGCCCTCCATTACCCCGACCTCTTCACGGTGGCCCTGTCGCTCTCCGGCTACTTCATGGCCGAGAAGACCTACGACGGCCGCGACATCTGGGGCAGCGCTGCTGCCCGGCGGCTCAACAGCCCGCTGCAGCAGGTCGCCCACCAGCCGCTGCACATCGCGATCATCGCCGACCAGGAGGGGGGGTCCACCTTGACCGAGTCGCGACAGTTCGCCCAGATGCTGGAGGCGCAGGGCATCGGCGACCTGCTGCGCGTCTATCCGGGCGGGCACACCTGGCCGTTCTGGCGCGACCACCTGCTCGAGGCGCTCCTCTACGCCAGCGACTACGTGACGCCGGCTGTCCACGAGCACCCGGCGCCGCGGCCGGTGCAGGCGCGGTTCTGACCATGTCGACGCCCGGCGCCGCCCTCCCCCACGAGATCCGCCGCGTGCTGGGGCGGCTGGCCCGGGTACGCTTCACCTGGGCGCTGCTCGCCCTGCTCTACGTCGTGGCCGCCTGGACCGGATCGCTGACCCACCGGCTGGAGGGGCTGGGCCTGCTGCAGCGCTACGGCTACGGCCTGCCGGCGCTGGAGCACGGACGGCTGGAGACGCTCATCACCAGCACCGCGTTCGCGCTGTTTCCCTGGATGCTGGCGACGATCACCGTCATTATCCTCATCTTCACCGTGCCCTACGAGATGGTCGCCGGCGGCTGGCGTGCCGCGTTCGTCTTCTTCGCCAGTCAGATCGGCGGCTACCTGCTGGCCTCGCTGCTGGTCGCCTGGCCGCTTGACGCGCTGGGCGTGCCGTGGGGACACTATCTCGCGACCGCGCGGGACGTCGGGGCTTCGGCCGGCGCCTTCGGCTGCGGCGGCGCGCTGGTCTGGCACCTCCCGCCTCGCTGGCGCCGCGCGGCCGCGCTCGCGCTCGCTGCCTACTTCGCGTTCTTCCTGCTCGTGACCCATCGCGTCTGGGACGTGGAGCACGCGTTCGCCGGGCTGGTGGGCTTCGGCCTGGGCGGTTGGCTGAAGACCCGGGAGCGCCGCGAGCCGCGACGCGGCTTCCACGCGTTCCGCTCGACGCCGCGCATGCTCATCGCCGGGCTGGTCACGCTGATCGGTGGGATGAACGTCATCGCCGCGCTGGTTCACCGGGGAAACATGCATCTCTGGTCCTGGACCCACCTGGTGCCGTTCACGGTGCTGCACGGGACGCGAACCTTTGTCGTTCTGGCGGGCATCTTCCTCGTCCTGCTCGGCAACGGCCTGCTGCATGGCCGACGCACCGCCTGGGCGGCCGCGCTCGTCCTGCTCGGCGGCGTGACCGTCTCTCACCTGCTACGCGGGTTCGACCCGGGCACCACCGGGGTCACCGTCGGCGCCATCGCCCTCCTCCTCTGGCGTGGACACGACTTCCGCGCCCGGCCGGACGTCCCGACCCTGGCGCGCGCCCTCCGGGTGGCCTCGCTGGCGCTGCTGCTGCTGGTGGTCTACGTCGCGCTCGGCTTCGTAACGCTGCGCGGCCAGTTCGCGCCGGTCCCGACGGCCGCGCTGGTGGTCCGTCAGGCACTGGAGCGCATGGCCTTCCTGAGCGGACCGATCGCCGGCGCGACCTGGAAGGGACGCTGGTTCCTGGACTCGATCACGTTCGCCTGGGGCGGTGTGCTGGCCTTCAGCCTGTTCCAGGT
>DATKRJ010000276.1:0-6821 GCA_035532355.1 Thermomicrobiaceae bacterium | reverse complement strand
CTGGCACCGTGACCTGATGCGCCGCGCGCTCGGCTACGCCACCGAGCCGCGCAAGATCGCCAAGACCGGCGACCAGTCCTTCTTCGGCGTCGGCGTGCCGGCGATCAGCGGTCGGAGCGAGTTCTCGCACGAGCTGGTCGAGCGCTGGCACGGCGCCGTGCTGGCGCCCTGGTATCAGAGCGCCGACGACACCATGGACGTTGCCGACCGGCAGGTGCTGGCGCAGGACCTCCGCATGACGCTGGCCTACGCCTGGGAGCTGGCGACGCGGCCGCTGCTGCCCTACGACTTTCGCGATCCCGCCCGCATCCTGCGCGACGCGCTGGAGGGCTACCGGGAGGCCGCTGACGACAGCCTCGGCCTGGACGAGACGGTGGCTCTCGCCCGCGAGCTCGAGGACGCAGCGGCGGCGCTGTGGGAGCGCGGCGCGGCGCTGGCCGACCGCCTGGACGCGGGCGACGCCTCGGCCGAGCTCGGAGAGTCGGCGGCCCGGCTCAATGCCGGACTCAAGGAGCTCAGCCGCCTGCTCATCCCGACGCTCAACTCCGTGGTGGGCCGCTACGGGCAGGACAGCTACGGGCTGACCGCGCTGCGGCACTGGGTGCCGAGCCTGGCCGGCGTCGGCGTGCTGAAGGGGCACGAGCGGCTGTCGGGCGAGCACATGCTCTGGTGGGGCAAGCTCGTGCGGGAGCGAAACCGGGTGACCGACACCGTCGCCGCGGCGCTGGCTGTGGCGCGGGCGCTCGCCGCCGAACAGGAGGCGGGACGATGACGAGCGAGCACGACCGGGTCGCGGCGCACGTCGCCGCCACCCGCTTCCCCTTCCCCGGCCAGGTCGACTGGCCGGTCGACTACCGTACCATCGTCAACGTGCCCGAGCCGCTGGCGGCCATCCCCGGCCCGAACGGCTCGCTCTACCCGGACATCGTCATCCTCGACGGCACCGGGCGCGTCCGGGAGGTCGGCGAGGTCGAGCCCGAGCTTGGGCAGGACTGCGTCGCGCGCTGGCTGGCGGGCTCGGCGAGCGCCGACGACCGGACCGAGACCGGCGTGCGCCACTTCTTCGTCTACGTGCCGGAGGGGCTCGAGTCCGCCGCGCGCACGCTCCTCGACGAGGGCGGCGTCTCGTATGCCGGGCTGCGCACCTACCGGGTCGAGGCGGACGGCGAAGTCACGATCGTGCCGGTGATGACCCCGGGCGGGACCAAAGACCACCGGTAGCGGCGCCTACCTCCCCAGCACTCAGGCAGCACACTTTAAAGGACGATGTACCCAGTATGCGCGTACCGGCAAAGAGGCGTGTGTGCAGACCCGTATGTACCACGGGGTTGACAGTGGCCCGTTGCAGCGTATGATCGAAGGAGCCGTAAGAGAGCCAACTCAAATCGAGGATCGCGCGCGCTGGATGGCCGTCGTTGACGCCTCGTGGCCAGGTGATGGCCACGGAGATTGCCGTATCGAGGGAGGCGGGAGATGAGCGCTTCTCGGGAACCATCCCGGCAGCCGGGCTTCCCCACGGAGCGGTTTGGCTCCGGTGTCGTCTCGCGGCGCGCGCTGCTGCGAGGGGCGGGTGCCGCGGCGGGCTTGATTGGTCTAGGCGGACTCCTCGCCGCCTGCGGGAGCGGGAGCAGTCCGGGTAACTCGGGGGGCTCGGGTGGCGCGAGTACGTCGACCGGGAGCAGCAACTCCACGTCGACATCCTCCGGCGGCACCCCGATTGTCGGCGGCACGTTCACCTACGCCCTGAACCAGGAGCCCGAGTCGCTCGATCCTGAGGTCACTACCTATGCGGTGACCAATAAGATCAACATCAACGTCTTCGATCCCCTCATCTGGCAGGCACCGGACCTGTCGTATGTGCCCGGTCTGGCAGAGAAGTGGGAGGTGTCGCCGGACTCCACGAAGTTCACGTTCAATCTGCGGACCGACGTTACGTTCCATGACGGCACAAAGCTGGACGCCACTGCCGTCAAGTTCTCGTGGGATCGGATCATGGATCCGAACACGAAGTCGAAGACGGCGCTCAACCAGATGGGACCGTTCAAGCAGGCCACCGTCGTCGATCCGGCCACGGTGTCGGCAGAGTTCTCGACGCCGTACGCGCCGTTCCTCGACGCCGTCAGTCAGTCATACTGCTCGCCGGTCTCGCCCACCGCCGTCCAGAAGTACGCCGACCAGTTCACCTACCACCTGGTGGGCACCGGCCCCTACATGTTCAAGGAGTGGGTCAAGGGCGACCACATCACGTTGACGAAGTATGCGGACTACAAGTGGGCGCCCTCGATCTTCCACCATCAGGGTGCGGGGTATCTCGACGAGATCGTGTTCAAGATCGTCATCGAGAACGCAACCCGTACCGGAGTCCTCCAGAGCGGGCAGGTCGATGGGATCGATTCGGTCCCGCCCAAGGATGTCGCAAGCTTCAAGGCCGATCCGAGCAAGTACCAGATCCTGCTCGCCGAGGCTCCCGGTATCCCGACCTTGTTGGCGATCAACACCCAGAAGTTCCCGACGAACGACATCGCGGTGCGCAAGGCTCTGCAGTACGGTACCGACAAAAGCGCCGTGATCAAGGTCCTGGATTTCGGACTATACACGGCCGCCTACGGCCCGCTCACGTCGGTCACGCTCGGTTATGACTCGAGCCTGCAGTCGATGTACCCCTACGACCAGAAGAAGGCGACGCAGACGCTGGAGGCCGCCGGCTGGACGAAGGGATCGGACGGCTACTACGCGAAGAACGGTCAGCAGCTGGTGGTGGATTACTACGCCAGCAACACCGACCAGCTCCCGCCGCTGCTCCAAGCACAGTGGAAGGCCGTGGGGATCAACACCAATATCAAGGCGATGGACTACAACGCCGCGATCCCGTTGATCACCAAGGGTGATGCCAACCTCGGCTCCATCGGCTGGATCCAGGCCGACCCCGACGTCTGCCGCATTCTCCTCTATTCGAAGAATATCAGCACTGGATATGGCTGGACGTTCTTCACCAACAGCACGCTGGACGATGACATCAGCAAGGCCGCTTCGTCGGTCGATGCCACCGTCCGAAAGCCGTTGTACGCGAGCATTCAGCAGCTGACGATGCAGAACGCCCTGGTGCTACCGCTTACCAATCTCTTCGCGATCTATGGACTTCAGTCCCACGTCAAGAACTTTCGCGTCGATACGCGCGGTTGGTACCCGTGGCTGTACGACGTCTATCTTCAGAAATAGGCAGTAGTGTGGCGCGGCTCTGAGGCAGGATGGCCGGGTGGGTAGCTATATTCTGCGCCGCTTGCTGATCGGGATACCGGTCGTCTGGGGAGTGGCGACGATCGTCTTCTTCTTGTTGCGGATCCTCCCCGGAGACCCCGCGCAGTTGATGCTGCAGAGCACGGGAGGTAACGCCGCTCAGATCGCTCGTCTCCGGCACAATCTCGGACTCGACCAGCCGATCCTGGTCCAGTATGGGCACTACCTCGTCGGGGCGCTGCACGGCGATCTCGGCATCTCCCTGCGCAACAATATCCCGGTGACGCAGGAGATCAGAGACCAGTTCCCGGCGACGCTGGAGCTGACGGCCGCGGGCATGCTGATCGCCGTCGCGCTGGGCATGACGCTTGGCGTTGTGTCGGCGGTCTGGCAACACACGTGGATTGACAGTCTGTCGACGATCGTCGCGATGTTCGGCATCTGCGCGCCCAGCTTCTGGCTTGGCCTGCTGCTGATCTTCTTCTTCTCGTTCCGGTTGGGCTGGTTTCCCGCCACCGGAACCTGGGGTTGGGCCCACCTCATCCTACCGGCCGTCACGCTCGGGACCGGGGCCGCGTCGGTGATCGCACGGCTCGTCCGCTCCTCGATGATCGAGACGTTAGGCCAGGATTTCGTCGTCGTGGCCCGCGCGAAAGGGCTCTCCCAGTCCGCGGTTACGCTGCGACACGCGTTGAAGGGCGCGCTGATTCCGGCGGTGACCCTCATCGGGCTCCAGTTCGGCAGCCTGCTGGGGGGTGCCGTCATCATCGAAACCGTCTTCTCCCGGCAAGGGGTCGGGCATCTCGCCGTGACGGCGATTCTGGCCAAGGACTACACCGCCGTTCAGGGGATCGTGCTCTTCGTTGCCATTGCGTACGTGGTGGTGAACTTGCTGGTCGACCTGCTCTACGGCTTCCTGGATCCACGTATTCGGTACAGCTAGGTGTCCCGGGGGAAGCGCGAAGCGATGCTGGCACGGGCAGATCACCAGGGAGAGCGGGACGTCGAGCGCGCCGTCTCGCTCGGGATGGCGGAACGCCGGCGAGCCTCCCGATGGCAACTGTTCTGGCACAGCTACACGCGCAGCAAGGCCGCGGTCGTCGGGGGCGGGGTGCTTGTCCTGCTCATCCTCACGGCGATTGCCGCGCCTCGGCTCGAGCCCTACGATCCCCTGGGAGTGAGCCCGGCCCTGGCTTTGGGCAGCCCGGTCGTGACTCACCCGTTTGGGACCGATGAATACGGTCGGGACGTCCTCTCGCGCGTCATCGCCGGGTCCCAGATCTCGCTCACGGTCGGCGCCCTGGCGGTCATCTTCAGTGTCACGTTCGGTACGGGACTGGGCCTGGTTGCGGGGTATACGGAGAACGTCGTCGACAGCACCGTCATGCGCCTCATCGACATGCTGCTGGCGTTTCCCGGGATCCTCCTCGCTCTGGCCATCGTGGCGGGGCTCGGTGCGTCGACGATCAACGTTGTCATCGCCATCGGCGTCGGCGGAATCCCGGTCTACGCGCGTGTGACGCGCGGATCTGTCCTCTCCGCCAAACGCGAGCCGTACGTCGAGGCGGGACGGGTCGTCGGGTGTTCGGCACCACGGCTGATGGTGCGGCACATCCTTCCCAATGTGTTCGCGCCGGTCCTCGTGCTGGCGACGATCGGGGTTGCGTTCGCGATCCTGACCGGCGCCGCGCTGTCGTATCTCGGACTCGGGATCCAGCCGCCGCGCGCGGAGTGGGGCCTCATGATCGCGGACGGTCAGAACTATCTGAACGATGCCTGGTGGATTTCGACGTTCCCGGGGATCGCGCTGGCGCTCACCGTCCTCTCGGTCAATCTCGTGGGGGACGGACTGCGCGACAGCCTCGATCCGCGGAGTCGTCGCCGGTAGCGCGGCTTGCGCAGGGATTGACCGCCGTTACGCCGGCGTTGCGCGGCGCTGAAGCCGCAGCGCCACGAGACGACGCCCACCGATCCGGGTTGACTTGCCCGATCCACCGGGCGAGCATCGGTCTCGGTTCTCGCTGCTGCGACGTGGTCGGCAAGGGGGCACGCGCGAGTGGAGCCGTCCACGGTAGCAGCGCGGCCGGAGCCGGCGCTGGGCGGTCCCGCCGGCCTGCTTGCCCGGCCGATCTACCGCCGCCTCTGGCTGTCGAGCATCCTCTACTACGCGGCCTACTGGGTCGAGATCGTCACAGCGGGCTGGGTCGTGCTCGCGATGACCCACTCGGCGCTGGCGGTCGGGTTGGTCGGCTTCTGCCGTATGCTGCCGATGCTGCTGCTCGGCATGGTGCTGGGCGCCGTCGCCGATCGCATCCCGCGCACGGCGCTGCTGCTGGTCGCCCAGTCGGTCGGCCTGCTGGCCTCGGCGTCGCTGGCGGCACTGTTCGCGCTGGGGCTCGCCCACCTGTGGTCCATCTGCCTGCTGACCGGCGCGCTCGGCTGCGTCTGGGCGGCGGATTTCTCGACCCGCCGAGCGCTGATTGCCGAGGTCCAGGGGTCGGAGCGTTCCGCCCGCGCCCTCTCGCTCGAAGCCATGACAATGCAGGGGAGCAAGCTCTTCGCGGCGGCGCTCGCCGGCGGAGTGCTGGCTGCGGGCGGCGCCCGGTTCGGTTACCTGCTGGTGGCCGGGCTCTATGCGACGGGGGCCGTCGCCGTGTTGCGCCTGCGCCGGTCGCTGCCGGTGGAGGTCCGCGCGAGCGGGGCGGCGATCCCGCTCGTGCGGCTGGTCGGCGAGGGCTTCTCGGTCGCGCTGCGCATCCCGTCGCTGCGCGCGGTGCTGGCAGTCACGGCGCTGATGAACCTGCTCGTCTTCCCCTACCAGCAGCTCACGGCGGTGATCGCTGGCCAGATCCTGACGGTCGGCCCGTTCTGGATGGGGCTCCTCACCGGGGCGGACGGCATCGGCGCCATCGTGGTGGCGGGATTGCTGGCGTTCAGGATCCGTCTGGGCCGAGCCGGCCTGGCCTTCGCCGCGGGTGCGCTCTCCGGCACGAGCCTGGTCGTGCTGCTGGGAATCTCCCACGTCTACCCGCTGTCGCTGGGGCTACAGATTGGGGCCGGGGCCTGCTTCGGCGCCTTCTCCTCGGTCCAGCCGCTGCTGATGCTGCGGGCGGTCGAGCCGGCCATGCGCGCTCGGGCACTCGGCGTCCTGGCGATGGCGATCGGCTGCACGCCGTTTGGGGTCCTGCTCGCCGGGACGCTGAGCATCGTGATGGGTCCGTCGGCGACGCTGGCCGGGATGGGGATCCTGGCGCTCGCCGGCATGAGCGCGGTGCACCTGCGCAATCGGGCGCTACTGCACAGCTAGCGCGGCTCAGAACATCCAGTGGCCGCCGTCGACCGAGATGGTCTGGCCGACAACGTAGGCCGCCTCCTCGGAAGCGACGAAGGCGATGACGTCGGCGATCTCCTGCGGGGCACCCAGCCGCCCGACCGCGATCGTCTGCATCTCCTTTTCCTTCTGCGCTTCGTCGCGCCGCTCCCAGTCGGCGCGGCCGCGCTCGGTCAGGATGAAGCCCGGGGAGACGGTGTTGCAGGTGATGCCGAAGGGGGCCAGGTCGACGGCCAGTTGCCGCATCAGGCCC
>DATKRJ010000275.1:0-2458 GCA_035532355.1 Thermomicrobiaceae bacterium | reverse complement strand
GGACTTGCCGCCGGACAGCACGGTGTCGAGGACCAGCAGGGCGGGCGTATCGGGGTTGGCGGCGTCCGGTGCGTGGAAGACGGCCAGCATGGTCGCGGTCGGGGCCGGCCGGCGCACGGTGATCCGACGCGGACCCTGCTGTGCGGGCTCCTGGGTCCGCACCGGGGGCGGATCGTCCCCCTGGGCGATCCCGCCGAAGCGCCGCTCGATCTCGGCCAGCATGGCGTGGCTGTCGAAGTCACCGACGGCCACCACGGTGGCGTTGTTGGGCACGTAGTAGGTCCGGTAGTGGCGATAGAGGTCGTCGCGGGTGATCTGGTGCAGGTCGGAGGTGAAGCCGATCACCCCCTGACCGTAGGGGTGGGCCTTGAAGGCCGCGGCGTTGACCTCCTCGCGCAGGTAGAAGGTGGGCTGATTCTCATTCCCCTCGCGCTCGGACAGGATGACCGTGCGTTCGCCGTGCACCTCGGCGGGGTCGAAGACCGCGTGCTGCATCCGGTCGGCCTCGATGTCGGCGCCGAGCAAGATGTGTGACGCGGGCAGGGTCTCGAAGTAGGCCGTGTAGTCGATCCAGGTGAAGCCGTTGAGGCTGCCGCCGTGCTTGTTGACCGTGCGGAAGATCGTGCCGGGCGGGAAGGTCGGCGTCCCCTTGAACAGCATGTGCTCGGTCCAGTGGGAGATCCCGGTGATACCGGGGACCTCGTTGCGGGCGCCGACCCGGTACCAGACCCAGAACGAGGCGACCGGTGCCCGGTGCGACTCGCGCAGGATCACGGTCAGGCCGTTGTCGAGCCGGGTCGTGAGCGTCGGTGGAGTGGTGGGCATGCTGCTCCCTACATTCGAAGTAGCGTTCGTGGAGATAGCCGTGTTCCGTTCGAGAGGGCCCCGACGAGATCACTCTGCACCCCGTTGACCGCGCCCTGGTATCAAACGGGCGCCCGCGGATACTCGTGGTGCTTCAGTTCGATGCCGTGTCCGTCCGGGTCGAGGATGTAGAGGGCCTGGCCGAAGCCGAAGGCACCCTGACGGCGCACCGGACCCTCGGTGATGGTCACGCCGGACTCGCGAAGCCGTTGGGCCAGCGCGTCCAGGTCGGTCGGCTCGATCAGCAGGCAGAAATGGTTGAGCCCGGTGCGCTCGGCGGACCACTCGGCGTCGGAGGGTTGCAGGTCGATCAGGCCAGCGCCGATGCGCAGCGAGGCGAAGCGGATGGCGCCGGCCGCGTCGCGCTCGACACGCACCAGGCGCAGGCCGAGCACGGCGGTGTAGAAGTCGATGGCGCGCTCCAGGTTGTGGCTGCGGAGGTTGACGTGGTCGAAGCCGATCACGAGCGGGCCGCCGGCGGTCATGCGTCCTCCAGTTCCGTCCCGGGCGCCGCGCGACGGTCGCGGGGTGGGCTCGTCGACCGCGAGGACGCGCCGGCACCGAGTCTACTCGGGCGTTATATCACGGGATTTCCGGTCGTGGCCGCCGCGCCCGGCGGGCGCGAGGATGGCGCGGATAGAACCCGTGGGACCAGGCGGACGTGGCCGACCAGTACCGGGCGCGCCAGGACGTGGGGCCAGTCCAGCTCGGCGAGCAACTGCCGGACCGGACCGCGCGCGTCGTGCGACACGGTGGGCAGACGCAACCGACGTCCGAGTCCTCGGGGCCGGGCGTGTCACCAACCGTGCCGATCGCGGTGAGGCGCCGCGGTCACGGGCCTGTGGTATACAGCCGGCGCGACCGATGACTGTGGCACATGCAAGTGTCGGCGCAGGAGAGGGGATGGGCCGGTGACAGCTCCGGGTGAGCGGCTGCAGGTCGGCTGCGTCGACACGCCGCTTGGGCGCGTCTGGATCGCGGCCACGGAGTGGGGAGTCCGGGCGGTCACCGTACCCGGCGGGACGCGCGACGGGTGCCTCCGCACCGGCGTGCGCGATCCGGCCGCATGCGAAGTCATCGAGGGTAAGGGACTGGTGGAGGAGGCCATCGCGGAGCTCGCGGCGTACTTCGCGGGAGAACTGCGCACCTTCCGCGTACCGCTCGATCTCCGCGGCACGGAATTCCAGCGGCGCGTCTGGGCGGCGGTGGCGGCCATCCCCTACGGCGAGACGTCGACCTACGCGGCGATCGCGACGCGGATCGGTGCCCCCAGGGCGTACCGGGCAGTCGGCGCGGCCAACGGCGCGAACCCGGCGGCGATTGTAGTCCCATGCCACCGGGTACTGGGTAGCGACGGCACGCTGACGGGCTACGGTGGGGGGCTGGCGACCAAGTGGGCGCTGCTGGACCACGAGCACGATACCTGCGAAGCTCCTAATGACATATCCCATTAGCCTTACCAAACCGATAGACGCACTATAGATCACCACCTCCGGGTTCAGGTCGAGCTCAGGGTGGTGTGAGGTGGGGTGGTGGGGTCGCCGTCTTGCTGGCGGTCACGACGATGCTGTACGCCTATGTCGACACCGCCAAC
>DATKRJ010000274.1:0-17491 GCA_035532355.1 Thermomicrobiaceae bacterium | reverse complement strand
CCCAGCAGGAGCCAGGCGAAGTGCTGCGCCGCTACCGTGGGGTCCGCCACCCGCAGCCGGCCCTGCTCACCGATCTGTCCAAAGAGCGCCGCCAGCGCGTCGTAGACCCGCTGCGGCACGCGCTCGTAGTAGGTGCGGGCCAGCTCGGGGAACCGCCCGGCCTCGGCGATCACCAAACGGCGGAGCTGGAGCACCTCGGGGCGAATGACGATGGCGAGGTAGGCACGCGCCACCTGCCGCAGGCGCGCGGCGACGTCCTCGGTCGCCGGGCCGGCCTGGGCGAGGGAGGCCACGAAGGCGTCGACGCGGTCGACGTTGCCGAGCACCAGGTCGGCGAAGAGCGCCTCCTTGTCGGCGAAGTGGGTGTAGATCGTCTGCTTGGAGACCCGCGCGGCGGCGGCGATCTCCTCCATGCTGGTGCCCTGGTAGCCCTGCGCCAGGAAGAGGTCGGCGGCAGCCTGGCGGATGGCCGGCCCGCTCCCCAGGCGGCGGGCCCGCCGGTTCCCGGCGTGGGGATCCTCCGGCGGCCCTGCCGGTGTTCGGGCTACTGCTACCTCGTACGGCTTGCCGCGCGCCGCGGCCGGTCGTCCGGCTGTTGTCATCGACTCCTCCTTCGCTCGCCCACACCGGTACTTGACTGACCAGTACTGACCCAGTATACTACAACCAATGGGTACTGATCGGTCCAGTACTGGCAACGGTAGGAAAGGACATCACCGTGAGCACGCAGCCCCTGGTCTCGCCGACTCCGGTCCGCCACCCGGCCGTGCCGTGCGACCCCGCTGGTCGCGTGACCCGCAGCCTGCTGGGCTACGGCGTGCTGGCCGGCCCGCTCTACGTCACCGTCGTCCTGGCGCAGGCGCGGCTGCGCCCGGGCTTCGCGCTGGCCCACGACGACGCCAGCCTGCTGGCCAACGGTGCCCTCGGCTGGATCCAGCGCGCCAACTTCGCCGTCACCGGCCTCATGGTCATCGCCTGCGCCGTCGGCATCGGACGCGCCCTCGCGAGCGGACGCGGGGCCACCTGGGCGCCTCGGCTGCTGAGCCTGTACGGGGCGGGGCTGATCGGCGCCGGGATCTTCGCCGCCGACCCGATGAACGGCTTCCCTCCAGGCACCGCGGCCGGGCGGCCGGTGGCGGTCAGTCTGCCGGGAACGCTGCACCTGGTGGCGGCGGGTCTCGGCTTCCTCGGCCTGATCGCCGCGACCGTGGTGCTGGCGCGCCGCTTCGCCGCGCGGGGCGCGCGGGGCTGGGCGGCCGGCTCCTACGCCACCGGGCTGCTCTTCCTGGCCGGCTTTGCCGGGCTCGCCTCCGGCTCGTCCAGCGCCGCGGTGGTGCTCGGCTTCTGGGTCGCGCTCCTGGTCACCTGGGGCTGGCTCGCGGCGGTGGCCGTCCGGCTCTACCGCGAGGTCGGCGCCTCCCGGCCCGAGGCGCGCACGCCTGCCATGGCGGGGCGGCAGCCCTAAGCGAACGTCCGGGGGATGTGGGGGCAGCTGTCCGCCGCCTGTGGCGAGAGCCGTCCCCTCCTCCCGTCGCCGCCGCGATCAACGTGGTCGTCCGGCGCCGTACTTCCCGGCCGTGCCGATCGAGGGATAGCGATGCGATTGAGAGAGGAGCAGGTTGCATGCGATTTCGCGGCGTCGTCGCGTTGCACGGCAAGACGGCCACCGGTATCGAGGTACCGGCGGAGGTCGTCGACGGTCTCGGGGGAGGTCGGCGACCCAAGGTGCGGGCCACAATCAACGGCTATGCCTACCGCAGCAGCGTGGCCCCGATGGGCGGGGCCTTCCTCCTGCCCGTCAGCGCCGAGGTGCGCGCCGCTGCCGGGATCAGCGCCGGCGACGCGGTCGAGGTCGGGCTCGAGATCGACACCGAACCCCGGACGGTGACGGTGCCGGACGACCTGGCCGCGGCCCTCGACGCGGACCCGGCGGCGCGGCAGGCGTTCGACGCCCTGTCCTACAGCCAGCAGCAGCGCCACGTCCTGGCCATCGAGGGCGCGCGCACGCCGGAGACGCGTCGGCGGCGACTGGAGAAGGTGCTCGGCGAATTGCGCGCCGGAACACGGGACTGACGCGCCGGCGATCCAATAGGGTGGCCGAGGACCGACCCTGGACGGCGGTCACGGTCCGGCAACGCGGGCGGGAAGCTCCTCCGCCGCGAGCTCCGCCAACGGTGGGAAGAGGACCTCCGGCGGGTGCCGGCGAGTCAAGATGGCTGATTGTGCCCCCCGATGTGCCCGTGTACAATCGGCCTGTTTTGGGATCCGGCGGCGCGAGCCGGAGGCGCGTTAGCGATTTGGGCAGGTCACGTGTATCTCATCGATCAGCAGGAAGAGGCTCTGGACTACCGTCGCCGTTACCGCGGGCTGATCGGAGTAACCAGCAAGGTACCGATTCGTGACCGCTCGATCCTGAGCCTCGTCTACACGCCCGGCGTCGCCGAGGCGTGCCTCGAGATCAACCGGAACCCCGCCAGTTCCTTCGACCTCACCTCACGGGGCAATACCGTCGCCATCGTCACCGACGGCTCCGACCTCTTCGGCCTCGCGGTCGGGTCCTCACCCGAGGCGGCGCTGCCGCTGCTGGAGTCGAAGAGCGTCCTCTTCAAGACCTTCGCCGGCATCGATGCCTTCCCGATCTGCCTGGACGAGCAGAACCCGTTCGACGTCATCGACACCACGCTCGCCCTGACGCCGACCTTCGGCGCCATCTGCCTCGACCACATCCGTGCCCCGCACAGCTTCACCATCGCCGACCACCTGGAGAAGGGCGCGAACATCCCGGTCTTCAGCAACCAGCACCACGGCACCGCCATCCTGGTGCTCGGCGCGCTGATCAACGCGCTCAAGGTCGTCGACAAGCAGATGGACGCGATTCGGGTCGTCATCGCCGGGGCGGGCGTCGCCGGGGTAGGAGTCGCCCGGCTGCTCCACCGGGTCGGGGTGCGCGATCTGGTCGTCTGCGACCGGGCCGGCGCGATCTACCCGTACCGCCCATACCGGATGAACTGGGCCAAGTCCTACATGGCCAAGGAGTCGAACCCCGAGCACCGCCGGGGAAGCCTGGCCGAGACGCTGCGCGGCGCCGACGTCTTCATCGGGGTCGCGACCGGCGACGTCGTGACGCCGGAGATGATCGCCACGATGGCGCCGAATCCGATCGTGTTCGCGCTGGCCGTGCCGACCCCAGAGATCTCGCCGAAAGACGCCAGGGCGGCGGGCGCGGCGGTGGTGGGCACCGGCCGCTCCGACTTCCCGAACCAGATGGACATCTCGCTCGTCTTCCCGGGTGTCTTCCGCGGCCTGCTCGACGCCGGGGCGCGCAACATCCGGCTGCGGACGCTGATCTACGCGGCCGAGGCGCTGGCGAGCCTGGTGCCCGCCGACGAGCTCCACGCCGACAACGTCGTCCCGCGCATCTTCGATTTCCAGGTCGCGCCGGCGATCGCGGCGGCCGTCGTGCGGGCAGCCAAGGCGACCGGCGAGGCCACGCGGCAGGTCGATCCGGAGGTGGTGGCCGAGAACACACGCCGCTATGTCTACGAGGGCACGCTCCAGCCGCGCACGCCGCTGCCGACCAGGAGGCCGCACGGGCTGCGGGAGGAGGCGCTCGACCTGCGCCTGCGCCACAACGGCGTGCTCGAGATCCGCAGCAAGATCCCGATCAAGGACCACCACATCCTGAACCTCCTCTACCTCCCGCCGGCCGCGCTGGCCCCGGTGGCGGAGATCCAGGAGAACCCGATGCGGGTCTACGACCTGACGGTGAAGGCCAACCTGGTCGCCATCGTGACCGACGGCAGCGCCGTGCTCGGCCTGGGTGACATCGGTCCGCAGGCAGCCCTGCCGGTCATGGAGGGCAAGGCGGTCCTGTTCCAGTCGCTGGCCGGGGTGGAGGCGTTCCCGATCTGCCTGGCCGAGCGCGACCCGCAGCGCATCGTCGACTTCGTGGAGGCCATCGCCCCCTCCTTCGGTGGGATCAACCTGGAGGACATCGCGGCGCCGCGCTGCTTCGAGATCGAGGCGGCGCTGAAGGAGCGTCTGCAGTTGCCGGTCTTTCACGACGACCAGCACGGGACGGCCATCATCGTGCTGGCCTCCCTGCTCAACGCCATGCAGCTGCGAGGCACGCCGCTGAGCGAGACGCGCATCGTCATCAACGGCGCCGGATCCGCCGGCGTCGCCGTGGCGAGGCTGCTAATGTCGGTGGGCGTCAAGGACATCATCCTGTGCGACACCAAGGGGGCGATCAGTCGCTCGCGACCTGACCTCAACTGGGTCAAGGCCGAGTTGGCCGAGGTCACCAACGCGCAGCAGGTGTGCGGCTCGCTGGCCGACGCCGTGGCCGGTGCCGACGTCTTCATCGGCCTGTCGGTCGCCGGGGCGCTGACCCCCGACATGATCCGGAACATGGCGAAGGACCCGGTCATCTTCGCGCTGGCCAACCCGGTGCCGGAGATCCTGCCGGACGCGGCGCGGGAGGCGGGCGCCTTCGTCATCGCGACCGGCCGCTCGGACTACCCGAACCAGGTCAACAACTCGCTGGCCTTCCCCGGCGTCTTCCGCGGCGCGCTCGACGCCCGAGCGCGCGACATCAACGACCCCATGAAGCTGGCGGCGGCACAGGCCATCGCCGACCTGGTCGACCCGGCCGAGCTGAGCCGGGAGTTCGTCATCCCGGAGGCGCTGGACCTGCGGGTGCCGCCGGCAGTGGCGGCAGCCGTGGCGCGGGCAGCGGTGGAGACCGGGGTGGCGCGGATCGCGGTCGATCCGGACGAAGTGGCGGCCCGCACCCGCGAGCTCATCTACGAGGGCTCGACGCGGTAGGGGCGCGACCCATCGCGCCCGTCGTTCGATGACACTGAGCGAACGCGCCCCGAAAAACGGGGCGCGTTGTCGTCTCCGGCATGGTAGCTCTGGTCGGTCGGCCACCCGCACGTCGCACCTCGCCGGGCACCCGTCCAGTACCGCTCCGGTCCAGCAGTACAGGTTGCCATTGGATTCGGTAGTGGCATGCTTCGCGTAATATTCCGGATCGTCGCGCGGTGGCTCGCGGATTCCGGCGACTCGAGGTCGCTGCGGGCGGCGCGCGTAAGAGGACATGACCGGGCGCGGAGGCGCCGCGGGGCGAACGTCGGAGCGCTGCTCTGACCTGCGCGTTCGCGCGCCCGCGCGGATCCCATGCCCGAGTGAAGGAGCAGCCTCAGTATGGCGCAGGCAGCCCCCGCGAGCGGCGTTGCCGTCCAGACCGGTGTCGGCACGGACGTGATCATCGAGGCCCGCGGCGTGCAGAAGACCTACGACACGGGGACGGTGCGCGTCCGCGCGCTGCGTGGCCTGGACCTGCTGGTCACGCGCGGCGAGATGGTCGCGATCATGGGGCCGTCCGGCTGCGGCAAGACGACCCTGCTCAACTGTCTCTCCAGTCTCGACACCATCGACGCCGGGACGATCCACATCGCCGGCACCGACCTGTCGTCGCTGTCGGACAACGCGCGCACCGACTTCCGGGCCCGGGACATGGGGTTCGTCTTCCAGTTCTATAACCTGCTGCCGGTGCTCTCCGCCGCCGAGAACGTCGAGCTGCCATTGCTGGTCAGCGGCGCGAAGCCGCGCGCGGCGCGCGAGCGCGCGCTGGCGGTCCTGGAGCAGGTCGGGTTGCGCGAGCAGGCGGATCAGCGGCCGGCGGAGCTCTCCGGGGGGCAGCGGCAGCGGGTGACGATCGCCCGGGCGCTCGCCAACGAGCCGGCCATCGTCTGGGCGGACGAGCCGACCGGCGACCTCGACAGCCAGACGGCCGACGACGTGATGGCCCTCATGCGCGACCTCAATCGGACCAATCGGCAGACCTTCGTCGTCGTGACGCACGACCCGCGCATCGGCGCGATGTGCGACCGCATCATCCGGATGAAGGACGGCGTGATCGTCAGCGACGGCGACGCCGCGGGCGTGTGACCCGGATGCGACGGGACCAGCGAAGGGGCTGCCGGCCGTGACGAGTATCTTCGGCCTCTCGATGAACACGATCATGGTGGTGCTGCTGATCCTCTTTGGCCTCAGCCTGAGCGTCAGCGGGTGGATCTTCTGGCGCCAGCGCATCATCTTCCGCATGGGCCTGCGCAACGTGCCGCGGCGACGGGCGCAGACGGTGCTCATCGTGGTGGGGCTGATGCTCAGCACGCTGATCATCTCGGCGGCGTTGACCACCGGCGACACCCTCGCGCAGAGCATCACCTCGAGCGTGCTCAACCTGTCGCAGCACACCGACGAACTGGTCGTGCTGAGCAGCAACGGCGCCCAGAACGCCGTTCCGCAGCCGGGCGTGACGTTTCCGGCGCAGGTGGCGACCGACCTCCAGGCCAGGCTAGCCGGCAACCCCGACGTCGCCGGCATCGCCCCCGCCTACTTCGCCTCGGTGCCGGGGATCAACCCCCGCACCAAGCTGAGCGAGCCGGCGCTGACGATCATGGGCATCGACCCGTCCACGGTCGCGCCGTTCGGCCAGATCACCAGCGTCGGCGGACAGCCGATCGATCTGACGACGCTGCCGGCCAACGGCATCGTCCTGGGTAAGAAGGCCGCCAACGCGCTCGACGCCCGGGTCGGCGACACGCTCACGATCTACGTCCACAACCAGCCGCACGACCTCCAGATTGCGGCCATCGCGACCGACTGGTACTTCACCGGCACGCTCGACCCCTCGCAGGTCGGCGGCTTCGCGCTCCCGCTCGATCGCGCGCAGGCGCTGTTCAACCAGCCGGGGCGCATCAGCGTGATCGGCATCGCCAACCGGGGCGGCGTGGCCGCCTCCGATACGGTCAACGCGGCCGTCACCCGGGCACTGGCCGGCACGCCCTACGTCTCGGTCGAGATCACCCAGACCGCGCTCCGTCAGGCCGAGCTGGCCGGCAACATCTTCACCAGCATCTTCGTCGGTCTCGGCATGTTCTCGATCGCGGCCGGGGTCCTGCTCATCTTCCTGATCTTCGTCCTCCTCGCCGCCGAGCGGAAGCCGGAGATGGGCATGGCTCGTGCCGTCGGGCTGCGCCGGCGCCGGCTGACCCAGATGTTCCTGGCCGAGGGGACCGCCTACGACCTGCTGGCCGCGCTCGTCGGGGCCGGGCTCGGCATCGGCGTGGCCGTCGTCATCGCCGGGGTGATGGGACGCCTCATCGGCGGCGCCTTCACGATCACCCCGACGGCGTCGTGGCGCAGCCTGATCGTGGCCTACACCCTCGGCGTGGTCGTGACCTTCCTGACCATCGCCGTCTCGTCCTGGCGCGTCAGCCGGCTCAACATCGTGCGGGCGATCCGCGACATCCCCGAGCCCACCGTGCGACGTGCCGGCGGGCGCTGGCTGGCGCTGGGCCTGCTGGCGGTCGTGGTCGGGGCCGTGCTGATGGTGACGGGCGGCCGCGCCCACAAGCTGTTCCCGTTCTCGCTCGGCATCTCGCTGGTGCCGCTCGGCCTGGCGGTGATGCTGCGCCGCTTCGGCCTGCCCGCGCGGCTGCTCTACAGCTTGGCCTCGATCCTCGTGCTGACTTACTGGCTGCTGCCGGACTCGGTCTCGACCAGAATCTTCCCCCGGCTGAGCGGCGGCATCGAGATGTTCTTCGTCTCGGGGGTCATGATGGTCGCCGCCGCGACGGTGCTGATCGTCTGGAACGCGCAGCTGGCGACGAGTCTGGTGAGCCTGCTCGGGCGGGCGTTCAGCCGCTGGCTGCCCGCCGTCAAGACGGCCGTGGCCTATCCGCTGGCCAGCAAGGGCCGCACCGGCATGACCATCGCCATGTTCAGCCTGATCATCTTCTCGCTGGTGATGATGGCCACCATCAACGCCAACTTCACCCAGGTCTTCACCGGCACCCAGGCCTCGGCCGGGTGGTCGATCCAGGCCGTCCAGGCGCCGACCAACCCGATTCCCGACTTCACCAGGGCGCTGGCCGGCCAGGGCGTCGACACGACGAAGATCGCCGCGCTCGG
Organism: Thermomicrobiaceae bacterium; assembly: GCA_035532355.1. GTDB lineage: Bacteria > Chloroflexota > Chloroflexia > Thermomicrobiales > Thermomicrobiaceae > DASSZN01. The sequence continues at coordinate 9,508 of DATKRJ010000274.1, read as the reverse complement.
GCGGCTCAACATGGTCGATCCCCGCCAGGTCGAGCTGCGTATCGCCGGGACCGGCGCCTGGAAGCAGTACCCGGTCAACGGTGCCGACACTGCCTTCGTCGACCACAGTAGCCTGCCCCTGCAGACGCGTGCGACGGGCTACGCCAGCGACCAGGCCGTCTGGGCCGCCGTGCGCGACAACCCGGACCTGGCGGTCATCGACGCCGGCGCGCTGGCCGGCAACGGGGGCTTCGGCGGCGACGCGTTCGTCCTGACCGGTGTCAAGGCGGGCGACAAGACGATGGCTCCGCTCGAGGCCGACCTGGGCAACCCGACCACCGGCGTGGTCCGCCCCATCACGATCGTCGGCGTGATCGACGCCAAGGTCTCGTTGCTGGGCGGGCTGTTCGTCTCCGACCGGACCTTCGGCCAGGTCTTCGCGCAGCCGTCCCAGATCAGCTACTACATCAGGACCGCCGGGGGCGTCGACGATGCGACCTACGCCAAGCAGATCAAGGCCGCGCTGGTCAGCTACGGCGTCCAGGCGCAGTCGTACAAGGCGATCATCGATCAGGGCAACGCGATCTCCCAGGGCTTTCTCAAGCTGATCGAGGGTTTCATGGGGCTGGGCCTGGTCGTCGGGATCGCGGCGCTCGGAGTGGTCACCTTCCGCTCGGTCGTCGAGCGCCGGCTGCAGATCGGCATGCTGCGGGCGATCGGCTACCGCGGCTCGATGGTCGCGGCCAGTTTCCTGATCGAGTCGACCATGATCACGGTGCTCGGGGTCATCTCCGGCGTGGCGATGGCGATCGTGCTGGCGCACAACCTGATGACCGGCTCACAGCTGGGCGCCGAGACGGGCAACGTGCCGTTCATCGTGCCGTGGCTCTCGATCCTGGCGTTCGTGGCGATCGCGCTGGGGGCCGGCCTGCTGATGTCCTATATCCCGGCACGCCAGGCATCGCGCGTACCGATCGCGGAGGCGCTGCGCTACGAGTAAGGGGACTGCGCCGGGCGCGGAGCCGCCCACGGCCCGGCGTCTTGCCGGCGTGTCCGCTCCGCGCGCCCGACACCGTCACGCGCATGGCGATCGCGTACCCGGACTCCAGGAGCGCCTGCCCGGCCCCCAACAGCCACGTCGTGGCCGGCGCCCCGCCGGTCGCCGACGCCAACGAGCCAACCTGTTCCTCACCTCGGTACCCGGGGCAATTGACGAACCGGCCGTGACCCACTAGTATTCGCCCGTTCATATATCATCCCGCGAAGCGCGACCCACGGACCACGGACGCTTGTGAGGTGTGAGGAGACGGGCCAACCATGAGCACGGAGCGCGATCCGGATTTCCCAGGCCGCGGTCGGGTATCCCGCCGCGGGTTCCTGCGCCTCGTCGGCGCGGCGGGGGGCGCGAGCGCCCTCGCCGGTATCCTGGCCGCCTGCGGTGGCGGCAGCACGCCGGCGGCGACGACCGCGGTGAGTACCACCAGTACCGGCGGCGGCGCCAGCACAACCACCGCGTCTGCCAGCCCGGCCGCCGGCGCCACGGGCGCCACGCCCGCGGCCCAGTCGACGACCGCCCCAACGGTGCCGGCGGGCAAGCCGGGCGGGTCGGTGACCTACGGCATCTGGCAGAACCCGGATACGCTCGACCCGGGCGCCAGCGGCCTGATCGCCACCTCGAAGATCGACATCAACGTCTTCGACCCGGTCGTCTTCGCGGCCCAGGGGACCGATCAGGCCTACTACCCGGCGCTGGCTACCAAGTGGGAGGTCAACGCGGACGCGACCCAGTTCACCTTTGCCTTGCGTACCGACGTCAAGTTTCACGACGGCACGCCTTTCAACGCCGCGGCGCTCAAGAAGACCTGGGACCACGTCGTCGACCCGGCCACCAAGTCGCTCTCGGTCGACAGCACGCTCAACCCGGGCGGCAGCTACGGCGGCACCGAGGTGGTCGACGACCAGACCGTGCGGGTGAGCTTCAAGGCGCCCAACGGCGGCTTCCTCAACGCCGCGACCGGGGTCAGCCTGGCGCCGCTCTCGCCGGCCGCGCTCGACAAGTACGGCGCGAACATCGGCGACCACCCGGTCGGGACCGGCCCCTTCATGTTCAAGGAGTGGGTCAAGCAGGACCACGTCACGATCGTCAAGAACCCGGACTACAACTGGGCGCCGTCGCCGTTCAAGCGCAACGGCACCGCCTACCTCGACCAGATCACCTTCCGCATCATCCCCGACGCCTCGACCCGCGCCGTGACGCTGGAGAACGGCGAGGTCACCATGACCGAGGAGCTGACGCCGGACGACTTCGCCCGGCTGACCCAGGGCGGCCAGTTCACGGGGCTCAAGATCAAGACGACCGGCATGCCTTACGACATCATGATCAACGTGACCCGGCCGCCGACGGACGACGTGGCGGTCCGGCAGGCGCTGGAGTTCGCGGTCGACAAGAACGCCATCGTGAACACGCTCTTCTCCGGCATCTACGCACCGGCCTACGCACCGGTCGACCCGACCACGCTGGGCTTCGACAAGAGCCTGGAGTCGATCTACACCTTCGACAAGGCCAAGGCGCAGAGCCTGCTGGACGGCGCCGGCTGGAAGGCCGGCTCCGACGGCATGCGCTCGAAGGCCGGCAAGCCGCTCGAGATCCTGTTCATCAACCTGGCCGGCTTCGGCTTCGACGGCATCGCCCAGCTGATGCAGGCGCAGTTCAAGGACGTCGGCGTCAAGATGGACATCACCCAGCAGTCCTTCCCGGCCGTCCAGGACGCGCTGCACCGCGGTGACCACAATCTGTGCCCGTTCTTCTTCTACGCCGTCGACCCATCCTTCGCCAACTCGATCTACTCGACGCAGGCGATCAGCACCTTCAACTGGATGCACTACAGCAACAAGGACGTCGACGACCTGATCGCCCAGGGCCAGAAGTCAACCGATCCGACCGTGCGCGGCCCGATCTACGTCCAGCAGAACACGAAGATCATGCAGGACGCGGTCATGATCCCGATCTACTACAAGGCCGTCGTCCTGATCACGAAGCCGACCGTGAAGGGCTTCGTCTACACGGTGAACGGCTTCCCGATGTTCTACGATGTGAGCCTGGCGTAGCGTTACGCCGGCTCGGCTCGAAACGCGCGGTGCCGGACCCCGTCGCGCGCGACGGGGTCCGGAGATCCGGTCCAGATTGGGGACGAGTCTTCACCAATGCAAGCCTTCCTGCTGCGCCGGCTGCTGCAGTCGGTGGTGACGCTGGTCGGGGTGTCGGTCGCCGTCTTCCTGATGCTCTACTTCACTCCGGGCGACCCGGTCCAGGTCATGCTCCAGGGCTCGAGCGCGTCCCCGCAGCAGGTCGCCTCGCTGCGTCACCAGCTGGGGCTCGACCAGCCGATCTACGTGCGCTACGGCACCTACCTGCTCCACGCGCTGAAGGGCGACCTGGGCACGTCCTACCAGACGCGTGAGGCGGTACGGACCGCGATCCTGGAGCAGCTGCCGGCCACGCTGCAGCTGACCTTTGCCGGGCTCTTCGTGGCGGTGACGATCGGTCTGCTGATGGGGATCATCGCCGCCGTGCGCCGCGACACCTGGCTCGACACCCTGAGCATGAACGTGTCGCTGCTGGGCGTCTCCATCCCGAACTTCTGGCTGGGGATGCTGCTGATCCTGGCCTTCTCACTGCACTTCAAGCTCTTCCCGGCTATCGGCTCCAACGGGATCCGCGCGCTGGTGCTGCCGGCCATCGCCCTCGGTTGGGGCTACGCGGCCATCATCGCCCGGCTGGTGCGCCACTCGCTGATCGAGGTGATGCAGTTCGACTACATCAAGACCGCCCGCGCCAAGGGGCTGGCCGAGCGGATCGTCGTCGCCCGGCACGCGATCAAGAACGCGCTGATCCCGGTGGTGACGATCATCGGGCTGCAGTTCGGGCACATGCTGGCCAACGCGGTCATCATCGAGAGCCTGTTCGCGCGGCAGGGCATCGGCCGGCTGATTGTCTCGGGCATCCTGTCCAAGGACTTCCCGATGGTCCAGGGCGTGGTGCTCTTCGCGGCGGTGGGCTACGTCGCGGCCAACCTGCTGGTCGACGTCTCCTACGCCGTGCTGGACCCGCGTATTCGCTTCTCGTAAGTCGCATGAGGTGGGGTAAGAGCAGCCTGTCATGAACACCGTCGACGTCGCCGTGACGGCGGAGCCATTTGGCCGCGTGCGGGGGCGGCGCTCGTTGACCGCCCAGGTGGTCGCGAGCTTCACCCGCAACAAGGGGTCGCTGATCGGGGCGCTGGTGCTGGCCGTGCTGCTGGTCGTCGTGGTCGCCGGACCGCTGATCGCGCCGTACGACCCGACCGAGCAGATCCTGACGGTGGCCAAGAAAGGGCCATCGGCCGCGCACCTGCTGGGCACCGACCAGTTCGGACGCGACATCCTGAGCCGGGTGATCGTCGGGGCGCGCAACACGCTCGGGATGCCGTTCCTGGCGATCGGGTTCGCGCTGGTGCTGGGCGTCATTCCCGGGCTGGTCGCCGGCTACGCCGGTGGCTGGGTCGACTCGCTGATCATGCGGCTGGTCGACATCCTGCTGGCCTTCCCGGGCATCCTGCTGGCGCTGATGATCGTAGCCATGCTCGGGACCGGGATGGTGAACATCATGCTGGCCATCGGCGTCTCGCTCATCCCGGTCTACGTGCGGATGGCGCGCGGTTCGACCCTCAGCATCCGCAACGAGCCGTACGTCGACGCGGCCCGCGTGCTCGGCAGCAGCGACATCCGGCTCCTCTTCCGGCACGTGCTGCCCAACCTCTACGGTCCGCTGATCGTGCTCTCCACCACGGCCATCGGCTGGGGTATTCTGGCCGGGGCCGCGCTCAACTTCCTGGGGCTCGGCGTGCAGCCGCCAACGCCGGAGTGGGGGCGCGACCTGGCCGACGGCCGCAACTACCTGGTCACGGCGTGGTGGATCACCACCTTCCCCGGGCTGGTGACGATGGTGACGATCCTGGCGGTCAACCTGGTCGGGGACGCCCTGACCGCGGTCCTCGACCCGATGTTGCGCTCGCGCTAGGCGCGGGCAGCGCGACACGGCGGTGTGAAGCGGGTCTGACAGGGAGGGAACGGATGCGCCTCTACGTGTTGCACCTGGGCGACTGCTACGTCGACAAGGGGGGCGTGCTGACGCCCGGGCTCGACAAGGGCATCTGGTGGACGATCCCCATCGTCGGCTACCTGATCCAGACCGACGACGGCCAGCACATCCTGGTCGACACCGGCATGGACCGGGTCCACATCGAGGACCCCGAGGCGACCTTCCGCGGGACGGCCTTCGGCGAGGTGCTCAAGGTCCGCATGGGCCCCGAGGGCTACGTCGTCAACCAGCTCGCCGCGCTGGGACTCGAGCCCTCGGACGTCGACATGCTGGTCGCCACCCACTTCCACTTCGACCACGCCGGCAACACGCGCGACTTCGCCGGCAGCGAGATCGTGGTGCAGCGGGACGCCTACGAGGACATCATGCGCCCGGACGCGCCCTACCCGCGCACGACCTACGACATCCCAGGCCTGAAGTGGCGCGTGGTGGACGGCGACACCGAGATCGCCCCCGGCGTCACCCTGCTCAAGACGCCGGGCCACGTCCCCGGGCACATGTCGGTGCTGGTCGACCTGCCCGAGACGGGCAAGGTGATCATCGGGATCGACGCGATCTACGTGCAGGACAACCTGGACAAGGACAACTGGGGCGCCTACAGCGACCCGCAGGCGGCCCGCGCCAGTGCGAAGCGGCTGCAGGAGATGGCCGAGCGCGAGGGGGCGATGCTCCTCTACGGCCACGACCCGAACCAATGGGCGACGCTGAAGAAGGCGCCCGCGTACTACGGCTAGCGGCCGTGCGCGGGGCCGGACGGGGGACTGGACGACGGTTTTCCGCGTCGTGACGCCGAAAACGGGTCCATCGTCCGGGACGTTGCGAGGGTGGGTGCCCGCCAGGACGGACGACGCGCGGCGCGTCACGCCCGGCGGCCCCGCACCGCGCGTCGCACGAGGGAGGGACCATGGCGAGCGAGGCCTTCGACCGCGACGTGGACCAGCACCGCGACGAGTACCTGGCGGCGCTCAAGACGTACTGCAAGCTGCCCTGCATCACCGGGCAGGGGATCGGCGTGCGCGAGAGCGCCGAGTCGACCGCCGCCATCCTGCGCGGCCTGGGCTGCGACGACGTCCGCATCATCGAGACGGCCGGCGCTCCGGTGGTCTACGGCCGGATCGGACAGGGCAGCCCGACCCTGCTGGTCTACAACCACTACGACGTGCAGCCACCCGAGCCGCTCGAGGCCTGGGACTCCGACCCCTTCGGCGCCGAGGAGCGCGACGGCAAGATCTACGCGCGCGGCATCTCCGACAACCGCGGCGACGTGCTGGCCCGCGTCCAGGCGATCGCCAGCTACCGCCGAGCCCGTGGCGAGCTGCCCCTCACGGTCAAGTTCGTCATCGAGGGCGAGGAGGAGATCGGCAGCCCGAGCCTGCCCGGCTTCATCGCGGCCAACCGGGACCTGCTGGCCGCCGACGGCTGCCTCTGGGAGGGCGGCGGGCTCGACGAGCACGACCGCTTCATCATCTCGCTCGGCCTCAAGGGCGTGCTCCACGCCGAGCTGCGCGCCCGCTCCTCACGCACCGACCTGCACTCCAGCCTGGCGACGATCATCCCGGCCGCGCCCTGGCGCATCACCTGGGCGCTGGCCTCGCTGAAGGACCCGGACGACCACATCACCGTCGACGGCCTGATGGAGCACGTGCGCCGGCCGGGGCCCGAGGAGGCGGCGCAGCTAACGCGCATCCCGTTCGACGAGCAGGCCATGAAGGCGGACCTCCAGATCCCGGCCTTCATCCGCAACCTCAGCGGCATCGCCCTGCTCGAGAAGCACCTGTACGAGCCGACCTGCACCATCCAGGGGCTGGCCAGCGGCTACTCGGGGCCGGGGCTCAAGGCGGTGCTGCCCAACGAGGCCATGGCCAAGATCGAGTTCCGGCTGGTGCCCGACCTCGAGCCGGACCTGGTGCTCGACCTGCTGCGGCGGCACCTGGACCGGCGCGGCTTCCAGGACGTAGAGATCGTGACCCACGCGAAGCTGAGCCCGGCCAAGGCGCCGTCGGACGCGCCGGTGGCGCGGGCCGCGATCGCGGCGGCGCGCGACGAGTACGGGGCGGAGCCGATCGTGTACCCGGTAATGGCCGCCAGCGGGCCGATGTCCTACTTCTCGGCCGGGCTGGGCGTGCCGGTGGTGACCGGCGGCGGGCTCTGGTGGCACGACGCCCGGGCGCACGCGCCCAACGAGAGCATCCGCATCGCCGACTACCTCAGGGGCATCAAGTACATCGGCCGGCTGATCGACCGCTTCGCGGCGGCCGGCGCCTGAGCGTTCACGGCCGCCGGCCGGGTTGACCGGGCAGGCACATCCTGCGATACTGGTCAAACAGAGCAGCGCCAACCGGGGACCGCTCGTGCCCCTCACGGAGGAGGCGACGGCGTGGTGGGCGCGGCACAATCGATTGGTGGAAGAGAAGGGGTCCGACCGTGTTCCTGCGACGAGCAAGACTCTCGCTGCTGACGATCGTCGCCCTGCTGGCGACGTCCCTGGGCAGCCTCGTGCTGCCATTGACCTCGCCGGCCGTAGTCGGGGCGACGACCCCGTCCGACCTGTCGATCTCCCCGATTTCCTTGCAGGGCGGCGGGTCGCTCTCCAGCATCTGCGCCGGCACGTCGCCGACTTTTCAGGCCACCATCACGAACAACGGCGGCTCACCCAGCGGCACGTTCACCGTCACCGGCAGCGTTAATGGGTTCAGCCAGACGCAGAGCTTCGCCAGCCTCGACCCGACCAAGTCAGTCACCCAGTCGCAGCAGTTCTCGAACATCCCAGCCGGGACCTACAACGTCAAGTTGACGATCAACCCGAACGCCTCGTCGGGTGATACCACCACGGGCGACAAGAGCACCTCCGCCACCGTCACCGTCAACAGCTGCAACCAGAACCCGCCGCCCCCGACGAGCTGCAGTATCAGCAGCGGCTCCTGGGGCGTCTCCCCCAATCCGGTGACGGCCGGGCAGTCGCTCACCATCGCCGGTGACGGCAGCTCGGGCCACGGCTGGTCGTCAGGGATGACCGTCTCCTTCACGCTCACCGACGCGCACGGGACCACCTTCCCGCTCCCGCAGGGCACGGTCGGCTGTCAGGGGACCCAGCCCACGCTCACGGTGAACGTGACCGTCCCGTCGACCGCGGCGGCCGGCGCGGCCACGGTCCAGGCGACCGACAGCAACGGCATCACCAGCACCATGTCGCTGCAGATCACGGCCGCCAGCAACCCCAACCCGGGCGGCTCGGGAGGTCCGCCGCCGGCGACAACGGTCACGCTCCATCTGCCGGCCTACTGCTTCCAGCTGGACACGACCCACGGCACGCTGGTCAACACCCAGTGCGCCGGTGTGACCGGTAATGGGCAGGCCGGCACCAAGCTCGACGCCCACACCTTTGCGTTCAGCGGGCTGACCGGCGGCACCGCGCTGGCCGTCAAGCTCTATCCGGTGGCCGGGAACCAGAACCTCTTCTGCGACGCCACCGTCCCGGTCCCGGCGCAGACCCCCACCCAGCCGTCGCTCACGGCGCTGGCCTGCACCTACGCCAACGGCGCGCTCGTGACCTCGGTGCAGAACGCGCTCTCGGTCTTCCAGCCGTGGGTGCGCACCGACTCGCTGGTCGCCAGCGGCGCGGTCTCGCGCACCTGGATGTGGGGGCCGGACTTCTTCGCGCCGCCGGTGGCCGAGCCCTACGCCGAGGCCACCGAGCCGAACGGCAGCTCGACGGGCACCCTGCCCAACAGCCTGCCCTTCCGGTTCGTCGTCTACTTCGACAAGAGCCGCATGGAGATCACGCATCCGGGCGGCGATCCGAACAGCGTCTGGTACATCACCAACGGCCTACTGGCCGAGGAGCTGATCACCGGCCGGGTGCAGGGTGGTGACAACACGTTCGTGCAGGTGGCCCCGGCGCAGGTCAACGTGGCCGGCGACCCGAACGACCCTAACGGGCCGACCTACGCGACCTTCAACCCGCTGATGGGCTACGGCGCCATCCCGTCCGGCTGGACGATCACCCAGACCGTTAATCGCGCCGGGAACGTGCAGACCGACGGCAGCCTGGCGCAGTACAACGTGACGGCCCAGGACGTCGGCGCGCCGACCCACCACACCGTGGCCTCGGTCTTCTGGGCCTTCATGAACAGCTCTGGCCCGGTGATGCAGAACGGCCAGACCGTGCAGGCGCCGCTGTTCCAGAACCCGTTCTACGCCACGGGCTATCCCATCACCGAGGCGTACTGGACCAACGTGCTGGTGGGCGGGGTGTCGAAGCAGGTGCTGGTGCAGTGCTTCGAGCGGCGCTGCCTGACCTACACGCCGTCGAACCCGGCGGGCTGGCAGGTCGAGGCCGGCAACGTGGGCCAGCACTACTACCGCTGGCGCTACGGTCAGACCCCGTAG
>DATKRJ010000273.1:0-4632 GCA_035532355.1 Thermomicrobiaceae bacterium | reverse complement strand
TGGTGGACGGCGAGGGGCGGCTGGTCGGGATGCTGAGCCGCCTCGACATCCTGCGCGCCGTGGCCGGCGGGCTGAGCGTCGCGCTACCGGAGGCCCCGGCCTGCCCGCTCCTCTCGGACGAGACGCCGGCCAGCCAGGCGCTGCAGGGGCCGGTGCCGGCCCTGGCCGCGTCGGCGGAGCTGCCGGACGCGGCCGAGCCGCTGCTGGACTCACCGTTCCACCTGGTCTTCGTGGTCGACCCGCAGGGACGCCTGCTCGGGACTCTCTCGGCCGAGGAGCTGGTGGCGCGGCTGGAGCCCTCGCTGGCGCCGTCGCGGCTCGACCGGCTGCGCGGGCGAGGGCTGGCCCACCTGGCCGGCCGCACGCTCGCCGAGTTCATGCGCACGGGCGTCTACGCCGTCGGCCCGGATATGCCGCTCGCCCGCGTGCTCGACGAGATGCTGAGCCGGAAGATCCAGGTCGTGCCGGTCATCGACGCCGGCGGGCGTCCGCTCGGTGTCATCACTCGCGACGAGATGCTGCGCTGCGCGGTGCTCGGCACGCCGGCCGCCGGCTAGCGCCGTCTCGCTGAAGCCCCTCGCCACGTCCCGCGGCGAGGGGATCTCCGACAACGGGAAGGAGCGTTCGATGGCTCACCCCTCGGGCCCTGGTCTGCGAAGCTTCCTGATCAACCTCGACCAGCCGATGCCGCTGCCGGAGAAGCTGGGGAAGCTGTTCCGCAACCTTGGGCGCCGCGTCGTGCTGCGTCAGAACTGCTGCGGGCACGACGGCGAGCCCGGCTGCTGACAGGTCGCCCACGCGTCCGGTGCGGACGACCACGGCCACCATCACCAGCACTGACCGACCGATCCGCGGAGCCGGCCAGGCAGGGGTCCGGCGTGGGCGGAGACGCGCGCCATTCGGCTGCTGACTGGAGAGGCGCCGCGACGCCGCTGACGTTCATGCGGCGCGGACGCTCTGGAGTCGTCCAGCGAACCGGGCCGCCCGGCCCCTGAGGGTCAGACGGCGACGGATCGTCAGCCGGCCGCTGGGTGCTCCGCTTCCGGCTTCGGCAGTTCGAGCCCGGCGATCGCCTTCTCGGCGCTCTCCAGTTGCTCCTTCGCCTTGGCCGCCAGATCCTCCGCGGCCGGGGCCTCGGGCAACCCCTTGTCGGGCTTCGACGGATGGAGCCGCTCGATCACCTCTTCCGCGCGCTCCCGCCCTTCGTCCAACTTGGCCGCCACATCCTTCGCCGACGGGAGGTCGGGCATGTCCGGCAGCGCCTCGCGCGCCTTGTCCACCGTGCCGCGCGCCTTGTGGAGCGCCTCCTCGGCCGCGTGCCTCAACCCTTCGAGCACCATCATGGCCTCCCATCGCGTGCTACACCACATCCACCAGCCCGCGGCGCGTTCCGCCCCCGGGTCCACCTCCACTGTCCGCCCAGTCCCATCTCAAGTGCGACAGAATTCGCGCATCGGCCGCGACAACACCGCCTCAGAGCGCGCCTGCGCCCCAGCCGGCGCGTCGACGTCCCACGCGGACGGGCGCGGTCGGCGCGGCCCGCCCTGCCAGCGCCGGGCTGCAGCCACCATCCCGCGGGATAAAGCGCATCGGAGCCGGCGGTCGGCAGCACCTCATGGGTCATGGGGGGTGATCCGGGTACGGGTGATTGCCGGGCGATTCGGCCCGCGTCACGTTGCGCCTGGCTACCCGGCGTCCGAGCGGGGCAGCCGCTGTTCGTGCCGCAGGTACTCCGCCCAGTAGAGGACGTCGCGGTAGTCGCGCCGGGCGCGCTCGGTGTAGTGCACCAGCCGCTCCAGGCTGCCCCGGCTGAGCGTGAGGATCGCCAGCTGGACGCGCTCCCGCTCGCGCTCGAGGCGCCCCGTGCCGTAGCGGTCGAGCACCGCCAGTACCGCCGCCGGATCCTCGTCCGGGAAAGTGCGCGCCACCGCGGCCAGCACCGCGTCGCGGGTATGAGGCCCTGTCTAGCGTCAAGGTAAACCAGCCCCCCCACGGGATGCGCAACGAGCTATCAGCTGCCGGGAACAGACGGCAGGCTGAGGAAGCCAGCCAGCCGTGGCGGGATCCCGAACAGCGTGAGCTGGCTGGCGGCGCACCGCGTCGTCGTCGCATTGCGGGCCAGCCGGGTCGCCCAGCTCAGCCGCCGGTGCGCGCGTGCCGCGCGCGTCGCCTGTTCCGGCACTCCGGATAGCGGCTCCTCCGCTGCAGCCGCTCGTGTCCAGTCCAACCGGACGGTCTGACGACGGAGCAACTGGACGAGGTCACGCCGCAGACGCCGGCCGCCCGCATCACACCAGAGCAGGTCACGAGGCGCGGCGGAATGGTCTGGGCTTCCATCGGGCAGCTCCGGCTCCTTCCAGGGTGGCTGCACGGGGCGGGCGTAGCGTCCAGTGAGCGGCCGCAGTGCGCTCACCCGCCGCGGGTTGGCCCCCGATGCGTGCTGCCCCAGACAGCGCGCTCGCTCCGCGCAGGTACGGCAGTCCGTAACCTTGGCTCCGAACATGAGGCGCACGTCGCCGTTGATCAGTTCGCGCCGCTCGCGCACGCGCAGGAGCTTCCCCGCCGGACAGCGCAGCGTGCCATCCTCGAGCTGGGCGAAGTCCGTGCCGGCGAAGCGGCCGTTGGCCTTGGCCCAGGCGCGGGCCAGTTGCAGCGGCCCGTACAAGGCGACGACCTCTTCTGCTATCGGCTCCTCGCGCGGTGGCGTGGGCGGGGGCATTGTCGGCGGCGCGACCGGCTGGCCGTCCGACCAGCAAGTCCACCGCAGCGGCGCCTCGCTGCAGACCTGGCCGAGCTCCAGCCGGGTGTTCCAGACCCACTGGCTGAGCACCTGCCAGAACTCCTGCCCAGCGGGGCGCTGCGAGCACCAGCGATCGGGATCCTGCTCGGCATCCTCGTCGCTCAGCACCTGCTCGAAGGCGCCGCGCTGGTGGAACAGGTCGAGCACGTCCACCGCGGTCAGGCGGTGGGCCGGGTGGGAGGTCAGGAACAGCTCGTAGACGTGCCCATCGCGCAGCGTGCCGACGGCGGTCTCCTCCGGCTCGCTCGGCGCCGCCCGGCCGGTGACGATCACGCGGTAGGTCAGCTTGCGCTCCGGACCCGGCTCCACCCATTCGGTGAGGTAGCCCGCGTCGTAGACCGCGCGGCGCACCCCGCTCTCGGGGTGGGTCACCGTCGCGTCCGGCGGCCGTGCCAGGCGCTCGCGGACAACGGGATGGTCGAGCAGGTGGTAGGTGCGACCCCGGACGAGGAAGCCCAGGCCCACCTGCTGCACGCGCACCAGGGCCGCCGCCGACCCGTAGAGGCCGTCCAGCCGCAGCAGTGCCTGGCTCGGAGGAACCCCGTTCGCCTGCAGGTAGGCCGTCACGGCCCGGCAGGCGGCTTCCAGTTCGGCCACGTAGTCGCCGTTGCCGGCGCCGGCGAAGGTGCCCAGCCACTGCTGGGTGTGCGCCTGCAGGACCGTCGTGCGGGTGCGCACCACCTCGCCACGCTTGCGGCCCAGGTAGCCCGGCGCGCAGACCCTGGCCAGTCGCCGCCGACATGGTGGCAGCACGTCGCCCCCCGCCAGCGCGCGCTGGCGGGCCGCCTGGCGCGTGCCGTCGACGTCGATGATGAGCAGCCGCTGGCCCTGCCGGTCGAACAGGCCGCCGAGGTGGTCGCCGGCGAAGCCGTGCGCGCCGAGGTCCTGCGCGAAGAGCCCGCGCAGCGCCTCCAGGCACGGGGCGTCGACGGCGGCCAGGAAGCGGCTGAGGGTGGCGCGATGGGGCTGCCGGTCGCGGCCGAAGAGCGCCATGAAGGGGCCGGCAAAGGGCGTCAGCCGGTCGCAGAAGGCGGCCAAGGTGGGCTCGCCGCTGACGGCGTAGCCCAGTAGGAGGGCGACGAAGTCGCTGACGGCGTAGCGACCGGCGCGGCCGCGCGCCAGCTGCACCTGCTGGCTGATGGCATCGAGTAGGCCACGGCGGGCGAAGTGGTGGGCCAGCACGGCGACTTCGGCGAACCAGGCCGGCACGGACGGCAGGTCGGTCGGGCTGGTGCGGATGACCACGGGCGCGGGCGTGGCGGTGACGGCGGACATGGCGGGGACCCTCCTGACGCGCAACGGCGAACCGATGCGCGTCAGTCCAGCACGATGCCGTCCCGGTCCCGCTGCTTACCCGCATGCTCGTTGCGCATCCCGTGGGGACAACGGGCACTACCGCGCTGCGGCGGAGGCCTCCGCCCGCGGAATCCCGGCGCTTACGCGCTCCCAGCATCGTCCTTCGCACGCGCAACCCAGTCGAGCGCCTCGTCCGGGATGGCGTGCTGGCCGAGAAAGAGGCTCAACTGGGCGGCGTGCTCCTGGACGTGGCGCAGATTGTAGAGCTGCCGCTCGAGGCCGCGCACTGGATCTACGACTGGACGCCGTACGGCACCACCGTCTGGATCCACCAGTAGACCCCGCTCCGCACGCCGCGGTCACGCCCCCGGACGGGAGTCCCGTCCGGGGGCGTCGGCCTGCGCACGCCGCGCGTGTCGCCCCGGCATGTTCGGCGTGAACGCCTGCCAACTGCCGGCCCACGGGATGCGCAACGAGCATGCGGGTAAGCAGCGGGACCGGGACGGCATCGTGCTGGACTGACGCGCATCGGTTCG
>DATKRJ010000272.1:0-4967 GCA_035532355.1 Thermomicrobiaceae bacterium | reverse complement strand
GGGTCGAGGGCGTCGTAGAGGACCACGTCCTCCTTGGTGGGGAAGTAGCGGAAGAAGGTGCTGGGCGAGACCTCGGCGGCCTCGGCGATCTGCTCGACGGTGGTGGCGTCGTAGCCCTGCTCCCGGAAGAGCCGGAGCGCGTGTCGCTGGATGGCGGCACGCGTCCGGGCTTTCTTGCGCTCGCGGAGGCCGAGGGCCGGATGTTGGTCGTCCTCAGACAGCGACTTCATGCGTCGATTCTACTCGCTCCGGAGCGGCGGTCTCAATGCGCTCGGCGCGTCGCGGCAGGAAGAGCAGCGCGAGCGCGGTGCCGGCGAGGGCGATGACCGCCGACACGACGAGGGCCAGGTCCATGCCCTGGACGAAGGCGCGGCGCACGCCGTCCAGCAGCGGCGCCGAGTGGAGCTGGGCGGCGACCGCGATCCCGCCGAAGACGCTGCGCTGGACCGCGGCCACGGCGGCGGCCGGCAGGCCGGCCAGGACCGGCGCGAGCCGGCTCTGGTAGGTGGAGTTGAGGGCCGAGCCCATGATGGCGGCGCCGAACGGCGCGCCGGTGTTCTTGAGCGCCTGCAGCACGGCGGAGCCGACGCCGCTGCGCTCCTCGGAGAGCGCCGAGAGTGCCGCCGACGCGGCGGTGGCCATGGCGAGGCCCATGCCGGCGCCGACGGCCGCCATCCAGAGGGCGACGAAGGCGCTGCTGGAGCCTACCTGGGTGGTAGAGCCGAGCATGAGGCCGGAGGCGAGGAGAACGAACCCGCCGGCGACGGTCAGCTTCGGCCCCCAGCGGCCGGCGATGCGGTCCGCCGGAACGGCGCCGATGAGCAAGCCCACGATGAGCGGCAGCAGGCGCAGCCCGGAGCCCATGGCGTCGGTGCCGCGCACGCCCTGGAAGTACTGCGGCATGGTGAACATCACGCCGATCATGGCGAGCACGGCGGTCGTCATCAGGATCACGCCCCAGGTGAAGGGGACCGAGCGGAAGAGGGCCAGGTCCACCAGCGGCTGACCGCCGGGCCGCCGGCTCAGTCGGCGCTCCCAGAAGAAGAAGCCGACCAGCACGGCGAGCCCCAGGGCGACGAAGCCCAGCGCCGGGAGGTCGCTCCAGCCGTGCTGGCCGACCTCGATCACGCCGTAGGTCAGTGCGACCAGGCCGCCGCTGGAGGTGAGCACGCCGAGCGGGTCGAGGCTGGGGCGCCGCGCGGCGCGGGTCTCCGGCACGAGCGCGAGCACGGCCAGGATGCCGAGCAGGGAGACCGGCACGTTCATGAGGAAGACCCAGCCCCACCAGTAGTGGGTGAGGAGCCAGCCGCCGAGGATGGGGCCGATCGGCAGGGCCACGAAGTTGGCGGCGGCCCAGACGCCGACGGCGCGAGGGCGCTCCTCCTCGGAGAAGAGGATCGTCAAGGCGGAGACGGCCATCACGATGATGCCGGCGCCGGCAAAGCCGAGCCCCACCCGAGCCGCCAGGAAGGCGCCGGAGGAGGGGGCGTAGGCGCAGACCGCCGAGCCGACCCCGAACAGGGCGAGGGCTCCAAGCAACACCCGCTTGCGGCCGTAGCGGTCGCCGGCCAGACCGGCCGGCAGCATGGCGGCGGCCAGCACCAGCAGGTAGCCGGAGGTGAACCACTGGAGGTCCGACTCCGAGGCGTGCAGCGCGGTGGCGAGGGTGGGCAGGGCGACGCTGAGGACGGTAGAGTCGAGCCCGACCGCGAGCACGGCGAGCGTGACCGCCCCGAGTGCCCACCAGCGTCGCGTTCCCACATTGATCATGGTAGTCACCTCCGTTCAAGAGCTACTCTCTTGTGAGAGTCTCTCTCATTTTGGAGGCGATGTCAAGTCCTGCCGGAAGGAATCCCGGGTCAGCGGCCGAGCCGCTCCTGGTAGGCCTGGAGATCGGCCCGGTGCTCGTCGTAGTGCTCGCAGGTGGCGCCCTGGACGACGGCCGGGTCGACGCTCACGCCCGCGGCGTCCGCCGCGCCGAGCGCATCCGTCAACGCCGCGTGGGCCTGGTGCAGCTCACGCCGGATCTCGTCGAGCGGCCAGGCGGACCGCCGCTCCGCCTGCTCGAGATTGATCGGCTCGAAGTCCGGCCATGGAGCGGCAGGCTGGCCCGCCGTCACGCTCCGGACGCGGGACGCGGTGTTCGTGTCCCAGTAGGCGATATGGCCCAGCAGGTCCTTGACGGACCAGCTGCCGGCGGCGCCGGGCTCGGTCTGCCGGGTCTCGGGGATCTGGTCGACCGCTGCCAGCAGCGCCCGCCAGGCCTCGTCGATTCGCCCGCGCAGGGCGTTGGTGGTCCCGCTCATCGCGCGTCCCCTCTCCGGGAGTCCCTCCTGACAACACCGTTGATACGCTTATAGCAGGTTAGCGCGATGCGGTCAACTGGCCAGACATCGGAGGTGCCGCGGAATCGCCGACGGGAGGGGCGACGATCGGATGCGAGATCGCGCGGCGGGTCGGCTCGTCCGGGCTAGGGGAAGGAATCCACGCCGGGGACGGCGAGCGGCGTCCAGTCGCGGCCGCCGTCGGTCGTCAGCCAGACGCCGCGCGGGCTCACGACCCAGCCGACGGTCGGGCCGGCGAAACCCAGCGAGCCGCAGCTCAGGTCGGCGCAATCGACGTTGGGGACGCGGTGCCAGCCGCGGCCGCCGTCGTCGGTGTGGAGCAGGCCGCCGCGGGGCGAGGAGATCCAGCCGTCGGCGGCAGTGGAGAAGACGAGCTGACCAACGTAGCCGGAGGTGGGCAGGCCGAGTCCCGAGGCGTAGGAGGTCGCCGCGAAGGACGTGCCGGCGACGCGGCTCCAGGTCCTGCCGCCGTCGGTGGTGTGGAAGAGGGTCTTGAGCTGCTGCCCCGCGCCCGGCTCGCCGCCGCTCAAGAGCCAGCCCTCGGTGGCCGAGCGGAAGAAGACCTGCTGCCAGAAGTCGCCCGGTGCGGGATCCGGCAGGTCCTGCCAGGTCCTGCCAGGTCCGCCCGCCGTCGTGGGTGGCGAGGATGCGGCTCGTCGTGCCGGGTTCGCCCGCGCCGACCGCGATCCAGCCGTCGGCGGCGGTCGGGTGGCTCAGGCCGGCATGGACCGCAGGCGGGAGCGCGGGGAGGGTGATCTGGCTGAAGCCGCCGCCGTTCGGCGTGGCGAGGAGCACCGGACGGCAGCCGGCCTGGTCGGCTCCGGTGCAGGCGGTGCCGAAGGCCCAGACGGCCTGCGTTGAGGTCAGGGCGAGCGTGGTCAGCGCGGTCGAGCGGGGCATGAGCGGGCGGCCGTTCACCATCATGGATGGGGTGTTCGGTCCGGTGTGGAAAATCGCCTCCCAGTGCCGGCCGCCGTCGGCGGTCGCGTAGAGGACGGTAGCGCAGGGGCCGGCGCCGCAGGTCTGCGCCGTGGTCGCGGCGAGCCAGCCGTGGTCGGAATCGGCGAACTGGACTGCCCGCGGGATGAGGCGCGGGTCACCGAGGGACTGCGCGGTCCAGCCGCGCCCGCCGTCGGCGGTGTGCTCGACGAACCCCGAGCAGGTTGGTGACACGGCGGGGATCGGCGACGCGCTCGGATCGCAGCGTTGACCGACGACCCAGCCGCGCGCGGCATCGACGAACCAGGCATCGGAGAGCGTCACGTCGGTCAATGGGGCGAGGGGAGACGGCGCGGCGACGATGGTCGACGGGGTCGCCATCACCGGCGACCCGGCGGTCGACGTGGGGCGGGGCGGGGGCGAGGCGACGGCGGTGACGTGCGGGCCGGCCGCGATCGTCGAGGCGGTGTGTCCGACGCCGAACGCCGTGCCGCAGGCCGCGGTGAGCAGGAGGAGGGCGGCCAGCAGGAGGGAGCGGCGCACGGCCGACCGCACCCCGTGACAGATTCGTTGCCGCGCGGTCAGCCCCATCTCGTCGCGCTCCTCACCGAAAGCCGCGTCGGCTATCCCCTCTTTGCCGCTTCTGACGCGCCGGACGGTGCGGATGGGTACACAGTGGCACTGTGTCCGTGCCCGCCGCAGCGCCTACAATTGCCCATCAGTGTCAGTGTCCCGTGGACAACCATCCCGGCGAGCGCGTGCCAGGGGAGCATCGACACGGCGGGTCGCGGCCCCGCGTCTTCTGCTGTGCCGCCCGCGTCGCGGCAGACGGGGCAGCAGACCCGCCGGCCGGATGGTCGAGGCGCACCGCGGCCGGATCGTCAGCCGATAGGCCGATAGGCCAGTGGAACGAGTGGACTCGTGAGCGACGGGCAGCAGAGGGAGTCTCGATGAGCAGTGACGGGCAGCCGGGGCGCCGCCAGCGCGCCGAGGAACGGCGACGCGCCGCGCGGGCCGCCGCGACCCGCCGGCGGATGATGCTGGGTGGCATCGTCGTGGCCGTGGTGCTGGTGATCGGCGTGGGCGTCGGGATCGATCGCCTGGTCGCCGGGCAGGCGTCGGCCGCGAGCCCGACCGCGTCGACGGGGCCGCTCAGCGCGCTGGGGACGCTGCAGGCGCCGGGCGAGCAGGGACCGGTGGGACCCGAGGGCATCGCGGTCCCGGCGGTGCCGCAGCTCGCCGGGCTGGCGAGCGCGGCGACCGGCAGCACCGTCGACGGGGTACAGTGCAACACGAGCGAGCAGGCGCTCTTCCACATCCACGCCCACCTGACGATCTTCGTCAACGGGCAGCAGCGGCAGATACCATACGGCATCGGCATCCCGAACGTGCAAGCGCAGCAGACGCCGCAGGGCCCCTTCGCCGCCAGCGGCTCCTGCTTCTACTGGCTGCACACCCACGCCGACGACGGGATCATCCACATCGAGTCACCGGCGCAGGAGACGTTCACCCTGGGCGACTTCTTCGACATCTGGGGCCAGCCGCTCTCCGGCACGCAGGTTGGGCCGGCGAAAGGTCCAGTCGTGGCGCTCTACAATGGGAAGCAGTTCCTGGGCAACCCGCGCGACATTCCGCTGAACGCGCAGGCCAACATCCAGCTGGAGATCGGCAAGCCGCTGGTGT
>DATKRJ010000271.1:0-61186 GCA_035532355.1 Thermomicrobiaceae bacterium | reverse complement strand
AGCGACGGCGTTGACGGGGAAGGTGGCGGGATCGAACCGGGCGGTGGTGACCGGCTGGCCGAGGACGGTACCGTGGGTAGCGGCGATGAGGAGGAGGGCGACGGAGGCGGCGAGGGCCCAGGCGCCGGGGCGGCTGTGCTGCTCGCCGACGGCGACGGCGAGGCGGAGGCGATGCGCCCAGCGGGTGAGGTCGAGCCAGAGGGGCTCGAGGTCGAGGGCCATGACCGGCAGAGCGGTGACCGCGAACAGTTCGATGTTGCGCGCCGCGTACAGCGCGAACGCGGTCGTCATCAGCAGCAGCAGCAGGTGAGGGTAGCTCGGGCGCCGACGCGACAGGGCCAGGCCCGCGACCACGATCAGCAGTGCGATGAGAAAGACTTGCAGGCTGGTGCGGTGGAAGTCCGGTGACTGAAAGTCCGTCGTCTGCATATCAGCGTGGGCGGAGAGTAAGCGATCCCCGAGGTATGTGCTGACGTGGCGGATCACACTGAGTCCGGCGGGGTTCAAGCAGGCGCCCACTGTGCCCAGCAGCAGGGCGAAGCCGTGGGTGCGCGCCCGCTGGGGCCACTCGACGTCGCCGCCCCGCACGGCCTCCGCGACGTCTCCCGCAACATAGGCAACGATGATCGCCAGGCCAAAGACGAAGCCGCCGTGGAGGTTTCCCCAGACGACGAATAGCGGTGCGATGAGCCAAACCTTACGTCCGGGTCGCCCTTCAAGCAGGAACAACAGGAGAACGCACCCGAGCGAGGAGAAGAGGTGGGGACGCGCCAGCCAGTGGATCGAACTGGCGGCCGCGGCCACCAGCCCCACGACGACGGCCAGCAGTGGATCGAGGCCACGCCCGCGCAGGAATGCGACGACCAGGGCGTAGGTGGCGGCGATGACGAGCCCGGCCAGGATCGCCACCGCGGGCAGGCCGCCCACGCGGTTCGCGGCGGCGAAGAGCACCTCGCTCAGCCACTCATAGGGCACGAACGGCTTGCCGAACATCGTGAAGGACAGGCTGTCGCGAAAGAAGAGGCCGTGCTTATCCAGGATCATGCCGCCCACTCTGAGGTGGCGGGCCAGGTCGCCGTCGCTGTTCAGCAGTGGGATGGCCATCAGGGCCGGCACGCCGATCGCCAGGAGTATGAACACCAGGTCCACCAGCGACGGCATTACCCGCCTCGCTGACTGCGTCGTTGCCGCCGACTCCACCGCGAGTGCGCTGGTGCTCTCCATCCCCGCCGCCGACCTCCGTTCGACTCACACCAACCATGAGGGGCATGCACTGCACGCCCCTCAGACGGTACTGTCGTCGACCCGGGGGATACATAGGCGCTTGGTCACGAATCGGCGCGGCGTGGAGAGGAGTCGGCGGCAGCGTCATCGGTCGCGACTACGCCGGGCACCCTCTGTCTTGGGGCAAAGCTGACACGAAGCGTGACCGCGCCTTCCCTCGCCAGGCGGCCGCGGGCTAGAAACTCCCGCTGGCTCCCGCTCCCCCGGCGGCGGCACCCCCGGCCGAGGCACCGCCGCCGGACACCGGAGCCACCGTGCCATGGAAGGCCACCCAGTATGGATAGAACCCGCCGTCCCAGTTGCCGCTGAGAGCGTGTCCTAACCAAGTGGGAGCATAACCGGCCGCGCTTGCCTCCCGGAGCCGTCGATCGAGCGAGCCGACCACGCCCAGGGCCGCTGCGTAGGGGACGACCTGATCCAGGTCCAGCACGGCGGCCCGGTCACCACGGGCAGCCTTGATGCCCGCCTCGTAGTCACGCCACGGCCCGGCCTCGGACTCTCCGGCGTCGGTCGTGTCCGGGATGAGTGCGCCTAGCACCAGTCCGATGGTTCCGGCCCCCAGCAGCAGGCTGCCACCAATCGCCCCGTAGGGCTGCGTACCGATCGCGCAGAACACGAAGACCCCGAGTCCAACCGCCAGGGCGACACTCCCGGCCTCGAAGACCGTCCGGCGACGGCGGCCAACCGCCGGATCGAAGAGGCCCTGGCGCTCGAGGTCGGTCCGCAGAGAGTCCTGAACCGCCGACCACTTGCCGGCAAGCCGCCTAAACGCGTCGCTGTTGACGATCCCGTCCCGATCGGCCGCGCCCGACAGCATCTCCCAGGTCGCGCGCTCGTAGCCGGTCTCGACCACGTTGCCGTCAACAAGCCGCAGGCGAATTCGCCGCTCTCCGGCAGGCTCGACATCCAGCGCACCGCGGCGAGCCAGATCGAGAATCGTGCCCTCCACCAGGGCCAAGCCAACCCGTCCGCGCACCAGCGCGCCGACCTCGGCCGGCGGGCGCGACCCCGGAGGCACCGTCGTGGGCGCAACGGTGCCGCGTCGCCGAGGACCGGCTCGGAACGCCCTGACGGCGACTGCCACGGCCAACGCCGCGACAATCACGCTGACCACGTTCACCAGGCTGAACGGTCCCGCGGCGATCCAGCGTGCGAATCGTTGAAAGACGGACGGCGGCGGCGGGGGCGTTGGGCCGGCGATCAGACTGTGTGAGGCGGCATCGAGTCCGGCGCCGATTCCGCCGGCGAGCTGCCCCTGGCGTAGCGGCGGCAGGATTACCTGATTCACGATGCGGTTGATCTCGTATTGAGGGAGATTGCCGTTTTTAAGACGTTCGCCGACGTAGATCGCGACCTGTCCGTGTCGCGGATCAGTGGGGTTGAGGTTGAGGAAGATGACCAGCCCGTCGCGAGCACCCGGAGCGGACTGCAGGTCCCATGCGGACATGAGATTCGCCGCGTCGTTCTGCGTGCCGGCCGCGGATGCGTTCTGCAGCCGCAGGTAGATGACGGTCGGGGCGCCTGCGCTCTCGACCGCCACGGCGCGGCGCTCGAGGTCGGCAACCTCGGAAGCGGTCAGGATGCCGGCTCGATCATAGACGTGCTGGCCGGGAACACGCGCGCCGAAGTCCGCCGCGATGGCCAGGTGCGGCACCAGGAGGACGACCAGGAGCACGCTCAGCGTGAGGAGTCGAAGAGCAGTCGGCGGCAGCGACCGCGCTCGCGCGGCGTCGACGATACGCATTGGCTGGCCTCCTCCGTCGCGCGCGGTCGGGACATGCCGACCGACACCTGCCACGTTAACGCGCGGGAGCCCGTGGTCGCTGCACGCGTTGAGGACCAGGCTCTGGTCGAGAGTGTAGAACCGCAATGGGAGGGTGGCGGCTCGGCTCGCCGGCAGGCCAGGATAGCCGGCATGTCGGCCGGGCTCGACACGAGTCGTGCGACCCGAGGGCTCGGTTTGCGAAGCGTAGGGACAAGGAGTTGCTTGACACCCGAGGGGCGGTAACCGTAGGATTCATGCTGCGCTGAGCGCCGTTGGCGGGTGGTGAAATGGTATCACAAGGGCCTTTGGAGCCTTTGTTCCAGGTTCGAGCCCTGGCCCGCCAGCCGGATAGACGCGCCGCGGCAGAGTGGTTCTACGGCGACTCATGAGCGTCAGGCGACAGTGAGTTCGGACGACCCTTCCAGTTCACGCAGTACCATCGCCGCGGTGATCCTGGCCGCCGGGCTCGGTACGCGCATGCGCTCGCAGACTCCCAAAGAACTGCAACCACTCGCCGGTCGCCCCATGATCGATTACGTCGTGGCCGCTGCCCGAGCGTGTAAGCCCGCGCAGATGATCGTGGTGCTGAGTCCATCCAAGCTGGGCGTCCGGGATCGACTGCCGGCGGACTGCGCGGTTGCATGGCAGCATGAGCCACTCGGCACCGGACACGCCACCGCTCAGGCACTCACGCTGCTACAGCCACAGGTCCGGCACGTCGTCGTGCTATTCGGCGACCATCCGCTGCTGTCCGATGTCTCGGTCTCATCCCTGGTGAGCGCGGCACAGGCGTCCGATGCCCTCGCCACTCTGCTCACCACGGTGCTCGACGACCCCGCGGGATACGGCCGGCTGCGCTGGCGTGACGGGCGGATCGTCGGCATCCTCGAGGCCAAACAGGATCAGGAGCAGCACCGGGAGCCGATCGAGGTCTACAGCGGCATCTCCTGCTACGACCGTCGCTGGCTGGAGTCGGCGCTGCCACGCGTGCCCCGCAGTCCGATGGGGGAGTTCTATCTGACGTCATTGGTCGAACTGGCGGCGGAGGTCACGTGCATCGCGGCGCCCGTCGTGGCAGTTCAGGCCCCGCCCGACGTCGCGCACGGCGTCAACGATCGGGTGGATCTCGCTCGCGCCGAGGTGATCCTGCGCCGTCGCATCAACGAGCGCCTCATGCGGTCGGGCGTGGCGATCGTGGACCCCGCATCGACGTTCATCGACGACCTGGTCACGATCGAGCCCGACGCTCGGATCGAGCCGTTCACCATGCTCGAGGGACAAAGCGTCGTCGGTTCGCGCAGCCGGATCGGCCCACACGCGCTGGTGCGGGACTCCCGGATCGGCTCGGACTGCGAGGTGCTCGCATCCGTGCTGGAGGGATCCGAACTCGGAGATCGCGTCGGCGTAGGGCCGTACGCCCATCTCCGTCCCGGGTCCCGCGTCGGTGACGACGTCCACATCGGCAACTACGCCGAGATCAAGAATTCGGTTATTGGCGCCAAGACGCGCATGGGCCATTTCAGCTACGTGGGAGACGCGACGGTCGGCGAGGACGTGAATATCGGAGCCGGAGCCGTGACCGCCAACTACGACGGGGTTACCAAGCACCGGACGGAGATCGGCGATCACGCGTTCGTCGGCGTCGACTCGGTACTGCGGGCGCCGGTGCGCGTGGGCGCCAACGCCGTGACCGGGGCGGGCGCGGTCGTGACGCACGACGTCCCGGACGGTGTGACGGTCGCCGGGGTGCCGGCTCGGCCGATGCCACGGCGTACCGAACACGACGCCGAAACGCGGCAGGGGAGCTGAGGGCGAATGGACGGGCGTCTCCAGGTGTTCGCCGGCAACTCAAACCCGGTGCTCGCGCAGGCGATCATGGGCGTGCTGGAGGCCCCGCTGGGTCGCGCGACGGTGGGTGCCTGGAAGGATGGCGAGACGCGCGTCAAGCTCGACGAAAACGTCCGCGGCTCGGACATCTTCGTCATCCAGTCCATGTGTCAGCCGGTGAATCAGAATCTGATGGAGTTGCTGCTGCTGCTCGATGCCGTCCGACGCGCTTCGGCTTCCCGGGTGACGGCCGTGGTGCCGTACTTTGGGTATGCGCGCCAGGAGAAGAAGACCATTGGGCGTGAGCCGATCAGCGCCAAACTCGTGGCGAACCTGCTCGCGACGGCGGGTGCCGACCGGCTGCTGACTCTGGACCTCCACTCCGCGGCCATCGAAGGCTTCTTTGACATCCCGGTAGACCACCTGCGGGCCACGCCGATCCTCGCCGCCCATTTTCGGCGCCTCGGCATCCCGGAGGTGGTCGTGGTCAGTCCGGACTCGGGCGGCGTCGGCCGTGCCGACGAGTTCCGCGAGCGGGCCGGCGGATCGCTGGCCATCATCTCCCGCAAGCGTCCGCGACCGGAGCAGTCCGAGGTCCTGGAGATGGTGGGCGACGTGCACGGCTGCAACGCCATCATCGTCGACGACATGATCTCGACCGGTGAGACGCTGGTCAAGGCGAGCGAGACGCTGTTGGCGCGCGGCGCCATGAGCGTGCGCGCCGCGGCGGTTCATCCCGTGCTGGCGGGCGACGCGCTGGCCGAGATCGCGGCTTCGCCGATCGATCAGGTGATCGTGACGGACACGATCCCCATACCTGACGGGGTCCAGCGCGAGAAGGTTGAGGTGCTGACCGTTGCGCCGCTGCTGGCGGAGGCGATCATGCGCATCCACAAGGACCTCAGCATCAGCGCGCTCTTCACCTGAGCGCGCGTCGCGCCGCGACCAACGGGGTCACCCGGCGTGGGCCGTCTGGCACGGCCCTCACGCGGCGACTGGACGTGACGGAGTCGCCGAATGTCGGGGAGCCCAGGATTCTGGAGGATTTTGAGTACCGATACGTGGCTAGAACCGGCCGTTGCCGTCGCGGCGTTGAGTGTGCTGACGCTGGCATCGATCGTCGAAGCGAGTCTGGCAACGGTCAACCGTCTGACTCTCCGTGAGCTGATCGAAGGGCGCGCGGGTGCTCACCGCGTGGAGTCCCTCATCGAGCGCCCCCAGTCCATCCGCTCGTCGATGGTTCTCATCGAACTCGTCGCCGCGGCCACGTCCGTCACCATGCTGTCCCGGATCTTTGACCGCGAGACGCCGCGATTCGTTATGCCGCTGACGCTGGTGGTCGGCAGCCTCGCCCTCATCCTGGCGGCAGGCGTGCTTCCGAGCATCCTCACCTCGACGGAACGCACCGAAGAGTCGCGCCGGTTTCTGCGCATGGCGTCGGCACTGTCGATGGCAGCCTGGCCGCTGCGGCTCATCGCCACAGGGTTGGAGCGCGCGCTGGCCGTGGTTCTCCGGCGAAAACCCGCCGTCGCGGAGCAGAGTGCTGCGGTGGAGTCCGACGAGTCGGCAGGGGACGGCGGCGACGACGATTATGGCCTGCAGGAGGAAGAGCAGGAGATGATCAGCGGCGTGCTGGGCCTGGACTCGGCCACTGTCCGAGAGATCATGGTTCCGCGGATGGATGTCGTGGCGGTGGAGGAGGACGTGCCGGTCGCGGACGTGGTCGATCTGATTCGGACCGGCGGTCACTCCCGGATTCCGATCTACCGCGACTCCATCGACACCGTGGTCGGCGTCCTCTACGCGAAGGACCTGCTGCGATTCGTGCGCGAGGAGTCGGCCACGGTCAAGCTCCTGGACCTCATTCGCCCGGCCTATTTCGTGCCCGACTCCAAACACGTTGACGAACTGCTGCGCGACCTACAGCAGGCGAAGGTGCACGTTGCCGTCGTTGTCGACGAGTACGGTGGCACGGCCGGCATCGTGACGATCGAGGACATCCTCGAGGAGATCGTCGGCGAGATCCAGGACGAGTACGACCGCGAATCGCCGTTGATCGAGCGAGTCGGCCCCGATGAGGTGGTCGTCGACGGCCTGATCTCGGTCGACGAAATCGCCGATATCTTCCAGGCCGACTTCGCCGAAGGAGACACCGGGACGGTCGGCGGGTTCGTTCAGCGGCGACTCGGTCGGATTCCGGTGCCGGGCGAGCGCGTTCGCGCCGACGGCCTATTCATCGAGGTTCAGTCGGTGGAGCACCATCGCATCCGGAAAGTGAGGATCGAGCGCGTTCCTGACGAGGCGGTGGCGGCCGCGCCGGCTCACGAGAGCGAGCCGGCCTGAGGTGCGCTGGCGCGTGGTGC
Source organism: Thermomicrobiaceae bacterium (assembly GCA_035532355.1). Taxonomy (GTDB): domain Bacteria; phylum Chloroflexota; class Chloroflexia; order Thermomicrobiales; family Thermomicrobiaceae; genus DASSZN01. The sequence continues at coordinate 53,947 of DATKRJ010000271.1, read as the reverse complement.
GACGCGGATCGGTGACGTCGACCATGGACGTGGCCGCGGAGCTGGCGGTCGCCGGTGCCCCGGCCGGGACGGTAGTCGTCGCCACGGAGCAAACCGCCGGCCGAGGCCGGTTGGGTCGCGTCTGGACCGCACCACCGGGTTCGTGCCTGCTCTTCACCGCCCTCCTGCGGCCGCCGCTGAAGTCGATCCAATCCCCAGAACTGGCCCGTCGAGTCGCCGAGCGGGTCTCCGATGCCGTGGCGGACGTCACCGACGTCGACCCGCGGGTCAAGGATCCCAACGACGTGATGCTGCGGGGCCGGAAGCTGGCCGGCGTCCTCCTCCAGACGAGCGTGCGCGGGCAGACGCTCGAATACTTGCTGGTGGGCGTTGGTTTGAACGTCAACGTGCCGGCCGAGGAACTGCCGCTGCCGACGGCCACCTCGCTCCTGGCGGCCACCGGCCATCCTCACGACCTCGAGGCGCTGCTTCAGGCGATCCTGCGCCGGTTTGAGGCCATGCCTGACCTGCTACCTGAGTGTGCCCCCGGTCGCCCCGGCGCCGGACGATCGAATCGATCCCGCAGAAGCACCGGAATCCCAGGAGATTCGTGAGCGAGTGAGCGGCGTCGTTGGACCGGCGGTCTCGTCGTGGCCCATCGCTCGTGCTTGCCCGTCAGGTAAGGGTTTCCTATACTGGCCACGCAGGCGGGTGTGGGCCGCGTGGTCTCCCCGGGAGTCGATCCCGGGTGCGCATACCGGGAGGATCCTGATGGACTTCGAGCTGACGAACGAGCAGATCCAGGTGCGCGATATGGTCCGTGCCTTCGCGGAGCGGGAGGTCGCCCCCCACATCCAGCAGTGGGATGCCAACGGTGAGTACCACCCTGAGGTGCTCCGGAAGATGGGCGCGGAGGGCATCCTCGGGCTGCCGGTTCCGGAGCGCTACGGCGGCGGCGGCTTCGACTACGTAAGCCTCGCGCTGGCATGCGAGGAGCTCGAGGTGGTCGACACGTTCCTGCGTGTTGTCATGAGCGTCCACGTCGGCCTCAACAGCCTGACGCTGCATCAGTGGGCCACCGAGGAGCAGAAGCAACGCTGGCTCACCCCTCAGGCGCGCGGTGAGAGGCTGGCGACTTTCGCCCTGACCGAGCCGGGTGCCGGATCGGACGCCGGGAATATTCAGACCCGCGCGGTCCGAGACGGCGACAGCTACGTCCTCAACGGCGAGAAGATGTGGATCTCGCTCGCCAACACCGCGGACAACTTCCTGCTGTTCGCGACCCTCGATCCAGGCCAGAAGCACCGCGGCCTGTGCGCCTTCGTGCTCGAGCGCGGTCTCGAAGGGATGACCACCGGGTCGATCCACGGCAAGCTCGGCGTCCGGGCCGGTGACACCGGCTGGATCTCGCTGAGCAACGTTCGGGTTCCGGCCGAGAACATGATTGGGGAGCCCGGCGAGGGCTTCAAGATCGCGATGAGCGCGATCGATCAGGGTCGGTTTACCGTGGGCGCGGGGGCGCTCGGCATCATCCGGGGTTCGCTGGAGGCCAGCGTCAAGTACTGCCACGAGCGGGAGGCGTTCGGCCAGGAGATCGGTAAGTTCGAACTGGTGCAGCAGATGATCGCCAAGATGGTCGTCGGCTACGAGGCCTCGCGCCTCCTCATGATGCAGGCGGCCGAGCTGAAGAACCGCGGGTTGCGCAACACCCGCGAGACGTCGCTGGGTAAGTGGTACGCCTGCGACCAGGCCTTCAACGCCGCCAACGACGCCATCCAGATCCACGGCGCCTATGGCTACTCCAACGAGTACCCGGTCGAGCGCTACATGCGCAATGCGCGCGGCGCGGTAATCTATGAGGGCACACGCGAGATCCATCAGCTCATGCAGGCGGACTACGCGCTCGGCTACCGGTCGGATCGGCCGCTCAGTCACCCGCAGCCGCCGGCCCAGGCCTTCGAGGCTCAGACGGCGCACGCTTGAGCGCGTTCCCGAATCTCGACACGACGGGCAGGCGGCACGTGGCGCTGCCTGCCGGGACCGCGAGCGGCGATCAAGACGAATGGGACACGTCGTCCGGAGGTGAACCGCGTGGCGACCGTCATCGCCCTCGGTGGGAAGTCTCCCCGCATCGCCGCCGACGTCTTCCTGGCTCCCAATGCCGTTGTCATCGGTGACGTCGAGATCGGTGGTGGGTCGAGCGTCTGGTTCGGCGCGGTCCTGCGTGGCGACAGTGGTCCGATTCGCATCGGCCGCCACACCAACCTCCAGGATGGCGTGATCGTTCACCTGGATCCTGGCTTCCCGACAACCATCGGCGACGACGTCACCGTGGGACACGGCGCCATCGTCCACGGCACGATCGTGGGCGACGGCGCACAGATCGGGATGGGCGCGATCACGCTGTCCGGCTCACGGATCGGTGCCGGCGCCATCGTCGGTGCCGGCGCGCTGGTTCCTGAGGGAGCCGACGTGCCGCCGGGCGCCGTGGCGCTGGGGGTGCCGGCGCGGGTTCGGCGCGATGTGTCCCCGGAGGAACGCGAGAGCGTGCTGCGCTCCGCTGCCGGGTACGCGGCGCGAGCGGCCAGGTATCGTGCCGCGCTCGCCACGGAGAAGCAACACGAGGAGATCGGTTGATGGCTGTCGAGGTTGAACGCTCGGGGTCCGTGGCATTCCTCACCCTCAGCCGGCCCGAGGTGCTGAACGCATTCAATACCGAGCAGCTCCACGAGTTCCTCGGCCGCTTCGGTGAGGTCAGCGCCGTCACGAGCGTGCGCGCGATCGTGATTCGTGGGGCGGGAGACCGCGCCTTTGCGTCGGGCGCGGATATCGCCGAGATGAAGGGCATGACCCCGCGGCAGGCGCTCGCATTCTCACAGCTTGGCCAGCGCGCCTGCCACGCGGTGGAATCCGCCACTCAGCCGGTGATCGCGGCGGTCAACGGATACGCCTTTGGTGGCGGACTCGAGCTGGCGCTGGCCTGCGACATCCGCATCTGCGCGGACTCGGCGCAGATGGGCCAGACCGAGGTCGGGCTTGGGATCCTTCCGGGGTGGGGCGGAACCCAGCGCCTGACGCGACTCGCCGGACCCGGCGTTGCAAAGGACCTGATTCTCACGGGTCGCCGGGTCGCGGCCGACGAGGCACTGCGGCTCGGGCTGGTGAGCGCGGTCTACCCGGCGGCGGAGCTGATTGACCGGGCGCGCGAGTTGGCCGAGCGCGTGGCTCGAAACGCCCCGGTTGCGGTGGGCTACGCCAAGCAGGCTATCGAGCAGGCCCTGGAGGGGAGTCTCGAGGGCGGGCTGGCCTACGAAGCCCACGTCTTTGCGCTGACTTTTGACACCACCGACCAGAAGGACGGGATGGCCGCCTTCCTGGAGCGCCGCCGACCGGAGTTCCAGGGAAGTTGAGGGCGCCCGTGGTCGGCTTACAGGAGGTGGCGTAGTGAAAATCGGCGTCCTGGTGTCTCAGGTGCCGGACCCGAATGCCGTCCGTCTCGACCCACGCGCCGGGTCCATTCAGGCCGGTATTCCCCAGGTCCCCAACGAGTACGACCTGTACGCGATGGAGGCGGCGATCCAGCTTCAGGAGCGCGGTGGGGAGGTGGAACTGGTCGTGGTCACCCTCGGCGCGGCCAAGGACACCATCAACCGCTGTCTGGCCATGGGTGCCGACCGCGCGATCACGATCGACGACCCGATATCCGCCAACGTCGACAGCGCAGGAACCTCGGTCATCCTCGCCGCCGTCGCGCGCGCCGAGGGATTCGATTTGCTACTCGTTGGACAGGAGACGAGCGACGGCGGAACGGGCACCGTCGGTCCGGAACTGGCCGCGCTGCTTGACCTGCCGGTGGTGAGCAACGTCGTCGCACTGAGCGAGGATGGTGGCACGCTTTCCCTGGAGCGCGAGGTTGAGGATGGTCGCCAACGCGTGGAGGTCGCGCTGCCGGCGGTCGTCTGCGCGCTGAGCGGGCTCACCGAGCCACGTCACCCTTCGCTGAAGGGGATCATGGGCGCGCGTCGCAAGCCGGCCGGGACACGCTCGCTTGAAGACCTGGGGCTCGACCCAGAGGCCGTGCCATCCCGCGTGAGCTGGGGCGCACTGTATGCCGAGCAGGAGAAGGCAGCCGGCATCATCCTCCACGACGTAGATCCGGACGCAGCCGTGGACCAACTGATGGCATTCCTGCGGGAGCGCAAGCTCATCTGATCGGTCGGCCAGCCGAGGTGAGGGGCAGACGTGGCTGATATGGCGCAAGGTGTGCTGCTGGTCGTCGAGGTAGACGGCGGCGTGATTCGGCCGACGTCTCGGGAGTTGTTCGGGGTCGGCAGGGCGCTGGCCGACGCATCGGGTGGATCGCTCGTGGCTGTCATGATCGGCCACAACGTCTCGGACACCACCGACGCGGCTGAGCTGGGCGCGGATCGGGTGGTCGTCGCCGATGCGCCAGGACTGGCGAGCTTTACGGTTGACGGGCATGCGCGCGCGCTGGAGCAGGCGGTCGAGTCGGTGAACCCGGCGATTGTGCTTCTTCCCGGCTCCACGTCGGGTCGCGACCTGGCCCCGTTCGTGGCCATGCGCCGGGGAGTGCCGTGCCTGGTGGATTGCCTGCGGCTGGCGCTGGATGGCGACGACGTCGTGGCCACGCGGCCCGTCTACCAGGGGAAGCTGCTGACTGATGTGCGCGCTCGGCGGGCGAGCCCGGTGTTTGCCACGCTTCGTGCCGGTGCCTTCGCCGCCCCGGAGCCACAGGCCGGTCGGGCGACCGAGACGACCGCGTTGAACGTGGAGCTCGGACCTGGAGACATCCGCGTCGCGGTGACCGGTACGGCCGAGGCACCGGCGGGCCCCACCAACCTCGAGCAGGCGAAGACGGTGGTTGTCGGCGGACGCGGTCTGGGCGAGGCGGACAAATTCGCACTGGTCGACGACCTGGCCGCGGCCCTGGGCGGCGCGGTGGGAGCGACCCGTGCGGTCACCGACCTCGGCTGGCGTCCGCACTACGAGCAGGTCGGCCAGACCGGCAAGACGGTTGCTCCGGATCTCTACGTCGGCCTGGCGGTGTCCGGCGCCGTCCAGCACACGGTGGGGATGCGCGGCTCGGGCACCATCGTGGCGATCAACCGCGACCCGGCGGCTCCGCTGTTCAAGATCGCGGACTTCGGAATCGTGGGCGACGTGTTCGAGCTCGAGCCGCGCCTCGCCGCCAGGATCCGGGCGCTGCGCGGCGAGTAGGAGGATCGATGCCGGAGGAGCGAGTCGACGCCATCGTGGTCGGCGCCGGACCGGCGGGCGCTTCCGCCGCGATCACGCTGGCCCGTGCCGGGCTCGAGGTCGTGCTCCTGGAGCGCGGTGCCTTTCCCGGCGCCAAGAACGTCATGGGCGGCATCCTGTACCGCGAACCCACCGAGCAGTTGGTGCCGAACTTCTGGCGCGAGGCGCCGCTCGAACGGGCGATCATCGAGCAGCGCTATCTGCTTCTCACCGGCGACAGCGCACTCGGCGGCACCTATCGTACCCAGGCGTTCGCAGCGGAGCCCTACAACTCGTTCTCGGTCATGCGCGGCGACTTCGACCAGTGGTTCGCCGGCAAGGCCGAGGAGGCCGGTGCCTTCCTGGTCCCGCAGATGCTCGTGGTCGACCTCATCTGGCGCGACGGCCATGTCGTCGGTGTTCGCACGGGCGAGGCAGAGGGTGATCTGTTTGCGGATGTGGTGGTGCTGGCGGACGGTGCCAACTCACTGCTCGCCCAGCGGGCGGGGCTCCACGACGAGTGGCAGCCCAGGGACCAGGCGCTGGTCGCCAAGGAGTTGATTCAGCTCTCCGAGGAGCGTATCAACGACCGCTTCAATGTCCCGGCCGGCCTTGGCGTCGCCATGGAGGTCTTCGGCCAGTCGACCAGGGGCCTGCTGGGATACGGCTTCATCTACACGAACCGCGACACGCTGTCGATCGGGACGGGCGCCTTGCTGTCGGACCTCATCGAGTCCGGTATCAATGTGAGCGACATGCTCAACGAGTTCAAGGCGCATCCCGCGATCGCACCGATGCTGGCGGGTGGCGAGACGGTCGAGTACTCCGCGCACCTCATTCCGGAAGGGGGCTGGAAGGCGCTGCCGCGGTTGTTCTCCGATGGCGCCCTCGTCGTGGGGGACGCGGCCGGGCTGGTGAACCCGATCAACCGTGAGGGCTCGAACTTCGCTATGATCTCGGGCAAGCTGGCCGCCCAGGCGATCGTCGAGGCCAAAGCCGCCCGCGACTACTCGGCAGTGGCGCTCAGCCGCTACCAGGAGCTCCTCGAGAACAGCTTCGTTCTGCGGGACCTCTACACGATCCGCAATGTGACGGACTTCGCGCACGCCCGGCCGCACCTGTTGAGCGGGATCCCCGAGGCGCTGTCGCGAGCGGCACGCGAGTACCTCACGGTCGACGATGTGCCGAAGTCGGTCAAGCAGCGACGCATCGTGCAGATCCTGCGCGAGGGGCTCCAGCCGCGGCGCCTCGCCGGCGACCTGGTCGGAGCTGCTCGCATGCTCCGGTAGCGGCCTGCCTCGTAAACGGACGAGCCGGACCGGCGACCGCCGGGCCGGCTCGCGTGCACTCGAGGCGTGCGATCAGGACGCCGCCGGGATCAGCGATCGCCAGTCGTCGGGGATCCCCTCGTCGGTGACCCCGTAGAAGACCCGCATATTCCCATTATCCCGGTAGGCCAGATCGTAGCGGACCGCGCCGTCCCGTTGCTTGTGCAGCTTGATGAAGCCAACCGATCCACTCCACTGAATACGCTCAGGGTCGATCGGATTGGTTTCCCGCTGCGAGATCGCGTAGCGCCAAAGCCGGCGGGCCGAGTCCTTGGTCACGTTCCGGATCACTTTACGATTCCGCAGGTCACGCATGGCATGGTAGACCACATCGTCGCGGACTTCGGTGTCCACGATCTCCACCCCGGTGCGGGGCAGCGCCGTCGAGCGGTGTCCGGAGACCTCCGCCTCGACCGCGGTCCCGTTGGGGCTCGGCGACGGCACTGGTTCCTCGACTCCGACCTCGGGCCGTGGCCCACGGGCAGCGTCGGTGACCAGACCGGCACGCACCATCTGCACGATCTCGTCGCGCATCGCCGGAGTCGTCTCCGACTCCTGACGCACGTAGATCTCGCCACCCACGAGCGCGTAGGGCTTGTCCCGACCCTGGGGCACCTTGATCACCAGGATTGCCTGGTCCTCTATCGGATGCACCTCGACGGTCAGCGTGGGCGGTGGAGTGATGAACCGCACGATGTCGGCCTTGAGCGCCTCGGCCGTTTCCTCCGGCTTTGGGACGCCAATGATGTCGGCGTCTGGCCGGATCCCCAGCCCGATGAAGACCGTGCCGCCGTTGGTGTTGGCGAACGCGGCGATGTCCTTCAGGACGGGGCTCGCCTTGGTTCGCCGATTGGCAAGTCGCTCATGGAACGACTGGACGATGTTGTTGCCTTCCGTGCGCGCGGACAGCACGAAGTCGAACGGCGTCTCGGTTGCGCGGTACGGTCGCACGCGGGAGAACTCGTCGCTCTCGAGCAGCGCCTTGAGCGCCTTGAAGCTGGCCTCCGAGAGCAGCACCTCGGTCATGCGGTCGCCGACGCCGAGATTCACGTCACGCTCGGGATCACGCGACACACGGTGGGCATCGGAACCCTGGAGGATGTGCATGCGCCGCGGGTATTCGGGCTTCGTGGCGTTGAAGAAGCGCGCGGTGCTCCGCCGCGTCTCGTTGTCGAGGTCGGTCGCCTCGAGCGCGTGGAGGTTGGGGCTCTGGGTATAGGCGATCTTCGTCTGGCCTCCGAACGGGAACCCCTGCATCGCGATGCCGTGCGTCGAATTAACGTGTGCGCCGACCACTATTGCCCCGGCATCGTGCAGGATCTCGTAGGTCTGCAACACATCAGTGGTCGCCCCGACCTCGCTGGTCCCCTTGTCGAGCTTATCCTCTGGAATGCCCAGCGTGAGCAGGAGGTGCTCGAGGCGGCGGATCGAGGTGTCTTCCGGGAACACGGCCAGGATGTGGAAGCCGAACGTCGCGGTGAATTCAAAGCCGGGGAGGACCAGAACGCGATTGAGGAGCCGGCGGTACTCCGCCAGGAGTTGGGCTTCCTCCGACTGGAGGCGTCCCAGCGCCTCGAGGAGCTCGAGATCCTCTATCTCGCGCCACATGCGGGCGTAGCCGCGAACGGTGTTGTGGTCGGTGAACCCGAGAATGTCGATGCCGCGCGCCTCGGCCCGCTGGAGGATCTGAACGAAACTGACCCCGTCTTCCTGGTAGTCGACTGAACCCGGTGTGTGGACATGAAGGTCCATCTTGAGCCACATCAGGTCTTGCACCTTGGGTGGCTCGGCCGGACGCTGGCGAGAACGTCTGCTTCTGCTCAAGGGTGGTACTGGCACCCCCTTTCCTCGCGTAGTATGGATACGGTACACGTCAGGCCGTGGGCAGATCTTCCACGCCACGGCCTGATCCCGAGACAGAAATATACCATAAATCCGTCGAACTTTCCTGGCGCGCCTCTCGGTTCGTCACCCGCCGCGTGCTAGAATCCATGCTGCCGTCGTGGGCCAGTCAGCGTTGCAGACGCGAGCGGGAGCGACGTCATCGGGCGCGGTACGCGGTCGCGGCCGCTCTCGGGTGGGCAGGAACAGAGAGGCTCCCGCGTTGGCGTATCCGCGACCGGCGCTGTCGAGCCGGCCGGTCAAGGAGCTATCCCGGTGAACGTGTTCATCCTGCTGGACATCCTACTGCTCATTCTTGTCGCCCTGTTCGTGCCAATTGGCTTCTGGCGTGGTGCCCAGCGCGAGGTGCTGGTTACGCTCGGCATCTTCTTTGGCGCCGCTTTGTCGGACGCCTGGGCGCGACCGTGGGGCCACGATCTCGCGGGGTTGACCAGCCTGCGCGAATCGGGCGGGGCGTTCATGGTGAGCGTGCTGTTCCTGGTCGGCAGTACCTTCCTGCTCGGTTACGGGACCGGGGCCGCGCTGCCCGTGCCGAGGCCCGGACTCTGGTCGCGCTTCTTCGGCGGGCTGATCGCGGGCGGAAACGGGGCGCTGCTACTCAGCTATGCCCTGCGCGACATCCGCCTGTATCTGCTGGCCGATCAGGCACCCGGCTTTCTCGACCGTTCGCTCGTCGCCCAGTTCCTCTCCTCCGGCATTGGCTGGCTGTTGATGGTGGCCACCGTAGTCTTCCTGCCGATCGTGATCGTGCTGGCTCTGTTTGGACGGGACGTCGTCACCGAGGCTATCGACGGGGACGATGACTACGCGGCCGACGACGAACCGGTCGTGCGGACCTACCCGCCTCGGTTGCGGTTCAGCGGGCGCGATGAGCCAACGGCGACCTACAAGGCGGAGCCGCCCGTTCGACCTGGTCCGCGGGCCACCGACGAGACCCGGCCGCTCCGCATTCAGCCGGCGGACGACGCGTCGGCGCGCTGGGGAGGCCAGGTCCGGCGCAACGGCACCGACGACGAAGCCACCGTCTCACGCGGCAGCGGCGACGGGGATCCGCAGCGCACCATCCAGATCCAGGTCGGCCATCCGGAGGCCAACGGGACGTCGGTCAAGGATGGGACCTGCCCGAACTGCCACGCGGACGTGCGGAGCGCCGAGGTGTACTGCCCACGGTGTGGCCGCGTCCTCTGATCGGCGACCAGATTAGCGCCACTCGTCCTTCTGCGCCGCGTAGAACGACGCGTGCGACTTCCCGTCCAGCGACTTCCGCATCATGACCTCGATACGGTCCTCGTGGAACCCATCGCGTTGATAGAAGGCGTGGGCCGACGGGTTCATGACGTCCACGCTGAGCTCGATGAACGAGCACCCTTGCTCGCGTGCGCTTTCGGTCGCGGCGTCCAGCAGCGCCCGCCCGATGCCCTGCCCGCGCACGTCTCGGTGGACAACGAAGCGGCGAATCAGGCCAAAGCGACCGTGCACCGCCTTGGCGCCGATGAAGAGCTCGAGTTTCCCGACGACGCGACCATCGACATCGGCGATGAGCACTGAGCTCGGCTCGTAGGCATCGTCGTGGTACTCCGCGATAATTTGAGCTTCGTCCCAGCACCAGTCGACGTCGCGGTTGAGCGCTGCTTCGGCGGAGGCATCCTCCAACCGACCCGGCCTGATCGTAATCGTCGGCGTCGCCATTGTCGTGGTCCTCTCCCGTGCGAAACTTATCGCGTACGCATGGAGCCTCATTCTACCGGTCGTCCGGCGGGTGTGCTCCCCACACATACGGGTCTTCGGTCGGCTCGACGCGGGTCGTGGCAGCCGGTGCGGAGACGTCGGAGGTCCGCGCTGTATGAGGGCACCGCAGGATCCGATGCACGAGGTACGCAATCGTGCTCGCGCCGTGGCGGAGGGGAGCGGCCCATGGTCGACCAATTCGCGGATCGACGGGACGCCGGCCGCGTCCTCGCCACGCTTCTCCGCGCGTATCGCGGACGCTCCAACGGCATTGTGCTGGGGCTGCCACGCGGTGGGGTGCCGGTCGCCTACGAGGTGGCGCTCGAACTCGAGTTCCCGCTCGACGTCGTCCTCGTCCGCAAGCTTGGCGTACCGGGTCATGAGGAGCTGGCCATGGGCGCGATATCCAGTGGTGGCGTGCGGTTCCTGAACCGCGTGCTCATTGAGGAGCTTCGCATCTCCGAGGCAGCCGTCGAGGAGGCGACCACGCGGGAGGCGCGGGAGATGGAGCGCCGCGCCCGCGAGTATCGGGACGGGCGCCCGCCGCTCGACGTGCGTGGACTGACCGCGATCCTGGTCGACGACGGATTGGCGACCGGCGCGACCATGCTGGCGGCAGTCGCCGCGCTGGCCCAGCTGGCACCGGCGCGGATTGTCGTGGCGGTGCCGGTGGGGTCGCCAGAGGCGTGCCTGGAGTTGGGTCAGCAGGTCGACGAGATCGTCTGTGCCATCATTCCGGAGCGCTTCCACGCAGTTGGCACGTGGTTTTCGGACTTCGAGCCGACTACCGACGGGGAGGTGCGGGAGCTGCTCCGGCGCGCTGCGCAACGACGGCTCCCGGGTGGCGAGCGGCCCGCACCCCCGGAGGCCATCGACTCATCTGATCCGCGGTGAAGAACAACGCACGCCGCGTCCATGAGCGGGCCGACACCTGGTGCCACCGCACGGATCGCCGCGCGTAGAAAATAGCTTGACGACATAACTGGACCATATAGGATCTCGTGCTCAGTGTCTTTGGCGCCGGCACCGGAGTGGCTGCGGCGTTGGTGGACGACGCGCTGACGCCAAGCTTCGGCCGCTCAGTCGGCTCTCGGCCGGCCCTACCGTAGAGGTTGCAGTGGCACCAACGCTTCTCGTCGTCGGCGGGCACGACGAGAGCGACCTGCAAGGGAATCGGCAGAGCGCCGAGTCGGCGTGGGGCAGGCGCGCGGGGCTCAAGCTACCGCGCTGAAGGACGAAGCCCACGAAAGCGGCTGGGTTCCGGCCAATAGGTGCGAGAAATGCTGCAGACAGTAGTGGAGCAGAACCGGGAGCCCCCCGCGGTTCCGCCGGACGATGCAACTGGTGATCGTGGCGGGCGCAACCCAGCTGTTCCAGGAGCAGCGCGTGCTAGAAGAGGTCGCCAAATTCGCTCGAGACGGGTTCACACGCCGCCTTGATCTGTGCCGGAGGTCAGCGGATACGAGCGGCGCCGAGGGGGTGACCACGCATCGTCACTCTTCCGACCACGAGCGCCACCGTCACTCAGACGAGCGGCTGACCGCTCCCGCCGAAAGCCGGATCTGGTCGGCACGCAGGTTCAGCGTGACTCGCTGGCCTACACCGACGTCTCCGGCATATTCGGCCCGCGGCGACCCGGCTACCGACGCCCCATACGGTGTGGCACGGAGAAACACGCTCGGGTCGGACTCGCCGAGCGGGCTGTCGGGGCGCAGCGAGATCAAAACGTCTCCGCTGGGGGGAGTCGGTGGCGTCGCGTCGGCGCTGGGCAGCGCCGTGGGCCAGTCGACGATCGCGATTCGCGCCTGGCCGTAGCTGAGCACGGCCGACGGGCCGGGGCGGGCCGGGTCGTCGCTCTGCCCAGAGTCAAGTGACAGCTCGGCCCCCGGAGCGATCACCAGGCGTTGCTGGCCGGTGAGGACCTTCACCGTGGTGTGGTAATGGTCCGCCTCACTGCGGAGGAGCGCCCAGGTGGGATCGTCCCCGGGGTCTCCCAGGATCGCGATCGCCGTCACGGTGCCATGCTCGATCAAGCCCACCGCGCCGGCCACGTGCTGCGTGTCGGCCGCGGGAACGATCATCAAGTCGACATGCCGCCGCCACGGCAGTGTCGAGCGATCCACGAAGTCCGGGAGGTCGGCGCGCGAGTCCCCACCGCCGATGACTACGAGCGAATCGCCAATCGAGAGGACGACGCTCGCGGTGCCTCCGGTATTGCCGACGACGACCTGATCGCCACGCCCGATCCGCGTCGCGCCCATGCCCAGCCCGAGACCGACGAGTGCGGCGATGAGGACGGTTACGCCGAGAATACCCAGAGCGCGAGGGCGTACGCGTCCGGCTTGGAGCCTCTCGAGGATTCGCAGCCGGTCCCAATCCATCGGACCAGCACCACTTCCTCGCCTACGGCGCGGTGGCCTCGAAGTAGGCGACGTCGATACGACTGCCGCGCGGCACCCATGATTTCCACTGCAGTGTTCCGCTGACGATGCCGCCATTTGGGAACGTCTGGCAGTTGAAGGTCGTGTCGTGCTGGCGGATGTAGCTGCAGCCCTGTGGACTGACCGAGACTACCGACAGTCCCGCCTGCTGCAGCGCCGCCACGGCTTGCTGGTGAGGCTGCTGGTACACGTCCGGCACCTGGATCTTGTCGCCGACGCTGACGTACAGGGTGACCGTTCCCCCGCTGTCGACCTGCGACTGGGGATCGGTGCGAATGACGCTGCCCTGCGCGATTGTCTGGCTACCTTGCTCGGCGATCGTGACGGTTAGCCCCAGGGCGGCGAGTTGCTGCTGCGCCTGAGCCTGAGGCTGGTTCACCACGTTCGGGATGGTGACGTACTGGGGTCCCTTGCTGACGCTCACGGTGATCGGGCTCCCGACGGGGAGTTGAGCCTGGGGCTTCGGGTTCTGATCGACGACCCGTCCGGCCACGATGGCATCGCTGAAGACATCTTGACGCACAAGCTGAAAGTTGCCGACCTTCGCCGCCTGGGTGGCCTGGTCCCACGTCGACCCGATGAGGTACGGCACCACGGCGGTGGCCGGAGTGGGCGTCGCCGAGGGGATCGGCGTACCGGGGGTAGCGGTCGGCACCGGCGTGCCGATGGGCGTGGCGACGGTCAAAGTGGTGGTCGGAGTGGGCGGCACGGGAGTCGCGGCAGCCACGATCGGTGCCGTCGGCTGGGTGACACTAGTGGCAGTCGCCGATGTCTGGAACAGCGAGAAGTCGCCGAGCCGGAAGCCAAGAACCACCAGACCGATGAGTCCGATCAGGATGGCCGATCCAATCAGCCAGGTGACGCAGCCGATGTCGTCGCGGAACGTCTGCTCGGCGACGCGTGACGGTGGCGGGCCACCGCGCGCCCCGCGTGTCGTCGAGGCGCTGCTGCGCCGCCGAGGTAGCGCGGTGGTGGCGGCAACGCCGGACCCGGCGGTCATGACGCGCGCCGCGCCCGTTGGACTTGCCGGCCTGTCCCAGTTGTCGAGCGCGTCGGCCAGCGCCGCGGCGCTGGGGAAGCGATCGGCCGGATCCTTTGCCAACGCCGTCAGGACGACGTCGTCGACCTCGAGCGGGATGGCAGGGTTGAACGCGCTCGGAGGGTACGGCTCGGCAGCCACGTGCTGCATGGCCACGCCGACCGGCGTGTCTGCCTCGAACGGCAGCTGTTTGGTGAGCATCTCGTAGAGCACGATCCCGGTCGCATACACGTCGGAAGCCGCGGTCGCGACCTCGCCTCGCGCTTGCTCGGGCGACACGTAGTGCACGGTGCCCATCCCGGTGCCGGCCTCGGTCAGGTTGGCATCGCTCATGCCTTTGGCGATGCCGAAGTCGACTACCTTCACGACGCCGTGCTGGTCGACCAGGATGTTCTGCGGCTTCACGTCGCGGTGAACCAGTCCATGCGCGTGTGCGTAGTCCAGAGCGCCGGCAACCTGACGGAGGATGAACGCGGCGCCCTCGACGGTGAAGGGACCCTGCCTGCGGATCAACTCCTTAAGATTGGGCCCGTGAACGTACTCCATGACGATGAAGCGCGCGTCCCCGTCGGTCCCGACGTCGTAGACGTTGGCGATATGGGGGTGGGAGAGCCGGGCGGCGGCCTGCGCCTCGCGCTCGAACCGCCGCAGGAAGTTGGCGTCTCCGCCGTACTGTCCGCGAAGCATCTTGATCGCGACGATCCGGTTGAGGACGAGGTCGTAGCCGCGGTACACCACGGCCATCCCGCCTTCGCCGATGATCTCGTCGAGGCGATAGCGTCCGTTCAGGACTCTCGCAGGCACCGGTTGGATCCTCCTCGCGGGGCATCCGGGGGGCCCCCGAGAAGCCGTCAACGGTCAAGAGCGCGCCGCGTCGAGCGTGGCGCGTGGCGTGTAGTCGCGCGCAATCGTACTATGGCGGACCTCCGCACGCACCGGCCACGGGTCCCTGTTGTCGGCGTTCGGACACGCACGGGTGATCAGGTATCGCGAACGATCAAGGGGACGCGATGGCGACCGAGGTGGCCAAGGTGACGAGGTCGGACTCCGAGAACCCGGCGCTCGTCGTCCCGGTGAGGCGGCACATCATGTCGAGGCAGTGCCACTGCAGCGTGACCCGCCTGGCCCCGCCAGCGTCCGTCTCGGCGCTCCGCGCGAGCTGCAGTCGATCGAATGACACGGTGGAAACCACTCCCGACAACGACTCGAGCGCCAGTCCCTCGGTCAAGACCACGTCGGGGTTGACGACCGGGGTGGGGCACCCAGCGCCCGATTGGGGTGCCATCGCGATCCGCAGGGCACGCGACCCGCTCGCCTGTGGGTCCTGGACGACCGATGCCCCGCCAGTGGCGTAGCCGAGGCAGCCCGGCAGCACAGTCGGGACGAGGATGGGCTCCGACCACTGACCGCGGAGCACGGACAGCGCCGCGGGGAGAGCCGGTGCCGGGCCAGCGGCGCTACCCAGCAGCCAGCGGACGAGCAGCGTGCCGCTGACAACCAGCACCGCGACCAGGCCGATCGCCGCCACCCATGGCCAGCGCCGGCCGTGAGGCGCCCGTTCACCCGATGAGGTCAATCGATGACTCCCAGACTTCGAAACGTAACGTCGTCGACGCTCCGACGATAGCGATGTCGTGAGTCGCGGTCAAGGCTCCCGACCAGTCGGCGTCAATGCCGCGACTGGTGGTATGCTCGGCCGTTCGATGAAGGAGGACCACGGGGTGATGGACGAGGCGCGGCGCGTCAATACGGTCACGAACCATGGCTGCTTCGGCTGCGGTACACACAATCCGATCGGCTTACGTCTCGCATTCTACCGCGTGGATAATCAGCGGATCCGCGCCGTTTTCATCCCGGGTGCCGAGCACGAGGGCTACGCCAGGATGACGCACGGTGGTATCGTCTCGACCCTGCTGGACGAGGCGATGAGCTGGGCCGTAACTGCCCCGGGACGACTGGCGGTTACCGCACGCATGGAGGTTCGTTTTCGGCGTCCGGTCCCCGTTGGAGTACCGGTGACCGTGGACGGCGAGATGACGCGCGACCGCGGCCGCATCATCGAGGCACACGCAGAAGTCCGCGACACCGCCGGCGGTCTGCTGGCCGAGGCGTCGGCGTCGTTCGCCCGCGTGTCGCCCGCCCAGCAGCGCGAGTGGGACGCGCTGTACCTCGGGTCTGCTTCCAGGTGAGCAGTGTCGGCGCGCGACGGCGCACGCCATGATGTCTCGTCGCCGGCCGAGCGTCACACGGGACGCCTCCGACATCCCAACTCCTTGCACTACAGCGACAAACCCCGCGGCATGTCACCGGAGCGACTCCGGCGCCCAGTAGTCGAATATCTGGCGTGAGACTCGACCGTTCAGGCGCATGCCCTCGTGCTCGGGCGCGAAGGTCCGGTCGGTACTGCCGTCGGTCATGACCGCAATGACGTACGTGCTGTCCGGCAGCCAGACAATCCCCGCGTCGACCCGGATTCCGGCCATAAAGCCGCTCTTGCTACCGACCTTGACCGGCTGGTCGTCGCCGCGGTCTCGCGCGTAGGGATTGTAGGGGAGATAGCGGGAGATCTGGTCCGTGTACTGCTGGGTACACAGAATAGCCCGCATCGCCGCGCAGGCCTCGGGCGAGATGATGGCATCGGTGGCGATCCGGCTGAGCAAGTGGATCAGGTCGCGCGGGGTGGACGCACCGTAGTCCGTCGCAGTGCCGCCCTCCGGCACGCTGAACTGCGCGGAGGTACTCCCCATCCCCCAACCCCGCGCGCTCCGGATGATCCGGTCGGCACCCAGCAGGCGTACCAGGGCGGCGGTGGCGACGTTGTCGCTGAGCGCGACCATCAGGGTGGCCAGATCGTGAACCGTCGGGAGCAGGCCGGGTTCGAGATCCTTCAGGATCCCGGAGCCACCACGCCGGTCATCCGGGACGAGATCGATGCGCCGCTCGAAATCCAGTTCGCGGCAATCGATGGCGCGATATAGCTCCGCCAGCACGCACAGTTTGATGGTCGAGGCGGTCGGCATCACGCGGTTCGGGTCGAGCGCAACCTCGTCTCCGGAGGAGAGGTTTCTCGCCGCGAACGCGAACTCCCCGCTGAATCCATTGACCTCGGCACGGATGCGCGTCATCAGGTCCTGACGCCGCTCGTCGCTCGACATCCTTGTGCTCCCTTTCACTGATCCACTCGCCGGCCGCTCCGCCGTTCACTCCCGCGGCGTCGACTGCCGCACGGTCGCGGCGGCGAGACGCCCGTCGTTCAATCCGGCCCGCACCGTCGTGCAGACGCGGCAGACATACCCGGCGCTCGCGACCCCCGCCGATAGCCGTTTGGCGTCGCCGATCCCACGAACCGGCGCGAAAACCGACGGTCCCGCGCCTGCCGGCAGCACCAATTCGGCTCCTGCGGCGCGCAGCACCTCGACCGCGCGTCGAACCTCTGCACGAGCGAGTAGAGGACGGGTGAAGCTATTCGTCATCAGCCGCGGGTCGAGCGCATCCCCTGCCCTGATGCGCTCCTCCAGCATCTGAGTGGCATCGCCGTTGCTCAAGTCGGTCGGCTTGAGCTCGCCGTAGAGTGTGCGCGTTTTCTCCGGGAGGATCAGGTCGGGCGTGACAACGACGAACCACGCGCGACGGAGGTCGGGCAGGGACGACACCCGGGCTCCGGTGCCCCGCGCCGTGGCGGTCCCGCCGCTCACGAAGAACGGGACGTCGCTGCCGAGCGCCGCCGCGGCTTCACGGGCTGTGTCTCGAGTCAACCCAATCAGAGAGGCCAGGGCACCCAGGAGGGTGCCGGCGTCGCTGGATCCACCGCCCAACCCGGCCGCGACCGGAATCGACTTATGGAGCCGGATCTCGGCGGCGATGGTGACATCAAGCCGGGTCTCGGCAACCCGGAGGGCCCGCCAGACTAGGTCCTCGTCCCGCCGGATCCCGCCGATCGCCACGTAGCTCAGGTGCCGTGCGGGCAGCAGGTCGATTCGGTCGAAGATGCTCACCGTCTGGAGGATGCTGACGATCTGGTGAAAGCCGTCGGCGCGGCGGCCGAGCACTTCGAGCCCCAGGTTGAGCTTGGCCGGCGCGAAAAGGGTCAGGGGCTCGGCGATCTCAATGCGCGGCACGCGTGAGTGCCCCCAGCCCCCGCTCGACGGCCAGCCAGTCCTCGACCGTGAGGGTCTCCGCCCGACGATCCGGGTCGATCCCAACGGCGCGCAGACGTTGCTCGACGTCGGGCTTGGGGGAGTCGAGCGACGCCGCTATCGCGTTGGCGAGTCGTTTCCGTCGTTGGGAGAAACCCGCTCGCACGAGCCTGAAGAACGCCAATCGCCGCTCGCCCGTCAGCCGCGGCTCGGGATTGACGTCGATCCGCAGCACGGCCGAATCGACCTTCGGGGGAGGGAAGAAGGCTCCCGGGCCGAGCCGGAAGACGATCCTGGGCCGCCCGTGGAACTGCACCGCCACGGCCAGCACGCTCATGTCGGGTGGCCGCGCCACGATGCGCTTGGCAACCTCGCGCTGGACCATGACCACCAACGCGATCGGCGGTCGGTCAGCCTCCAGCAGGCGCTCGATAGCCGCCGCGGCGACGGAGTATGGGAGGTTGGCGACGACCGTGTAGGGACGGCCGGAGGTCAGCAAATGCAGATCGACTGTGAGAATGTCCGCCCCGACCACGTGGACTGGCGGGTCGCTGAACGCGTCGCGCAGGTATTCGGCCAGGCGGTGGTCGAGCTCGACGGCCACGACGCGTTCCGCGCGCCGCGCCAGTTCCGCCGTCAGGATACCGAGACCGGGGCCAACCTCGACGACCAGATCGGTCGGAGCCGGGTCTGCCTCGTCGGCGATGCGTCGGACGATCTTCGGGTCGTGCAGGAAGTTCTGGCCCAGCGCCTTGCTCGGTCGAACTCCGAGGCGCTCGAGGACCTCGCGGCCGGGAGCGTGCGGCCACGGGTGTCCCGAGGATATCCGACCTGGATCGTCGTTCGTCACGGCGTCAGGACGATGCCGGCGCCCGCCTCGACCGCGCCGATGCGCCACAGGTCCTCGCCGGCCGTGCGGAACGATTCCTCCAGCGCCGCGGCGCGATCGTCCGCGACGACGATCAGCAGGCCGCCGGAGGTCTCCGGGTCGAACAACAGATCCAGGAGGGCGGCCGGGACCCCGGGCCGGACCTCGAGGAAAGGTCGCGGCTCCTGGCTGTAAAACTGACGATTGCGCAACGCTCCCCCGGGCATGTGGCCGTCGGCAGCGTACTGCAGGGCGCCGTCGAGTAGCGGGATCGTCGAGCCGTACAGGGCAATGCGCACGCCGCTCTTCTCGGCCACCTCGGTAGTGTGGCCGATCAATCCGAACCCGGTGATGTCGGTGCAGGCGTGCGCGCCCACGTCCTGAGTCAGCCTCGCCGCCGCACGGTTGAGCTTGAGCATCGACGCCACGGCACCGTCGACGTGTCGCGGCTCGGCGTCCTCCGACTTCAGCGCGGTGGTGATCACGCCGGTGCCGAGCGGTTTGGTAAGGAACACGACGTCTCCCGGCACGGCGCCGCCCTTGGTCAGAATGCGTTCCGGGTGGACAGTCCCGGTCACCACCAGGCCGTACTTGGGCTCGTCGTCGGTAACCGTGTGCCCGCCGGCGATGACGGCGCCGGCCTCCGCTGCCTTGTCGGCTCCGCCCTCGAAAATGCGCGTCAGGATGTCGAGCGGGACGTTGTCCGGGAACGCGGCGATGTTGAGCGCGAGCATCACCTCGCCGCCCATGGCGTAGACGTCGCTCATGGCGTTCGCGGCGGCGATCGCGCCGAAGACGTAGGGATCGTCCACCACGGGTGGAAAGAAGTCCACCGTCTGGATCAAGGCGAGGTCGTCCGTCAGACGGTAGACGGCGGCGTCATCGCTGGTCTGCAGACCCACGATCAGGTTGGGATCGCTCCGCTGAATGAGTGGGCGCAGCACCTGCGCCAGGGCCGCCGGGCCCATCTTGGATGCTCAGCCGGCGCAGCTCGCCAGCGTGGTAAGTCGAATCTCGTCGCGAGACTGCATCTGGTCGCCTTTCCCGCTGCCGCCGTGGCGCGCTCGCCAGGTTGCCCCCACGATCTTAGGGAACGCGCCGGCCGTCGACAACCTTCCCGGTCACCTCGACTGCCGGCCGGACTGGTATCGATCGTGCTGGAGCGCAGGTGTCGCGGCGGACCGTGCCGACGCCGCGTAGCCAGGGTGGATACGTCCGGCGTCACGGCGCGAATGATTGGGAGGCGCACTCGATGATAACCGTGATCACCGAGACTACCGTCAAGCCAGGTCAGGAACAGGAGTGGGACCGTGCCTACCAGGCGCGCATCGACGACGCGCGCCGCCAGCCCGGATGGATCGATGCCCAGCTCCTGATCCCGGAAGGTGAGCAAGATCGCCGCGTCGTGGTGGGGACCTGGCGAGAGCGATCGGACTGGGAGCAGTGGCATCTGACTCCCGTGTTCCGGCAGACGCGCGGCGAGATGAATGCCGCCACCCGCGACGACGGTCAGGTCCACTTCTATGAGCTCAAGGCCCGGCACGCCAGGGAGGGCTGATCGAGGGAATTGCGGCGTCTCCCTCGCGGCCCGATAATGGCCCTTCGTCGCGTCCACGTGACCTCCGGTGACGCGTCGGGTTGGCGCGTGGACCACATCGGGAGCGAGAGACGATGGCCGGGCTCAGCACCGCCGAGATCGTCAACCTGGCCGTCGAGCTGGCGGGTGCGCGGCACCTCGCGGCGGACAGCGCCGTCTACGTCGAGGGCACCGACCTTCAGCGCGTGATGATGGGGGTCGATATCGGCTCCGGCGATCTCCTCCTCGCCCGTCAGCTCGGTGTCGACGGCGTGATCGCCCACCATCCGGCGGGCGGCACCGCGACGCTGAACTTCCCGGAGGTCCTGACGCGCCACGTCGAGCTCATGGTCGAGCACGGAGTGCCGGCCACCGCGGCCCGTGACGCCATCCAGGGGATGATGACGCGCGCACTCTTGCGGGCGCAGGCGGCCAATTTCGACCACGTGCCGTCGGTTGCGCGCCTCCTTGGGCTACCGTTTCTCAACCTGCATCTTCCGCTGGACGAGGTGGGGCGGCGCGTGATGGAGGACACGGTCCGGGAGGCTGTCGAGCCGTTGGGCGAGGATGCCCGGGTGCAGCACGCCATCGACGCGCTGATGACGCTCCCTGAGTTCGCCAATGCGCCCACGCGAATCATGGTGCCGGTAGGTGCTGTCGACCAACCCCTCGGAAAGTTCGCGGTCGTGCACGGAGCGGGGGGGAACGGTGGCTACCCGGTGGCTCGCGCCTACTTCGAGCACGGGACGCGCACGGTCCTGTACATCCACGTCGCCCCGGAGGAGGCGGAGCGACTGCGCCATGAGGGCGGCGGCAATCTGATCGTGTCCGGCCATATCGCCAGCGACCTGGTCGGGATCAACCGCTTCGTGGCCGCGCTCGAGGAGCGTGGGCTCGAGGTGTTGCGCATGAGCGGACTGTAGCGAGGACTTGTCTGCGGCTCAGAGTTCGCTTAGCCCTCCAGCGCCCGCTGGATGCGCTCGAGCGACTGCTCGATCATCTGATCGGAGTTTGCGAAGCTCAACCGGATGTGGTCCGCCGTGACCGCTCCGAATGCGTCGCCCGGGGTCACCCCGACTCGCGCCTCGTCGATGAGCACTTTAGCGACCTGCTGGCCGGTCATGCCGGTGCCACCGACGTGGGCGAGGGCATAGAAGGCGCCCTCCGGCAGCGGGCAATGCACTCCACGGATCGCGCTCAGTCCCGACGCCATCAGGTGACGCCTGCGATCCCACGCCTCGACCATGTAGTCGATGAAGCCCTGCGGTCCATCGAGCGCGGCGGTTGCGCCGTACTGTGCGAACGAGTTCGCGCACGTCACCGAGTGGCTGTGGATCTTGAGTAACTGCTGAATGATGGGTCGCGGACCGGCGATGTAGCCGAGGCGCCAGCCGGTCATCGCGTAGGCCTTCGAGAAGCCATTGCAGGTGAGCGTCCGCTCGGCCATGCCCGGCAGCGACGCGGGGCTGATGTGCCGGTACCCATCGTAGACGATCTTCTCGTAGATCTCGTCCGAGATGACGATCAGGTCCCGCTCGATTGCCACGTCACGGATAACCTCGAGTTCCCCGATCGAGAGTACCCTGCCGGTGGGGTTGTTGGGCGTGTTGACGACGAGCACTCGAGTGGCCGGGGTGAGGTTGAGCACAATCTCCTCACGGGTGACTTCGTAGTCGTTGGCCGGGTCGAGCGGGATTCGGACCGTGCCCGCGCCCGCGATGGTCGCCATGGGCTCGTACGACACCCATCCCGGATCGAACATGGCCACATCGTCGCCAGGGCCAACCAGCGACAGCACGGCCGAGAAGAGCGCGGACTTGCCGCCGGGGGTTACCACGATCTGCGATGGCTCGACATCGATGCCGTTGTCGGACTTGAGTTTGCGGGCGATCGCGGCACGCAGCTCGATGATCCCCGGGCTGGCGACGTAGTGGGTGTCACCACGAGCCATCGCGTCGGCCGCCGCGCGGCAGATATGCTCAGGGGTGGGGAAGTCCGGGTCGCCGCCGCCGAGATCCATCACGTCGTGCCCCTGCTGGCGTAGCTCGCGCACGCGATCGGACACGGCCACGGTCGGCGACGGCTGGATGGCGCCCACGCGCGCGGCGAAGCGGTAGTCCACGACAACCCCCAAGCGCTGGTCTCGATCCGCGGCGCCGGCCGGCGGCGCCGACCGATTATGCATCATCTTCAGACGCCTCAGTATCCCGCCGCTGTAGACGACTGTGCCGATCGCGTCGCCCGACGTGCCGCGAATGGCGCGGTGGAGCGTGCCCGGGGCCTCGACCGGGAAGCGGCGCGGTGGCTCGGCCTCTTGCAGTCTTGCCACTCGTTCGCTAAGATACGGCGTGTTAGCACTCTCGCTGTGCGAGTGCTAAACTCAGCGGGCGAGAGAATGTTGGCACGGTAGGGGTCGGATTGAGCGAGGGAGGTTCCACCGGTATGTCGACCGTGAAGACACAGGTGCGGCCGCTGGGCGATCGAGTCGTCGTGCGACCGCTCCAGCGCGAGGAAGTCACGAAGAGCGGCATCGTGCTGCCGGATACGGCCAAAGAGAAGCCACAGCGCGGCGAGGTGATCGCCGTCGGCTCCGGTCGACTGACCGACGACGGCAAGCGGCTGCCGATGGACGTCAAGACCGGCGACCAGGTGCTATTCGCCAAGTACGCCGGCACCGAGCTGAAGCTGGACGACGAAGAAGTCCTGATCCTCAGCGAGAAGGATATCCTGGGCATCGTCACCGACTGAGACGACCCATCGAGCAGGGAATCGCAATAGGTTACACACCACAAGGAGGGTTGGAAACGTGCCGAAGATCCTGGAATTTGACGAGCAGGCGCGCCGGTCGCTGAAAGAGGGCGTCGATGTGCTGGCGAATGCGGTCAAGACGACCCTTGGGCCCAAGGGCCGCAACGTTGCCCTCGACAAGAAATTCGGCGCCCCGACGGTCACGCACGACGGCGTGACGGTGGCCAAGGAGATTGAACTCGAGGATCCGTTCGCCAACATGGGCGCGCAGCTCCTCAAGGAGGCCGCGACCAAGACGAACGACGTCGCCGGTGACGGAACCACCACGGCGACCGTGCTGGCGCAGGCGATCGTGCACGAGGGGTTGAGGAACGTCGCCGCCGGCGCGAACTCGATGATGCTCAAGCAGGGCATCGATCTGGGCTCTGAGAGGGTCGTCGAGACCCTGAAGGCGATGGCCAAGGAAGTCCGCGGCAAGGACGACATCTCCCAGGTGGCGGCCATATCGGCGGCCGACAAGGAGATCGGTGACCTCATCGCGGACGTCATGGAGAAGGTTGGCAAGGACGGCGTCATCACCGTCGAGGAGTCGCGCGGCCTGGCCTTCGAGACCGAGTTCACCGAGGGTATGCAGATCGACCGCGGCTATATCTCGGCCTACTTCGTCACCAACACCGATCGCATGGAGGCCGAGCTCGACGAGCCGTACATCCTCATCACCGACAAGAAGATCTCGGCTGTCGCCGACATCCTGCCAGTGCTGGAGAAGGCGCTGCAGGTCACCAAGAACTTCATGATCATCGCGGAGGACGTCGACGGCGAGGCGCTGGCGACGTTGGTGGTCAACAAGCTGCGCGGCACGATCAACCCGCTGGCGGTCAAGGCGCCGGGCTTCGGCGACCGCCGCAAGGAGATGCTGCGCGACATCGCCATTCTGACCGGCGGCCAGGTGATCTCCGAGGAGGTCGGCCGTCGGCTCGACAGCGCGACGGTCCAGGACCTGGGCCGGGCGCGTCGCGTCGTGGCGACCAAGGACGAGACGACCATCGTCGAGGGCTACGGCAGCGAGGACGAGATCAAGGGGCGGATCGAGCAGATCAAGGCCCAGGTAGAGCAGACGACGAGCGATTTCGACCGTGAGAAGCTCCAGGAGCGGCTGGCCAAGCTGGCCGGCGGCGTGGCGGTCATCAAGGTGGGCGCCGCGACCGAAACCGAGCTCAAGGAGAAGAAGCATCGCGTCGAGGACGCCCTGAGCGCGACCCGCGCCGCGGTCGAGGAGGGCATCGTCCCGGGCGGCGGCGTGGCGCTGCTGCTCGCGGCTGAGTCCTTGAATGACGTCAAGGCCGAGGGTGACATCCGCACCGGCGTCATGATCGTCAAGCGTGCGCTCGAGGAGCCGCTGCGCGGCATCGTCGCCAATGCAGGCCTCGACGGTGCCGTGGTCGTGCAGAACGTCCGCCGACTGCACGCGGAGAAGAATGACTCGAACATCGGCTACGACGTGATCCGCAACGACTACGGCGACATGATCGAGTGGGGCATCCTGGACCCGGTCAAGGTCACGCGTTCGGCCGTCGAGAACGCTTGCTCGATCGCGTCGATGATCCTGACCACCGAGGCCCTCATCTCCGACAAGCCGGAGGAGCAGAAGGCCCCGTCCATGCCGGCAGGCATGGACTACTAGGCCCTCGGCGCGCACGTCGCGAAATGCCGGGCGGGCACGGAATCCGTGCCCGCCCGGCACTCGTCTTTTCTGTAACCCGCTCCAGGAGGTCTGCCGCTCGGACCGTTTGACCACCTTCCGCAATGGCCGTACGATGCGCTAGCCACGAGAGTCGCGAGCGTACCCAGCGCGGTGCATCGACGAAGGGGGCCGACGAGATGGCATCGGAGAGAAGGGCATCGGGAAACGCCTTCCTGGAGACAGGCTCGGCCTCGGCGCGGATCTTCGAGCGCGCCCGTCACGTGCTCCCAGGCGGGAACACCCGAACGACGCTCTACATGGCTCCGTATCCTCCGTACGCGGCCCACGGCCGCGGATCCGTGATCGTCGACGTTGAGGGACAGGCGCGCTACGACTTCCTGAATAACTACACGGCGCTCATCCACGGCCACGCCGACCCGGACATCAACGCGGCCGTGATCGACCAGCTCGCCGGCGGAGTCGCGTTCGCCATGCCGACTGAGCAGGAGGTCGCACTGGCCGAGGTCCTCGCCGAGCGCATCCCCTCGGTCGAGCGCGTGCGCTTCACGAACAGTGGCACCGAGGCGGTGATGATGGCGATCAAGGCGGCCCGTGCCTTCACCGGGCGGCCGATGATCGCCAAGTTCAACGGCTGCTACCACGGGTCTTACGACTTCGCCGAGGTGAGCACGAAGCCCGCCCCCGCCGGTCCACACGGCGATCCCCTCTCGGTCGCGTACTCGGTCGGTACGCCGCAGGCGGTGCTCGACTCGGTCGTGGTCCTGCCCTACAACGACCTCGAGGCCACCGAACGGCTCCTGACGGCGCATCGGGGCGAGCTGGCGGCCGTCCTCATCGACCCGATGCCGCGCAGCATGGGGCTCCACGCGGCCGACCGCACCTTCCTCAGCCGCCTGCGTGAGATCACGCGCGCCTACGGCATCGTGCTGATCTTCGACGAGGTCATCTCGCTCCGCGCGGATCGTGGCGGAATGCAGGCGGTGTTGGGTGTGACCCCGGACCTCACGGCAATGGGCAAGATCATCGGCGGCGGCTTCCCGATCGGCGGGCTTGGCGGCTCGGCCGAGGTGATGGCGGTCTTCGACCCGTCGACCGGTCCCCGGGCCCCGCACGGCGGGACCTTCAACGCCAACCCGGTCAGTATGGTGGCGGGACTGGTGGCCATGCAGAAGATGACCGACGATGAGTTCGATCGTCTGGCGCACCTGACGGGGCAGCTGCGGGCCGGGTTCGAGGAGGTCATGACCGAGGCGGGTATCGAGGGTCAGACGGCCGGCCATGGGTCGCTGTTCCACGTCCACCTGCACCGGCGCCCGCTCGCCACCTACACGAACGCGTTTCCGAGACCGCAGGAGACGACGCGCCTCGACGCGGTGTATCGGACGCTGCTCGCTCACGGCATCTTCGTGACCCCGACGCTGTTCGGCTGCCTCTCGACGCCCATGGGCGTTGCCGAGGTCGAGTCATTCGTCGACGCCTTCGCCACGGCCCTTCACGAGACCGGAGGCTGATCGGACGGTTCGGCACCCACGCTCCCGCGGCCGCGAGCCGGTCGGCCGGCCGGATACGTGTACGCCCAGACGTATAATCCGGCCGATCGGGTGATCCGGATCGGGAAGGGACCGCGTGAGCCGCCAGCCCCTCCGCGTGCTGTACGTCGGGACATACGAGCGGGAGTACCCGCGGAACGCGCTGGTCATCGCCGCCCTGCGGCGCGCGGGGTTCGACGTGCGCGAGTTGCATGCACCGGTCTGGGAGCGGCGGCGCGACAAGGTGGCCGGATTCCATTCTCCGGTTTCCTGGCTGCTCCTGGCCGCCACGCTGATTCGCGCGTACCTCACGCTCGTCGGTCGCACCATGTTCGTGCTGCGCGGAGCCGACGTGGCAATCGTCGGGTACATCGGGCAGCTCGACATGCTCGTGCTCGCTCCGCTGATCCGGCTGCTGCGCCGGCCGGTGATCTTCAATCCGCTCGTCACGCTGACGGACACCCTCGTCGACGACCGCGGGCTCGTCGGAGCCGGGACGCGTCGAGCCCGCGCGGTGGAGACGATCGACCGCATGGCGCTGGCGCGGGCGCACGCCGTGCTCGTGGACACGCCGGAGAACGGCCGCTACCTGGTCGAGCGGCTTGGGGTGGCGCCACGGCGGATCCACCAGCTCGACGTGGGCGCGGACGACCGCATGTTCGATCCGAATCGGGTTGAGCCCCCGCGCTCCGACGGACCGTTGCAGGTGCTCTTCTACGGCAAGTTCACGCCGCTGCAGGGCGTCGACACCATCCTGCGTGCCGCCCACCTCCTCGACGACGGAGCGTTCGCCTTCACCCTGATCGGCACCGGCCAGACCTGTGGTGCCGCGCGGGCGCTGGCCATCGAGCTCGCGCTCACGAACGTGGTGTTCGTCGACTGGGTCCCGTACGCGGAGCTTCCGGGACGCATCGCGTCCGCCGACGTGGTACTCGGTATCTTCGGCGACACCGCGAAGGCCGCGCGGGTGGTGCCGAACAAAGTCTTCCAGGCGATGTCGATGGGAGCCGCGATCGCCACTGCCGATACCCCAGCGGTTCGACGGGTTCTCCACGACGAGCGGTCGGCGCTGCTGGTGCCGCCCGCTGATCCGGCGGAGCTTGCGGCGGCTATCCGGCGCCTGGCCGACCGCGACCATCGCCGGACGCTGGGTGAGGGGGCCCGAGCCGCGTTCGATGAAGTCGGGTCGATCGACGCGCTGGCCCGGCGCCTGGTCGAGGTCTTGCCCGCCGCGACGGCGCCGTACCCACGGGCGGAACCCGCGTGGGTGCGCCGATGACGATCGAGACGGCGCCCGGTACCGATATTCGACCCGTCCGGAACCGGCTCCTGGCGGTGGTACTCGCCTGGGGACCGGTAATCGTCGCGCTCGCCGTGTTGATCGTCAGCGGTCGCGCCACAGCCGTCTGGCAGGCGATCGTCCGCGCCCACCCCGTGCCGCTACTGCTCCTCGCCGCGGTTGGGCTGGCGCTGCCGGTCGTCCACGCTGCTCGCTGGCGCGCCATGCTGCGAGCGGTGGCGGCGGATCTCCCGCTCGTTAGCGCCGTCGAGATGACCATTACCGCCTCGCTCGTGAACTACGCTCTCCCCGGATACACCGGCTCACCGGCCAAGGGCCTGCTCGCACGTCAGCTGCACGGCATCGGGTTCGGGCGGTCCACTCCGACGCTGGTCGTGGAGCAGGTCCTCGACGCGCTGGCGCTGGCAATGTCCGCTGTCGTCGCGATGCTCCTCACCGGCGGATCGGCGGTCGAGCAGCTGAACTCCGTCGGGCTCGCCGGTATCGTCATCGCTCTGGTCGCCGTGGGATTCGTCGGGTGCGCCGGCCTGGCCGTGGTGGTCGGCCTGCGCTCGCGTTCGAGCTTCATCCAGAAGGTCGTGGACAGCACGCGGCTGCTGGCGACCGACCGTGCGCAGCGCGGCACGGTTGCCGCGCTGACGGCGATCTATTGGGCGCTCGGCCTGGTCGCGGTCTGGGCGGTTACCCAGTCCGTCGGCATATCGCTCGGTGGTACGGCGCTCCTCTGGCTGACCAGCGTGCCGGTCCTCCTGGGTATGCTCTCGCCGCTCCCCGGTGGGCTCGGTCTGCGCGAGGCGGCCATGGCCGCCATCGGAGGCGTGCTCGGCCTGCCCGTCGGCGGAGTCGTGGCGGCGGCCGTGATGCAGCGCGGGGTGTTCGTCGTCGCGCTGCCTGTCGCGCTGGCCGGTGCCCGACTCGCCAGGGGGAGATCGCGGCGGTGACGGCCGTCGAGCTTCCGAGGACGATGGACAGGGTGAGTGCGGTCCTCCGCGGCGCGTGGACGTCGCCGACGGCGCCGATCTGGGCGGCGGGGGTGCTGATCCGGCTGCTGGTGATGCCGTTCACCGCGCACCTCGACCTCTACCACATCTACTCGCGCGCCGCGGACGCCGCCTATCACGGGCAATGGTTCGACTGGGGTAGCCAGCTCCTGATCCAGACGGTCCACAACGTGTGGCTCTGGCTAATCAAGCCACTCCTGCCGGGCGCTGAGCCGATCTGGTCGCGAACCGCGGCGATCCTTGGACTGGGCGCGCAGCCGGGTGAGTTCCGCGTGAACTTCATGAACTATGCGCTGCTGCCGCGTGCGCTCTTCCTGATGAAGCTACCCTACCTGGCGGCGGATCTGGCGACCGGCTACGTCCTCACCAGGATCGTGACGCCCGAGCGGCGCCGGCGTGTGCTCGCGCTCTGGCTGCTCAATCCGCTCGTCATCTACACCAGCGTCATCTACGGCAGGCACGACAGCATCGCGGTGCTGGCGGTCGTGGTCTCGATCTGGGCGGCGAGTCGCGGCAGGCGGTATGCGGGACTCGGCCTGCTGGGTCTCGGCGCCGTCACGCGCTTCTTCCCCTTCGTGCTGGCTCCCTTCTACGTCATCAGCTACCGGCGTTCCCGCCGGGAGCTCGCAGTGCTGGCAGGTGGCCTCATCGCGATCTGGGCCGTGATGGAGATCGCGGTGCTCGCGCTGACCGGGAGCAGCCCCACGTTGACGCTGCTCAACCGGTACCAGCACGTGGATTACCTCACGGATCTGGTGCTGCCGTTTCGCTTCAACGACCAGTTGTTCATCTTTCCGGCGGCCTACGCGCTTCTGACGGTCTGGTTCTTCGACCGGGACCCTGTTGGATCGTGCGACTACGCCGCGGCTGGGTCGGCGGTGTTCCTGGTCATGTTCGCGCTGGTCTTTTTCCAGCCCGCCTACGCCATCTGGCTGGTGCCGCTGCTCGCGCTCACGATCGATCGGGATAGCCGGCTGATCGGCTACCACATCCTCCAGATCCTGCTGCTCGGGCTGTTCGCGATGCACTGGGGGACCGAGATGACGACCGATCTCTTTCTGCCGCTCGACCCCCGGGGGATCGGCGCGCTTCCCGACCCGCAAACCATCGTCGGCGCGCAGATCCCTGCCGACTGGTTCCTCGGGCTGGTGCGGAGCCTGTTCACGGCGCTCTCGCTGTGGATGGCGTACCGCATCCTGCGCACGCGCTTCGGTCCGCGTGCCGCTCGGCCAGATCCCGCCGTCGCGCTGGTCGAGGTCGTCAATGAGGTCCGTTAGCCGGCCGCGGCCAGTCACACGTGGCCTCGTCGTCGTGCTCGGGCTGCTCATCCTGGCGCTGGCGCCCGCCTGCACCGTCGAGCGGGTCCTCCGTCCGGACCTGCCGGCCTCGGACGGCACGCTGACCGTCGCGCGGCAGGTCAGCCAGGTCTTCGTCGCCCCTGGCGACGGGTTGAACCGGCTAAGCATCGGCATCGTGCCGCCCAACCCGTCGAGCCAGACACCGCTCAGCACCGTGACCGGCGGCGCCACAGTCGAGCTCCGCTACGCGCCGCAGTTCGACCCCGGCTACCCCGACGGTGATTTCCACACGTGGCCCGCGGACCAGCAGTGGCTCGGCGAGCTCACCGGTAGCCGCTCGGTCGGCGAGAGCTTCATCTCCGACTACCCGAACCTGAACGGCATCACCCTGCGGGTCGCGACTTTCGGCGCCGACCTGAGTCCCGGTGTCGGCCAACTCCGCTCGGGGACGGCAGCGCCGGTGCTCCAGCTTCCCGTCGACGGTCCACTCCTCGAAGACCTTCCCGGCGGCTCGAGCGTGCGCGTCGACGGGAGCGCCGAGGGGTACGCTCACGTGGTCCTGGACGACGGCACCATCGGCTACGTGCAACTGTCGCGGTTCGCAACCCTGCCGAAGCCCACGCGCGTGAACGACCACGACGTCGTGCTCACACTGTACCGTGACGGTGACCCGACCCCGATCCGCACGGTGACGATCAACGCGCGGGACATGCACGATAACAGCCACGTGACTTTCGAGTTCGCTTCGATCCCGGACTCCCTGGGTGCGGCCTACCGCTTCACGCTGGCGTCGTCCGGTTCGGTGCAGGGTAACGCCGTAACCTTCCGCTACTCACCGACCGACGACTACGCTGACGGCACCCGTTTCGAGGATGGGAAGCCGGCTCTGGGCGATCTCATCTTCCGCCCTAGCTATGCGGATGGAGCTGCGCTTTATCGGGGATCGCTCGACAGCTATGTACTCTCGGGCCAGACCAACGCGCTCGAGGGCACGTTTCACCCGCTCGCGAACACCGCCGGGCGCGCGCTGGAGGTGGTGGTCAAGCCCGGCGACCGGCCGCTCGACGTGGAGTGGTCCACCTCGCGCCCGCCGGGCGACCAGCCGCTGATGCTGGCCGGCGATCCGGGTGCGTCGCGCGGCGGCCTGGTGCTGAACGTCGGCTTCCGTGACGATCTTCCACTCGGCTCGATCGCCGGCGACTCCCTACACCGGGTAGGCGGCACTGCGCGTCGCGATCCGCTGTTCTTCTCCCTCTACGGGCTGCTGATCGCGGCGGCCGCCGCCTGGTTCGTCGTGTCCCTTGGACGGGGGCTGCGGCGTGGTCGTTGAGCGTTCTCGACGTCACTGCCTGCTCTGCGACCGCGAGTTCGACGGTCGCGCCTTTCTGTGTCGACCGTGTGCGGACGCCTACCGAGGCCGGCCGGTTCCGATCGAGGTGCGCCGACGGTTCTATGAGGCGCTCGATCGCGCCTACCCGAGTTGGTCCAACACCTACGGGCAGTACAACCCGCCAGGGGCGTTGCTCGACCGGCTCGCCAGGTTCCCGCGGTCGGCGCGGCTGATGGAGGTCGGTGCCGGCGGGGGATTTATCCTGGAGCGACTATCGAGGCTGGGCTTTGGGCACCTCATCGGTGTTGACCTGACGGCGACGACATTGGCGGCGATGCGGCGGCGCGTGCCCGGAGCCGCCTTGGTCGCGGCCGACGTCGAGTACCTTCCATTCGCCGCGGCAACCATGGACGTGGTCCTGTCGAGCGATGTCGTCGAGCACCTGCCGGACCTGGACGGGCATTTAGCGGAGGTCGCCAGGGTACTGCGGCCGGGCGGGTCCTATCTCCTCAAAACGCCAAATCGTCGGCTGGCCGAGCTCTACTACCGTGTGCGTGGGCTCTACGACGCCTACTTCTGGCACCCCTCGATGCGGTCGTGCGCCGAACTGCGGGTCGACCTTGATCGGCACGGCTTTGACGTCGAGTTCCTGATCTCGTCATCCCTGACCGAGGCTCAGCTCAGAAAGATCCCCTTCGGAGTGTCCCGCGCGCTTGCCGCCCGGCTGCCACTGGGGCGCCTGCCGGTCGGCTGGCACCCGCACCTCGAGGTGGTCGCGGTTCGCCGGGCGTGAGCGGCCGCGGGGCGTGGCAATGCGGACCACACCCGGGTATGCTGCCCCGGTGTGTTTCCACCGACGTGTCTCGCTGATGCCGAGGCAGCCTGGCGCGGGGAGGGCGCGGGCCGACGGCCCGCCCGATGAGAGGAGCCGGCCATGACCGTGAGCAGGAGCACCCAACGAGCCGTCGTCAGAGCGCGCAACGGGATGGTCGCCAGCGCCCACCCGCTGGCGACTGGCGCGGGGTTGGACGTCCTGCGGCGCGGCGGAAATGCGATGGACGCCGCGATCGCCGCCGCTCTGACCACGGCGGTCGTCCTCCCCGCCATGTGCGGGCTCGGGGCGGACGCGTTCTTCATCTACTACGACGCGAAGTCCGGCACGACGACCGCGCTGAACGGGTCGGGCATCGCCCCCGCCGCGGCCCGCCTGGAGTATTTCCGGGAGCGTGGCTACGAGAAGATGCCCTTCTACGGCCCGCTCTCGGTGTCGGTCCCTGGGGCGGTAGACGCCTACTTCACCGCGATCGAGCGCTTCGGAACCATGTCTCCCCAGGATCTCTTCGCGTCCGCGATCCGCTACGCCGATCAGGGCTACGTGATGACCGACACCATCAGCCGCTGGATCGCGAACAGCGCAGGCGAGCTGGCGAAGTATCCGACGACGGCGGCGATCTTCCTGCCGAATGGGGCACCGCCGAGGCCCGGCACGATGTTCCGCCAGCCGGCGCTGGCGCGCTCGCTGCAGCTGGTGGCGGATCGCGGACCCGAGGTGTTCTACCAGGGCCAGATCGGCCGGGAAATCGACCGGTTCATGGCCGAGGCTGGCGGGCTGATGACGCTCGCGGACATGGCCGATCACACGTCCGAGGTCTACGCGCCGTTGAGCACCGAGTACCGTGGGTTCACCGTCCTCCAGACGGGCCTCCCGACTCAGGGCCACATCGTGCTCGAGGAGTTGAACATCCTATCCAACGCTGATGTCGCGGCTCTGGGACCCGATACGGCCGACAGCATCCACCTGATGGCCGAGACGAAGAAAATGGCCTTCGCCGACCGGCTGGCGTACTCGGGCGACCCGCGCATGGTGGACGTGCCGCTGGACGTGATCCTGAGCGCCGACTTTGCGCGCGACCGCTTCGGCGCGATCGACATGATGCGCGCCCACGACCAGGTCAACGCCGGTCTGATCCCCGAGCGTGCCGGTGACACCACCTACCTGTGTGCGATCGACGGCGAGGGCAACGCCGTTTCGTTCATCCACAGCCTGTCGGCCGCCTTTGGCAGCAACGTGGTGGCCGGCGACACCGGCATCCTGCTGAACAACCGGGCGGGCCGCGGCTTCGAGCTCGAACCGGGCCACCCGAACGTAATCGCCCCAGGCAAGCGGACCATGCACACGCTCAACTGTTACATGGTCGTCGAGCACGGCCGCCCGCGCTGGGTCGGAGGCACGCCCGGGGGCGATGGGCAGCCGCAGTGGAACATGCAGATGCTGGTCAACATGATCGACTTCGGCATGAACGAGCAGCAGGCGATCGAGGCGCCGCGCTGGACCAGCTTCCCCGGCACTGATCCGGTCAACCGACCGGCCGACTTCGGGCTCCGGATCGAGGACCGTGTCCCGGCCGACGTGATCGAGGAGCTGCGGGCACGTGGCCACCGGGTGCGGGTGCTCGGCTCGTGGGGTGGCGGCGGCGCGGCCCAGATCATCGGCATCGATCAAGAGACGGGCGTGCTGGCGGCGGGCTCCGATCCGCGAGCGGAGGGACTGGCGCTCGGATTCTGAGCGCGTCACACGGCTCGCCCTTGAGGACCAGGTGATGTGAAACGCCCCGGACTGAGCGGTCCGGGGCGTTCGCGTTGGTAGCGCATACGGGATTCGAACCCGTGGTCTCCGCCTTGAGAGGGCGGTGTCCTAGGCCACTAGACGAATGCGCCGCGCGGATCACCGCACGGAATTCTAGCAGCGGCGCGCGAACCGTGTCAAGCGCGGTGGGATGAACACTTACCATAAAGCATCACAGTATGGTATAATTATGTGTCTAATCCGGAGTGAGTCGGAGTCCGCCATGAAGAGAGCTACGGTTACCAATCACGACGCCGCGCTGATCCTGCTGAACATCGCGTCGATCCTGGACGCGACCGCGGCCAACCCGTATCGGGTGAAGGCCTATCGCCGCGCCGCGCGCATGCTGCTGCGGCTGCGGGTACCGGCCGCACAGTTCGTCACCCCAGAGGGCGAGCTGGCGCTTCCGGGTCTTGGAGAGCGGCTGCGTCGCAAGCTCGGCGAGTTGTTCGAGCGCGGTGAGATGCACTTCTACCAGGACCTCTACGCCAGCCTACCGTCCGAGATGGTCAGCCTGATGCGGGTGCGCGGCATTGGACCCCGCACCGCGTTGCGGCTCTACGTTGAGCTCGGACTGTCGTCGCCCGAGGACGTGGTGTCCGCCGCTAGAGCGGGACGCATTCGCTCTATCTACCGCTTTGGCGAGCGCAGCGAGGCTCGGCTGGCCGACGCCGCACGAGAAACCGCCATCGACGCCGCGGAAGATCTGCCCGTAGCCGCCTGACGTGCCGGGAGTAGATCGCTGCTTACCGGTCGGGCACGGGCTGTCACACGAATCCGCCCGGCCCGACCGACGGCGGCGGCCAGCGCCGAGAGCGGCGTGAAGGCCGCTGTCGTGAAGGGGTGCAGCCGCGCGAGTCCCCGGTCCATCCAACCGTATTCTGAGCGTTCCCGCACCAGGTAGCGCAGGCCCCATGACCACTCCAACCCGATCCACTCGTGGCTCACCTCCGTCACCGCGAAACCGGCCCGGTCGAGGGTCGAGCTCAGCGTTTCGATCGAGAACGCGTAGAGGTGCCGCGGGGCGTCGTAGCCCATCCAGCGCTCGCGCAGTACCGTGGCGGCCAGTGAGGCCGCGTTCGGCAGCCATAGCACCAGCGTTCCGCCCGGTCGCAGCACCCGCCGCAGCTCGCGGAGCGTGGCAGACGGTGACGCCAGATGCTCCAGGACGTGGGAGAGGAGCGCCACGTCGACGCTCGCGGTCGGCAGCGCAGCCGACTCCAGGTCGCCGACGTGGACGTCGAGCTGCCGGACGCTTCGGGCGATCGCCGCGGCGCGCTCGCTCGGCTCGATGCCGAGCACGTTCAGGTTACCGTGGGCACGTACCGCATCGAGCAGGTCGCCGGTCGCGCAGCCCAGGTCGAGCACCCGCGCCGGTGGCTGCAGATACGGCCAGAGCGCATCGACGGTGCGGCGCGTCTGGGCCGACTTGGCGCGCGCGGCGATGCCGTGGCGCGTGAAGGGCGCGTAGTCGTCGGGGTAGGCGGCGACCAGCGCGTCGGGCGTGGGCCGCGGATCGAGATACAGGAGGCCACAGCGGCGGCAGCGAACGAGCCGGTAGCGCTCCGACCGGCCCAGAAGCATGCGGTCGACGAGCGGGAGGTACGGTTCCGGGTCGTCGGCACCGCAGAGGTCGCAGGCCACGGACTCGGTAGCAAGGGTCATCGGGCGACACTCACTCCGACAGATCCGGGCCCCGGCCATTGGCGAGCGGGTGATGTCGGCCGAGATGACGCCGCACCGAGAACTCCTGCTGTGACGAGCCGCTGGCGATCATCTCCCCGAGCAGGCCGAACGAGACGAACTGGGCGCCGACGATCATGAGCAGGACGCCGAGCGTCAGCAACGGCCGCTGCCCAATCGGCCGGCCCATGAACCAGAGTATCGCGAGGTATGCGTTGATCGTGAAGCCCGCCGCGAGGGTGCTCAGTCCGAACCAGCCGAAGAAGTGAAGCGGTCGTCGGGTGTACTGAGTGAGGAACAGGACAGTCAGCAGGTCGAAGAACCCGCGGGCGAAGCGTCCCGGGCCGAATTTGGATCGGCCATAGCGGCGGGGTCGATGGGAGACAGGGACCTCCACGACCTGGAATCCGCGGAAGTGTGCCAACACCGGAACGTAGCGGTGGAGCTCGCCGTAGAGTCGCAGTTCGTCGAGCACCTCGGCTCGGTAGACTTTGAGCCCGCAGTTGAAGTCGTGCAGGTGGACGCCGGTAAATAGGCGCACCACCGCGTTGAACACCGATGACGCCAGGCGCTTGCTGGTCGGGTCCTGGCGCGGCACCTTCCAGCCGCTCACCAGGTCGGCCCCGTGGTCGAGCTCGGCGAGCAGCCGCGGGATCTCAGCCGGAACGTCCTGCAGGTCGGCATCGAGCGTGACGACCGCGTCGCCGCGGGTGGCGGAAAAGCCGGCCTGCAGCGCGGACGACTTCCCGAAGTTGCGCCGGAACTGGATCACCTGCAGGTGATCGTCCGCCGCGTGGAGGGCGCGGAGCACGCCGGCGGAGCCGTCGGTACTGCCGTCGTCAACGAAGATGATCTCGTAGGGCAGGCCGAGCGCGCCGAGCTCCCCAGTCAGCTCCCGGTACAGTGTCGGAAGGCTCTCGGATTCGTTTAGCAGTGGGATGACGACAGAGAGCGATCGAATCTCGGCCGGCGGGTCCAATTTCGCAGCCGACGCCGCGTGGACCTCGGCTGCGGGTAGTTCGTCGATGGTCGGTGTGAGGGCGTGCATGCTCTCTCCTCGGACTGGTCGAGGATACGCGGTCATCCTATCAACGAACCACCGCGACACTGGTGCGGGCATGGATCAGACAACACGAAGTCCTCGCAGGTATACACCGCCCTTTGCGACCACGCTCGTACCCCGGGTCGATACTGGGCAGGTCCGACGGGCGACGAGGACTGTGGCTCGCCGACGTTCACCGCGGAGCCGCCGGGACCCTCCCGATCAGCAGCCGCCCGGTAGCGGGCTCGGGTACCTCGATGGGCGGCATGACCTCGAACCCAACCTGCCGCATCCACGCCTCCGTGTCGTCTCGCTCGTGCGCGCCGCCGCCCCGCGTCGCCAGGAGCATCTGTAGGTCGAACAGCGCGCCGGATAGGTTGGCCTCGCCGTGGCGGCCGGCGTGATGGCTGCGCACTACGGCGAGCCCACCCGGCCTCAGCGAACCCCGCACCGTCTCGAGTAGACGGACGCTCCGCTCCGTATCCTCACCGACGAGTACGCCGAACAGGAGCGCCACATCGTGGCCGCCGCCCATTGGGTCGACGTGGAAGTCCCCCGCCTGCACAGTTACCCGGTCGGCGACGTCTGTCGCCGCGACGATCTCACGCGTGACCTCGACGACCGGGGGCAGGTCGTACACGACTGCTGTCAGGCGTGGATAACGCCGGGCGAGGGCAATGCTGTAGCCGCCGTGTCCGCCGCCGACATCGATCAACCGGATGGGGTGGTCGACGCGATCGAGCAGCGGAGCGAGCGCCGCCGCGATGCCCGGCGCGGCGATCCGCGCCGTGTCGTAGAGCGCCAACGTGAACCCGCGCACCCAGTCGGCCTCGCCTTCGTCGCGGCGGTTCGCCTCCGGGCGCTCTCCGCTTCGCACGGCGTCGGTGAGGTGACTCCAGCGCTGGTAAAACGCAGATTCACGACGCACGAAGTTCAGCAGCGACGCGGCGCCGTCGGTCGTCAGGACGTCGGTAGTCAGTGGGCTGTTGCGGTAGCGCTCGCCGTCGGCCTCGACGAGGCCGAGCAGCGCCGCCGCGTGCAGCAGTCTTCCCACCGACGAGGGGTCCGCCCCGACCTCGGCCGCGATCTCCCCGGGCGTCCGCTCACCCAGTCGCAGCGCGTCGCCGAGTCCAAGGGCGGCGAAGGCGATCAGCACCTGTGCCCGGCGGTAGCCCTGCAGCATGTCCGAGACAACCCGGGAACGCTCAAAAGGGGTGCTCATCGCGCCTCCGAATCCGGTGCGGCCGATCCTGCCTGACAGTCTACCGCGAGATCGCGGCAGCGGCGCTGCAGGTAGTTGACAGTGTATGGTACCAATGACTATTATTGACAGCGGCACGGAGGAGGAAGCGGATGCCGCGCGACCTGTTACTCACAACCGACATCGCCTGCTTCGCCCTGGCGGATCGTCGGCTCCAGGTCCTGCTCGTTCGGCACCTGGACGGGGTGTTTGGGGGGTCCTGGGCGCTTCCGGGAGGGCCGGTCGGTGCGGACGAGCCACTGGACGACGCGGCGCAGCGAATCCTGGTAGAGACGACGGGGCTGTGGGGTCTGTACCTGGAGCAGCTCTACACGTTCGGCGATCCCGGACGCGACCCGCGCGGGAGGGCTATCTCGGTCGCGTACTACGCCATCCTGCCACCCGCATCTCCGGGCAGTCCGCCGGTGGGCGTGGCACGTCCGGGGCGCGGCGTTGCCGACGCGGCGTGGTTCCCGATCGACCGATTGCCCGGAGCACTGGCATTCGACCACGGGCGCATTGCCGCGTACGCCCGCTGGAGGCTGGCCCAGAAGATCCTCTACACGCCGCTCGCGTTCTATCTCCTCCCGGACAGCTTCACGATGGCCGACCTGCGGGCGGTCTATGAGACGGTGGTGGGCGACGAATACGACCCGAGCAATTTCTCCCGCCAGATGCTCGCGCGCTGGGATCTGGCGCCGGTGCCGGGCTCACGGGACCGACGCACGCGGCGCCCGGCGCGTCTGTTCAGCTACATCGGTCCGCGTGAGATCAGCGGCGGGCCGGAGCGACCGATGGGCCTCGAGAGATGACGGTTGGACAGGGGGCGGCCAACTGACTCACATTTCGGAGCGCTTCGCAGCGAACTCCAATGCATTGGGGAATCGAGGGAGAAGGATGTACACGACACTGCCGCAAACGGGTCGAAATACGACGGACTCGACGGCGCCCGACGACGACCTGCTCGACTCGATTCGGCGCCTCCGACGTGAGCGGAACGCCGTGATCCTGGCGCACACGTACCAGATCCCCGCGGTGCAGGACATCGCGGATTTTGTGGGAGACTCACTGGGGCTGGCGCGCCAGGCCGCCAGCACCGACGCCGAGGTGATCGTCTTCGCGGGCGTCCACTTCATGGCGGAGACGGCGGCGATTCTCAGTCCGGAGAAGACCGTGCTCCTGCCGGATCTCGCGGCGGGCTGCTCCCTGGCGGCAAGTATCACCGCGGACCAGCTCCGCGCCTGGAAGGCGGACCACCCGGGAGCCGTCGTCGTGTCGTACGTAAACACCTCCGCCGAGGTCAAGGCCGAGAGCGACTACTGCTGCACCTCTGCCAACGCGGTGGACATCGTGCGGTCTATTCCTGGGGAGCGCGAGATCCTGTTTCTGCCCGACGTGTTTCTCGGGGAGTGGGTCCGGCGTGAGACCTGCCGGACGAACATGCACCTGTGGATGGGCGAGTGCCACGTCCACGCTGGGATCGTGGCGCAGGATGTTGACCGGGCGCGCGAGCGCCACCCGGATGCCGAACTCCTCGTGCATCCCGAATGCGCGTGCGGCTCGAAGTGCCTGCTCGATCTGCAGGCGGGGCGCCTCGACGCGTCTCGAACTCGGGTGCTTTCCACGGAGGGGATGGTCCGGCACGCGGCTGCCTCAACGTCGCGAACCTTCCTGGTTGCGACCGAGACCGGCGTCCTTCACCGCCTGAACCGCCAGGCACCCGACAAGCGGTTCATCGCGGTCCGCGAGAGCGCGGTCTGTGGCTATATGAAGACGATCACCCTGGAGAGCATCCATCGCGCGCTGCGGGACATGGTGTATCCGGTCACGGTCGACGCGAAGATCGCGGCTCGCGCGCGGGTGGCGATCGAACGGATGGTCGCGGTCGGGCGGTAGCCGGTACGCGCCGGGCTTGAGGTAGGATTGAGGTGGGGCCGGAGGCACGCTCCGGCCCGCGCGAATAGACACGAGACGGACACGAGCGAGGAGGAGAGCGCTGCCGGTGGCCCAGCCTCGGCCGGTTGCGGGTATGCCAGCCGCGTCGGAAAGGCGCGGACGCCTTGGCGGGTGAGTCCCGGCGACCATCCCCGCTCGCGAAGCTGGAGGTCAAGCCGTCGCAGCCGACGATCGCCGCGCCGCAGGTGGCGCCTCGTCCAGGTCGCCGGCCTGCGGTTCGTGGGCGCAGTACTGTACTGCGCGTTGCCGGCAGCATCTGCCTGCTGGCTCTTCTCGGGTTTGTCGCCGTGCGCGGCTACATGGCGTGGCATGCCTATCGGTCCGCGCGAGCCGAGATCGCCGTGCTCCAGTCTCTCGCCCACCGCGACCCCTCGACCATCCGCGAGTCCGACCTGGCCGGCGCAATCGGCGAGCTCGATGGTCTGCACACCGACCTCGGCACGCTGAATGACACGGTGTCCGTGCCGATCCTCAACCGGTTGATCCCGGTGGTCCCGTGGGTCGGCCCGCGCTACGTGGCGACGCGCCGGGCTTTGCTCATGGCCGGAGACCTGGTTTCGGCAGGTCAGACGGGCGCCCGTGTCGGCGAGCAGGTGTTCGCGGCTTTCACCACCACCGGGGCGATGAGCCACACACCACCGACCGGTCAGACCTGGCTGGACGTGCTCCAGGCGCACACTGCCGACATCCGGTCGATGGTGAACAACTACGATCAGGCCCGCGCGGTCCGCACCACGATCGACGACCGTCTGCTGCCGGCTTCTCTCGCCCACCAGTTGGACACGTTCGATCGCCTCAGCGCCCGGGTCAACGTCGACCGTCTGGCCAACCAGGACCTCCCGGCCGTCATCGGGGCGCTCGGCGAGCGCGGGCCCCAACGGTACATGTTCCTCTTCCAGAACTGGGGTGAGCTGCGCCCCGCCGGCGGATTCCCGGGAACGGTCGCCCTGGTCACCATCGACCGCGGGCAGATTCGTGACTACCAGTTTTTCGACGTCCACGACCTTAGCGACGACTACGTGCGGCTCCGACCCGCAAAGCTGCCGGAGCCGTGGCCGATCCAGCAATACTTTCCCCAGGATGGATTCTTGATTCAGGACGCCACCTGGTACGCCGACTTTCCTAAGTCGGGGCAGCAGTTCATGGCGATGTACACCGCGACCGACTGGCCCAGTATCAACGGCATGGTCGCGGTGGAGCCGTCGCTCGTGTCGGACCTCCTGCGGGTAACCGGGCCGATGACCGTCAACATCGACGGTGAGGATCGACTGATAACGGCGGACAATGTCTACGATGAGATCGAACGTCCGCGGAAGCTGCGTATTGAGGGTATCATCTCCGGCCCGGAGAACAACCTGCACAAAGAGGCTCTCGGAACGATCGGGAAGGCGCTGGTCGATCGGCTCAAGGCGTCGCCGCGTGGTGAGCTCATCTCGGCGGGCAAGAGCGTGATGGCCGCCGCCGACCGCAGGGACGTTCAGATCTACGTCGCGGACTCCAAGGTCGAGGCGATGCTCGACCAGCGGCGGTGGTCTGGTCGCCTGGTGCCGGACTCGGGCGTGCCGACGCTAGCTATCACCTACGGAAATCTGGTCACCGACAAGTCCAGCACCAATCTGCAACCGACGACGACGCTCACGCTGTCGCCTCCGTCAGGGGGACGCATTCAGGCCACGCTCGACCTGCACCTGACGAACACGGGCACCGGGCCCGGCACCGACTTCTACGAGGGGTTTCAGGACTGGTGGATCCAGCTCGACCTGCCAAATGGCAGCCAGGTCATCACGAGCTCGTCGCCGCCGGAGCCCGATCCGGAATCGCCGAACGGTGGTTCATACCGCCTGCCGCTGGCACCCGGGCAGAGTGGAACTATCACCGTAGTCTTTTCGATGCCGGCAAGCAACGCGCTGCTGATCCGTCGTCAGCCCGGCGTCGCGACCGTGCAGATGACCGTCGCTCAGACGGGCTGTCAGGTGCCGAGCCCGTCACCGCTCGCCACCGATCGCTCCGTCGACCTCGGGACGCTGTGCCGCTGACCGCTCGTTCCGCGGCTGATCACCGTCGACCGGCGGTGTGTCCACGGCGATGGCTCGTCAACCGTCGAGCAGACTGCGAAAGAGCGCCTCGTACTCGTCGGTGACCGTCTCCCAGGAGTACCGCGCGGCGATCCTGTTCCGCGCCCGGCCGGCGTAGTGCTCGACGAGGTGTGGATCGTCGATGACCTGACGGAGGCGCTCGGCGAGGCTCTCGGTGGGGCGCTGGCCGGAGAAGGGCAGCGCGGCATCCCCCACCACCTCGAGGTTCGCCGGGGTATCCCGCACGATCACACAGTTCCCCGCGGCCATGGCCTCGATCAGCGCGGGGTGCGTCCCGCCAACCTGTGGAGGAAACACGTAGGCGTAGGCGTTATTGATGAGTTCCCAGTAGCCCTGACCGAACACATAGCCGGTGAACAGGATCCGGTCGCTCGCCCGCGCGCGTAGCTGGCGCTGGTACTCGGTGGCGTACGGCGCGTCTCCGACGATCACGCAGCGCATGTCGGTGTCGAGCCGCTCGAAGGCTTCGACGAGGTCGTGGGCGCAGTTCTCCGGGACGAGACGGCCCACGTAGAGCACATAGTCGCGCGGGCGCAGGCCAAAGCGCTGCAGCGTCCCGTCCGGCGATCCGGGCCGTGGCTCGGCGCCATAGGCGATCAGGCGCGTCTTCCGGCCGTAGCGCTGGCGATAGTACTCCTGCACCACCCGCGCGTCGGTCACCACGGTGTTGGCCAACCGACCCGCCAGCCGCTCACACCACTGCAGGTAATGCTTCGCCGGCCGCGGCCACTTGTCACGTTGCCAGTCGAGACCGTCCACGTTGAGCACCACCGGGAGGCCGAACAGGCGCGGAATGAGGATGGTCGGAGCGTTGCCCACGATGAACATGAGCACGAGGTCATGGCGGCCAAAGATCAGGTGGAGACACGAGAGGGCGGTGTGGACGAGCGTGTCGAGATACTTGTTCCGGATTGTGGGGAGCTTCACCAGGTTCACGCCGCGATAGGTGGTCTCCGGGTAGGTGACGTGGTGAGAGCGGCAGTAAACCGTCACCTCATGCCCGCGAGCGACCAGTCGGGTGCCGAGTTCCTCGGCGCAGGTCTCGAACCCGCTGTAGCCGGCCGGTATCCCGCGAGTGCCGACGATTGCGATCCGCATGCACGCCCTTTCCGGCGCCGATCATAGCACTCGCTTCCGGTCAAGCGCGTCCATCCGTGGGTCCGCGCGGACGGCTGTGGAGGTCTG
This sequence comes from Thermomicrobiaceae bacterium, assembly GCA_035532355.1. Taxonomy (GTDB): domain Bacteria; phylum Chloroflexota; class Chloroflexia; order Thermomicrobiales; family Thermomicrobiaceae; genus DASSZN01. The sequence goes on along the minus strand of DATKRJ010000271.1, from coordinate 10,955 downwards.
GACGGGACCGGGCCGCAGCGCCTGCACGGCGCGAACCCCGGCGCCGGGGCATGCACTCAGCCCTGCGCGATGACGCGGTCGTAGATCGCGGCGGTGGCGCGGGCGGTGGCGGCCCAGGAGAACGTCCCGGCGCGGGACAGCCCTCGACGGCTGTAGACGGATTGCAGCGTCTCGTCGCTGATAAGAGCATGGATCGCGCCAGCCAGATCGGCGGTCGAGGTCGGATCGACGGTCAGTGCCGCGTCTCCCACCACCTCGGGGAGGCTCGAGCGGTCGGACGTGATCGTGGCGGTGCCGCAGGCCATCGCCTCCAGCGCCGGCAGGCCGAACCCCTCGTATAGCGAGGGGTAGCTGAAGATCGCGGCTCCGGAGTAGAGCGCGGGCAGGTCGCAGTCCGGCACGTAACCTGTGAACCGGACTCGATCCTGGACCCCGGCCGCGGTCACCGCGGCCTCGGTGTCCGATCCCTTCCACGCGCTCTGCCCCGCGATGACGAGCTGCAGATCGGATACTTCGCCGGCGACGGCGGCGAACGCGTCGACCAGTCTGGGCAGGTTCTTCCGCGGCTGAACGTTGCCCACGGCCAACACGTAGCGCTCCGCAAGTCCGTACCGGTGTCGCACCGCACGGATCTCGTCGGGCGTGCGCGGCCGGAACTGATCGCCGGCCGCCAGTGAGGTCGTGGTGATTCGGTCCGGCGGAATGTTGTAGAAGTGGACGATGTCCCGCTGGGAGCACTTGGACAGCGTAAGAACGTGCCGCGCCCGGCGCAGGCTCGAGCCCAGCAGTAGGCCGAGCACGAGCCGGACACGCGGGGAGAAGAACTCCGGATAGCGGCGAAAGGATAAGTCGTGGACCGTGACGACGACCGGGCATGGTGATCGGGGCGGGGTGATGTAAGTGAAGTGGGCCAGCGCAACACCGTCCTGCGCGAGCAGTCGCGGATAGAGCCGGGCGAGGCGTAGCGGGGACGGTGTCGCTCGGACGCGCCGGATCGCGACCGCCAGCGCATCGGTCAGGCGACCCGGGACAGCGGTTCCGAATTCTGCATACAGGAGATAGTCGTGTAGGCCGAGGTTCCCGAGCGCTCGGGTGAGCTCTACCACGTAGGTCTCATTGCCGGTCTCGTGCCTGCCGATCATGTGGCCATCGATGGCGACGATCGGGGTCTGGCCCGCTGCGGTTGCTGCCGATCGCGTCATCGCCCGGTCATGGGTCCCGGGGTGCAGAACACCCCAACTGGCCGGTGCCATTGTGCGCATGGCGGCGCGGGGGGCCGGCGAGGGCACCGCCGCGTCGGGCTGGAACATCCTGAGCTCTGTCGCCCCGGAGGTGGCCACCGGTCGTCCGTCCTCTTCATCCGTTCGCTCGCTGCCCGCGCCGCCCGATCACATGCGCCGGTACCCCGGCGACGACCGTGTACGGGTCCACCGACCGTGTGACCACGGTTCCCGCCGCCACCACGGCCCCCCGTTCAATCCGTACCCCGTCCAGGACGATCGCCCCGCTCCCGATCCAGCAGTCGTCGTCTATCTCGATGCCGCGCCGTGACAGCCCCTGGTCGCGGATCAACCGCTCCGGATCGTCGTACGCATGGTTCTCGCTGTGGAAGCTTACCCGCTGGCCGCACAGGACGTTCGCGCCGATGCGCACGCCGCCGGTCGCGCCGACGAAGCTGTACTCACCGATGGAGGATCCCCGGCCCACAATCAATCCCTTGCCCGGGCTCCAGAGGACTCCCGAGCACTTGATGATGGTCCCGGCCGCGATGGTCACGCCGTCACCGAGCGCGACGCCCCACTCCCCGAGTGCGTCGATGATGACCCCGTCGTCTATCACGACGCCACGTCCCGCGCGGAACAGATGGGGATTCCGTATGGACACGCGATTACCGATGAACAGCACGCCGCGTGTCTCCGCGAGGAGCGGGCGGCGGAGCGTGCCCCGCAGCGCCATGACCGCGCGGCGCGCGACGATCTCGGCCAGGCTCCGATTCGAGATCGTGGGGTCCACGGTGTAGGCGCGGCCGGGCCGGACGCGTCGCACCGCCCACGTCAGCGCGCGGTGCGGGAGCGGCGCTCCACCGGAACCCACCATCTCGGCGACTTCGGGGTCGGCCACTGCAACCTCCCGAACTCCGGGGAGCCCGACGAGTAGCCCCCTAACGGGACGTCGGCTCAGGTGCTCTGCGGGACGGGCCGAGTGCCGAGCGCCTGCCGGTACACGTTGGCGGTCGCCTGCGCGCAGGCTCGCCAGGTGAAGCAGGCCGCGCGGGTCCGTCCACGAGCGATGAGCCCGGTACGTAGATCAGTGCGCGTCAGCGCGGCCTCGACTGCTGCGGCAAATGCCGCGTCGTCGTCCGGGTCGACGAGCACCGCGGCGTCGCCCAGGATCTCCGGGAGGCAACTAGCGTTGCTGGCCACCACCGGTGTGCCGATCGCCATCGCTTCGAGCGGCGGCAGCCCGAAGCCCTCGTACCGCGACGGGTAGACGACCACATCCGCTGCAGCATACATCTCGGGCATTCTGGCCTGCGGCACCGGCCCGGTCCAGAGGACCCGACCGGCCAGTCCATGCTCACCGATCCAGCGCCGGTCGTCGGCGAAGCCGTCGTCCGTCGCTCCGGTGATCAGGAGCCGCGCGTTCGCCATCGCGCTGCCGGCTGGGGCGCTCCCCAGCGCGCGCAGCACGAGCGGCAGGTTCTTGCGGGGAACCGGGGCTCCGACAAACAGGAGCAGCGGCCCACCGTTCCCAGCCCGGCCGCGTACTTCGGCAACCCCCGGGCTGGCCGGCGCCAAGAAGTAGATCTCATCGATCCCAGGGTAGGTGATCTCGATCTTCCCCACCGGAAGGCCATAGTACTGGGAAACCTCGGCGCGGGAGGCCTCGCTGATCGTAACCACTCGCCTTGACCGTCGCCCGAGGCGCGGCAGAATGAGGCGGTTGTACAGGCGCCACTCCAGGGGGTAGTCGGCCGGGAAGCGCCAGGCCGCTGCATCCAGGATCGAGATCACCGTCGGCACCGAGGCCAGCCACGGCGCCACGAACGCCGGGCAATGGAGCAGTCGAGCGCCGACCGATCGGGTCGCGGCGCTGGCCCCGGCCGCCAGCCAGCGCAGCGTCGCCGGCAGCCCTGATCTCGGGGGGCCACCGATCTCCTGCGGATGCACTCCGTCGACATGGGCCAGTGCTGCCAGCAGCGAGCGGGCGTAGACGCTGAATCCCCACGTCGGATACCTCCGCGGGAACGTCATGTCGAGCGCGACGCGGATCGGACGCTCGCCAGCGGCCTGCCCGGCGGAACTCACCGCTGATTCCCCGCGGCCTCGGAAGCCCCGGCGGCCTCGGGTTGCGACGAAGGCTCCGGGTTCACCTTCGGCCTGCCCGGCCAGGCGTTGGCCGCCATGCCGGCAGTCCACCAGAACAGGAACGTCACCGAGAAGTCGCCCCACACACTGCTGGTGAGCATGATCGGCACAAGAGCCAGCCCGCCGACGAACGGGATCAAGGCGAATCCGGCCGCGAGTGGATCATGTGGAGCGCGGCGGAAGGCGTAGGCGCCAGCTATCACTGCCAGCGTGTAGAGGGCGACGTACAGGGCGCCCCCGAGGATGCCGATCTCGTCCGTGATACTGAAGAGCGCGCTCTCTCCGGTCGCGGTCGTGGATCCGAAGCGGTCCACTCCGCTCCCTATCCCGCTGCCGAGCGGATGCGCCATTGCGTAGGCGAACCCTGCTCGGAGGGCCGCGATGTGGCCGCGGACCGACGGGTCCTGGCCGCTCAGTGTGCGGCCGATAAGGTCACTGCCGGGCTGGGAGGGTGTACTGCTGACGCGCCGTGCCGGCGCTCGAGCTGTGCCAGGCAGGCCGATCTGTGCAGCCGCGCGCCATGCGTCTCTGACCAGAGTGTAGCCGGCAGGAAGTCGCACATCGTCGAGCCCGAAGGTTACAACCGGAGCCACTTGCGGGTAGGCGAACACCGCAAGCCCGGCCGCGATGGCGACCGCGATGCCCGACACCACGAGTTCCCGGCGGCGGAGCAGCAGGGCTAGCAGCACAGCCTCGGCCACGAAGCAGGCGATGGCCGCGCGTGTCAGACTCAGCAGGATACTGATGCCGAGGATCGCGAAGGCTATCCAGCGCAAACCTCGAGGCAGCCCCTGCAGGCGCCACGGTCCCAGGACGGCGGCGGCCAGCGGCACGACGAGGAGCCCGGTATAGGCGATGCCGAGAGGACTGATGTACGTCGAGACCATGCGGCGCAGCGCGAGTCCCGCACCGGTGCTCTGGAAGAAGTTCTCGGGGAGACCGCCCGGCCCATGGTAGGTGAAGCCGAGCCACGCAGTGAACTGGTTCACGCCCCAGTCCAGCCATACGCGCGTTGGCACGAACCACAACTCGAAGAACCCAAATAGGCCCACCATCAAGGCGGCACCGAGGATTGCCCGGGCCACCCAGATTAGGTCCGCGCGGCGGTCAGACCAGAAGACCCGACCGTACAGGTATAGCCCGGGGAGCAGCAGCATGGTGCGCAGACTGACGAGTTCCTGGCGCAGATCGCCGCGCCCAGGGAGGACCGATCGCGGGACGACGAGGTAGACGAGAGTCAGCCCTACGAAAGCCACCGCCACAGCGTCCAACGGGACCAACCGCGATATCCGACGTTCCCGGACCGCGCGCAGTGCCCGGCGCAGCAGGAGCACGCCGAGGACCAGCAGCACACCTTCCTTCCAGGACTGGATGCCTCGAATCAGGAGCGAAGGAACTCGCAGCCGGATGAGCAGCATGACCAGAAAATTATGGACCGCCATCCCGGCGACGAGCACCCCCAACGCGCTGAAAGGTACCCGCCAGATATTCTCCAGCGCCCAGAGATAGACCGCGACGATCAGCAGCAAAAGGCCTATGCCCACGACGATCATGCAATTGGTCCTCGGTCACCGAACCGGCGTCGCACGTAATCTCTGTAGGCTGCCAACTTCACCGGCGCCTCGGGATCGTTTCGCGGCGGCCAGAGCGGCCAGACGGTGAGGCGCGTGCCGATCTTCCCCCAGGCGATGCAGCGCGATCTCCAGGAACCCCAGCGTTCGAGGAAGCGCAATCGATTCCGTTCCCAGTAGTAGACCGCCGCATTGGACAGGCTCCGGCTCGATGCGTTCACGGCGTGCCAGGCGCACGCACCGCGAACGGCCAGGAGGTCGAAACCGGCCGCGCGGATTCGCAGGCTCCAGTCGACGTCCTCCCAGTACAGGAAGTAAGCCGTGTCGAGTAACCCGGCGGCGTTGATTGCTGCACGTCGGACCAGCAACACGGTGGCGGGGAGCCAGTCTGACTGCCTTGGGAGGTCCTCGGGGTCGACCGCCCGACGTACATCGATCTCGTCGTGCAGGGCCAGCACCCGGGCCCCGGTTGTCAGCGTTCCGCCGCCCCACCAGAGGCGGTCAGGTGCCGCAGTGTAGTACAGCAACGGGCTCGCCGCGCCCGCACCGGGCCGTCGCTCGAGTGTCTCGACAAGCCGCTCGACCGTGTCGGCGGCGAGGATGGCATCATTGTTGAGGAGCAGCACGTAGTCGGCGCCAGAACCGAGCGCCGCGTGGATGCCCAGGTTACAGCCGCCGGCAAAACCGAGGTTTAGAGGGCTCGCAATCAACTCGCAGCCGGAATGCGCGGTGGTGATCCTCTCGATCTCAGACGCCTGATCCCCTGACCCGTTATCGACGACGATCGCTCGCAGGTTTGGATAGGTCTGCGCGCGCAGCGAGGCGAGCGCCTGGAGCGTGAGCTCCGCCCCGTTCCAGTTGAGGATCACCACGACCACGGTTGGCACCCAGGCGCGGGACGTGCAGGCTGCCACGTCGGTTGACACCGGATCAATGCGGCAGTCGCTGGTCGTGCGGGAGCCTGAATGCGGTTCGCGGTGGAGTGCAGTCACTGCCATCGCGGGTCGCCGACTTCGAAGAAGCTTCGGCAGCAGACGAGTAGCGGTATGCCCTTCCTCCAAGCGCGGCGCGATGGCCCATGGCTCCAGCGCGGCACTCGTCCGACGAACACGGCGCTAGACCGAGCATAGCGCAGCAGGTGGTGAAGCGTCACCCCGGCTCGAACCGCCAGGTACTCCGGCCGCGTCCCGTGCTTGCGAAAGTAGCGAATCATCGCTACACCATGCTCGATAGTCAGGAGCGGGTTGTCCACAGCAAGCGCGGCGCTGTTCCGGGTGTGCCGGACCACCGCGTCAGACACGAGCGCGATCGGGTGGCCGGAGTCCCAGATGCGCCGGCAGAGGTCCGTGTCGTTGAAAAAGAGTGGGAACTGCTCGTCGAGGAGCGGTTCGCCTGCCACCGAGCGGCGCACCATCAGGCATGCGCCCGCAGGCTGCGGAATTCTATCCATCGTGGCCACGTCGGCATCGAGCATCAGGTAGCGATGCCGCGCCCGCTCCCGCCACCGCGGAAGGAGCCGGCCGAGAAAAGTGTGGACCAGGAGTACCGACGCGGCGTCGGGGAACGACTGGACGTAGTGCTCCATCGCGTCGTCTCCAACCAGTCGAGCAGTCACGGCGCCGAGCGCTGGGTTCAGTTCCAGCTCCGCGGCCAGGCGGTCCACGGCATCGCGTTCCACTTCAGCGTCGGGGTTCAGGAGCAGGGCGTACGGCGCGCGGGTGCTGGCCAGCGCCTGGTTGGTGGCGCGGGCGTAGCCCACGTTCCGGTCGTTTTGGATCAGCCGGATCGCCGGGTACCGGCCGCGCACCGCGTCGGCGCTGCCGTCCGCCGAATGGTTGTCTACCACGACGACCTCGGCCCGCTCCGGGTCGGTCCTGCGATCCAGAGCGGCGAGGCAACGCAGCAGGAAGTCGCGGCTGTTCCAATTCACGACAACCACTGCCACCCGGGTTCGTGCTCCGCGACGGCGGCCATTCCAGCCCGCATCAAACGTTGACGCATGTTTCACCGCTTCGTGGCGACGACGCGCATGAGGCTCTCCGATTGGGGGTCCAGCTTGTAGGCCAGCCGTGACGCTAGGCCCATCGTCCTCTGGAGCGGCCGTGCGAGTGCCGGGTGCACAGTCATGGGCGAGTCGCGAACTGCCACGAGATCAGCGTCGTCGCGCGCCCGGCGCTGGTAGATCCGAGGAGGGACCGTCGTCATGCTCAGAACCCGGAAGCCAGCGGACTCGAGGAGCGCCTTGAACGTCGGCGGTTCGAATTGGACGGCATGCTCCTCCAGCACCAATTGCTGCCATGCGGCGCCGAGTCGTCGCCGGGCGAAAGATCCGAAGTTCGGCACTTCGGCGAAGAGCCGTCCTCCGTCTGCCAGCCACGTGTAACACTTGCACAGCGTCTCAAGCGGTCGGACCATGTGCTCCAGGCTGTGCCATAGGCACACGGAACCCTGCGTCCCTGTCGGGAGTTCGACCACCGCGACGTCGGCCACGGTGACGTCGAGACCGAGGACGCCTCGCGCGTGGCTTGCGGCGTAGTTCGAGACGTCGATGCCGCGGGCCGGCACGCCCAATCGGCGCAGCTCATCCAGGAAGTAACCCGCGGCGCAGCCGATCTCCAGCACGGGGGCATTGAACCCGAGGGCGCGCATAAATTCCACGCGCAGCCGCGCTTCATGACGCCACTGTTGCTCCCCGGCCAGGTAATCCGGGTAAACACGTCCGGCAAAGTAGTCCTCGGAGTATCGCTTGCAGGGAGAGATCGACGGGTAGCTGGGGTTGCGCACGAGCCCGCATACGCGGCAGCGCACGAGGCGCCCGGAGGTGGTGACGAGCACTTCTCGCTGTTCGTCGGAACCGCAGAGCGGGCACGTGTCTGCATGGACTTCCATAACCGGGTCGACTCTCGTCACCGTTAGCTCTCCGGACTCAAGCGGTGCGAGCGAAAACCCGGATCGCTCGCTTCCACGCCAGGCGGCTGGTTCGCTTCGCCCACGCCAGCTCCTGTCGAGTCCAGAAGCCCAGCGGAAGCAGGAGGCCAAGATACACCACGCTAAACAACGCGCCGCTGGCCGCCAACATGACGAACTCGATCCACCGCGGTGAGTCTACCGGTTGTGAGGCCAGCACTGGACGCACCGCAACTGCGGCGAGTGTCCCGGCTGCGATTACGAGCAGGACCGGTCGGCCGACTGCGCCGATAGGATAGTCTCGCGCCCGGTGGAATACCGCGAAAAAGTATGCCGAACTAACGACGGTGGCGGCGACGGTGGCGATCACAGTTCCGTATGCCCCGATCGTGGGGATCAGCAGTAGCGTGAGGCCGATGTTGAGGATGACGCTTAGGACCGTGTACGCCGTCTCGTAGCCGGGTTTCCCGATGGCGCGGGAGATCGTGGTGCCGATGCCGGTAAGCTGGTTGAGGCCGTAGCTGACAACCAGAGCGGGCAAGATCCACCACGTCGAGCCGAGGTCCTGCCCGATCCACGCATGCACCACCCGGCTGCCGGCGACCACATAGTAGGCTACCATCCCTCCAACCACCACAGAGACCTGAGCCGTGCCGCGCTCGTAGAGCTGGCGAATATGTGGATCGTCACCGCGAGCGTGCGCCTGGGTGGTGTACGGGAACAACGCCGAGAACGCCATTCCCGGCACCACGCGAATCAATCCGGCTAGCCTGTTCGAGATCTCGTATGGAGTTACGAACGATACTCCCGCCACGGAGCCGATGATAAGGCGATCCGCCTCGGCGTTGACTAGCCCTGCGATGGTAGTTGCCTGCAGGTTCGCTCCATACCCGGCAAGGCCGCGGAGCCATTTTGCGTCGAAACCTCGAAATGTCAAACGCAGCCCCGGTTCGAGGCGATGGGCGACTACCCACGACAGCGTGCTGGAGAGGACGACACTGGCGGCGGTCCCGACGACCAGCGCGGGAAGGGACCAACCGGCCCGGAGCAGTGTGAACGCGAGGAACGCATTGACGACCGCCGCCACCGCCGCCACGGCACTCGAAACTTCTAGACGTCCCGCACCGATCGGGATCAGACTGTACGAATTGAGCGCCGTGCCGAAGAACGCCAGCGCGAACATCGCGACCAGGGTCAGCATGGCTTCGGCGCGGTGCGCGGACGGCACGTGGAGCAGAGAAACCAGCCACGGGGAGGCCAGCCAGACGACCGGCGTCAGCACAAGCCCAAGCGCCGCGTAGAAGGCGATCGACAGGGCGACCACTCTTCCTAGCCCGCGCACGTCGGCTTCGACGTTGTGGATCGCGGCTGCCCGAGTTAGCGCCTGTCCGAGCCCCAGGTCCGCGAGATACACGAGAGAGAGAGACGACCCAAACACGGCCCAGACGCCGAAGAGCCCCACGCCAAGGTGGTCGATAACGGTGGGCGTGACGACGAAACTCGCTCCGATGCTGGCGAGCCGCGCAAACGCCAATCCGGCGAAGCTCACACTCACCGTTCGCCGATTCACCGTGATTCCGTCCCGAACGGGTCCGACGTCCTCAAGGCTCTGCGATGCCCCGCCACTCAGTTGGGCAATCCGCTGTGGTGCCGCCCGACCGGGCCACGCCGGACGAGGGGGGGGGGCGCGCCGCCGATGCACAGGACTGAAGCACCACCATCAAGGGCTGGGGGTTTTGGCGACTCGCGCTGTCCCAATTGAGCATTGTGCCCCGGACTCGCCCGGCGTGGCAACGGCCGGGCAGCCGTAAGCCACGACCCATCTAAGTGCGTTGTTCCGTAATTGAGGCCCATCGTTTGTGAGGGATCTCGCGGGAGGTGGCAGTGATGGCGTTGCAAGTTCGGGGATTGAGCGACGAGGAGCGCGTCAAGATCGAGCGCCTGACACGCGCGCAGACGGCGCCGGTGCGCCTGGCCGTGCGGGCGTGGATCGTCAAACTCCCGGCTGATGGGCACACCGCCCCCACGATCGCCGGGCGGCTGAACCTGGGCGCCGCCACCGTGCGGACCTGGGTGAAGCGCTTCAACGCGGACGGGCTGGCCGGACTGGAGGATGCCCCGCGCCCCGGGCGCCCGAGCACGTACGACGAGGCCGTGCAGAGCCGGGTGATCACCAAGGCGCGCAGCCTGCCGCCAAAACCTGCCGGCGCGCAGGTGCCGCCGACCTGACACTGGACGCTCGACCGGCTGCAGGAGGAACTGAACAAGGAGGGCCCGCCGATCAAGCGCAGCCAGATCCGCCGCCTGCTGAAAGCCGAGCACGTCAAGTGGCTGCGGCCGCGCATTTGACAGGAGAGCGACGACCCGGACTTCGCCGAACAAAAGGGCCATCGTCTAACTCTACACCGCTCCACCCGCTGACCGTACGGTGATCTGCCTGGGCGAGCGCGGCTCGGTCGCGGCCAGAAACTATCCGCCGGTGGGGAACGGGATCGACGATGCCCAGCGACCACACTATCGCCCCGACCACGCCCGGCACGGCTACTGCTGGGCCTACGGTGCCCTCAGGCATCGGACCGGGGAGGTCTTCAGGGAGACGGCTGACACCCGCGACACCGCGTCCTGGCTCCACTTCCTCGCTGGCCTGGAGGCGTTCGCCGCTGTGGGCGAGGTCTATCTGATCGTGGACGCCCTGCCCTTGCACTGGACGCTGGACACGATGCTCTGGAACTGGGGTCACCCGCGCTTCCACTTCGTGCCGCTCCCCAAGGCTGCCGCCTGGCTCAACCTCATCGAGGGCTTCTGGAAGATTCTCAATCAGCGTGCCCTCACCGGGCACGTCTGCCAGAGCGTGGCTGCCGTGGAGGACGCGCTTCGTGCCGGCGTCGACGATTGGAACCGGCAGCCCACGCCCTTCCTCTGGGGACGACCGGCGAAGCCCCGCCGCCAGTTCAAGCACGCCTATGTCTTCCTGATTTGAGGAACGACGCACTCAGAAGGCGCCGTCACGACGGAGGACGGCGCGGGCGGTGCGGGCCAGGATGCGCAGGTCCAGCCCGAGGCCGGCGTGCGCGATGTAGTACAGGTCGTCGGCGGTGTGCTGGTAGAG
>DATKRJ010000270.1:0-8919 GCA_035532355.1 Thermomicrobiaceae bacterium | reverse complement strand
CGGCACCCGTGGGCTCCCCGCCGGCACCGTCGCGCCCGCGACCGCGCGCGGCCGTCAGGCGTATGGAACGCGCTATCGCGCGGTGCTCGCCCACCGGGAGACGCGCTGGATCCTGGGCGCCACCCTGCTCTTCGGCGCGGTCTGGTCGGGCTGGTTCATCTATATCGGTGCCTACGCGGTCAGCACGTTCGCCACCGGCGCGGCCGCATTGAGTACGCTCTTCCTCGTCGCCGGGGTGGCGGAGGTCGTGGGGAGCGCGGCCACCGCCTGGCTGCTGCGGCTGGCCGGCGCCCGCGCCCTGTGCGGCATCGCGCTGGCGCTCACCGCGCTCGACCTGGCCGCCCTCGGCGTCGTCTTCACCCGCCCCTGGACGCTGTTCGCGTTCATCGCCACCGCCAGCGTGCTCGGCGCGGTGATCTACACGGCGATCAGCGTGATGGCGCTCGACGTGGTGCCGGGGGCGCGCGGGCCGGTGCTGACGCTGCGCGCGGCGCTCTTCGCGATCGGCTGGGGGCTCGGACCGGCGGCGGCCGGGCTGGCGCTGACCGTGTTCGGGGACTACCGGGCGAGCTACCGGACGCTCGGTGTGCTGAGCGTCCTCGGGATCGGCTGCCTGCTGATGAGCGCGCGGCGGGTGGCCGTGACGGGTGCGACGGCGGTCGAGGAGCAGCCGGTGTGAGTCGGGGTAGGGGACGGATTCCATCGTCTGTCCGCACCCGCCGTCGCGAACCGGCCCGTTTTCGGGTGCTCACGGCCGCGTCGACGTGTGGAGCATCTGATAGGATGACGCCGCATTGTTTCGGCCAGCACCGCGTGCGGGATGGTAGACACTGATGGGTTCGATCGTCACGGCGGCGTGGCGGCTGGTGCTGGAGCGGGCGCGGTCCGACCGCTTGATCCTTGGAGCAGCCGTCGTCACGATTCTGCTGGCGACGACGCTCCTGGCGGCCGGGCCGATCTACGCCGCGGCGGTGGCCGAGAGCGGCCTGCGCCGCACGCTCCACGACGCACCGGTCCAGCAGGCGGACATCCAGATCGCGATCGACACGACGGCCCGCGATTACGCGTCGCGCGACGCACGCGTCGTCGGCGTCGCCTCGCGGGTGGTGGGCCCGATCGGCGGCCGGATCGAGCGCTCGGCCCGCTCGACCTCCTTCGCGCTGCCCAACCAGCCGACGGACGGCGTCCACAACCTGATGGTGTTCGGCTACTTCGTGCTGATCGAGCAGCACGCCCACCTGACCAGCGGGGCCTGGCCGGCGGCCACCGGCGGCGACGTGGTCGACGCCGCCATCCCCCGTCCGACCGCCGAGCTGCTGGGGCTGTCGATCGGCAGCACGCTCAGCGTCACCAACCGGCTGAACGCCTCCCTGAGCGTGCCGGTCCGCATCAGCGGCATCTACCAGGTCGACGACGTTGCCGACCCCTACTGGTGGGGCGACCCGCTCGACACCGGCGGCATCGATGTCGGGGCGTCGTTCACGACCTACGGGCCGTTCCTGGTCGCCCAGCCGACCTTCTTCGGTGCGCTGAGCGGCCCCGGCGCCCGCTACATCTGGCGCGTCTACCCGAACTTCGCCCTGACGACCGTACCGATGGTGCCGACCCTGATCGGTAACGTCGACGGGCTCAAGGACAGCCTCAACCAGGGCTACGACGCCAACGACCAGTTCCTGGTCGACACCGACCTGAACACGCTGCTGCGCCAGGCGCAGCGCTCGCTGCTGGTGACGCGCACCGGCGTGCTGATCGTGACGGTCCAGCTGGCGATGCTGGCGGGCTATGCGCTGCTGCTGACCTCCGAGCTGCTGGTCGACCAGCGGCGTGTCGAGACGGGGCTGCTCCACGCGCGCGGGGCGAGCACCGCGCAGATCGTGACCATGGCGGTGATGGAGGCGCTGTTGCTGGGGATCCCGGCCGCGGCCGCCGGGCCCTGGCTGGCCGACCTGTCGCTGCGGATCCTGAACCACGTCGGGCCGCTGGCCGCGATCTCGCTGGCGCTCCACCCGCGGGTGTCGCTCGACTCCTACTGGCTGTCGATCATCGCCGCGCTGGGCTGCGTGCTGGCGCTGGCGCTGCCGTCGCTGGCGGCGGCCCGCTCCTTCGTGCAGGCCCGCACCGCACGCGGCCGCCAGCGCGCCCAGGGGCTGGCCCAGCGCGCCGGCATCGACGTGGCGCTGCTCGGCGCGGCGGCACTCGGCTACTGGCAGCTGCACCGCTACGGCGCGCCGATCACCCAGACGGTTCAGGGCAAGCTGGGTCTGGACCCGCTGCTGGTCGCCGCCCCGGCCATCGGGCTGGTGGCCGGCGCCGTCGTCGCGCTGCGGATCATCCCGCTGCTGGCACGCCTGGTCGACCGGGCCGCCACCCGCGTGCGTGGGCTGGTGCCCGCGCTCGGCGCCTGGCAGCTCGGTCGCCGCCCGCTGGGCTACGCGCGCTCGGCGCTGCTGCTGATGCTGGCCATCGCCATCGGCCTCTTCTCGCTGTCCTACGCCTCGACCTGGGCGCTGTCCCAGCAGGATCAGGCCGACTACCAGATCGGTGCCGACCTGCGCCTGCAGCCGGACATTCGCTACGGCAGCGCGATCCCGCAGCTCGACCTGGCCCAGGCGCACGGCCAGGTCTCCGGCGTGGCCGCGACCATGCCGATCATGCGCGACTTCTTCGAGGCTTCGCAGGTGACCGGCGACGGCCTGCTGCTGGCCGTCGACGCTAGCCAGGCCAGCCGTATCGTCTCCTTCCGGCCGGACCTGGCCGGTGTTCCCTTCAGCGACCTGATGGCCAAGCTGGCCGCCGGACGCCCGACGCTACCGACGCTGCCGCTCCCCGGCCAGCCGCAGCGGCTGGCCCTCGACGTGAAGATGACGCTCGACCCGCTGCCGGCCGGCGCGCCGGTCCAGCCCGGCCGCTCCGACGTCTTCCCGTCGCTGACGCTGGTGGTGCGGGACGCGCGTGGGATGCTGTACACGCTCGGGCCGACGACGGTGCCGGCCGACGGCGGGGAGCACCTGGTCGTGTTCCCGCTGGCCTACGCCGCCACCGGCGCGCACCTGATGCTGCCCGAGTACCCGCTCGCGCTGGCCTCGGCGAGCCTGGACATGCACCCGCTGGCACGGGTGGCCCGCACGGGCCAGTTCGATCTGGTGGCCTTCCAGACGAGCGACCAGCTCTCGGGCAATAGCTGGGCCGCCGTCCCCTTCGACCGCGGCCAGGCGAACCTGTCGCTGGTGCAGTTCGGCCTGAGCGCGCCGGCCTCCAACACCCCCACCGCGACCCAGCCGGCGGCCGGCACCGCCTTCCAGTTCAGTACCGGCGCCGCCCGCGGCAACGGCTACTCGGCGGTCAGCTTCGCGCTGAAGCCGAACGGCCCGCTGCCGCCCGACACCCTGCCGATCCTGGTGAGCGACAACTTCCTCGACGCTACCGCCACCCACGTCGGCGACACCATCCCGCTCGACCTGGAGGGTGCGCGGCGGCAGGCGCGGATCGTCGGCTCGGTGCGCGGCTTCCCGACGCTCGACCCCGGGCGGGCCAACGTCATCGTCGACCTGCCGACCCTGACCGCGCTGAAGTTCGAGACCGACGGCGGCACGATCGACCCCAGCGAGTGGTGGCTGGCGACGACGCCGGGCGGGCGCGCAGCCGCCGACGCCACGCTGCGGGCGGCCCCCTACTCCAGCCCGCAGGTGCTCGACCGCGTCGATCGCATCCAGGCACTGCGCACCGACCCTGTCGCGCTGGGGATCATCGGGGCGCTCTCGCTGGGCTTCGTCGCCGCCGGGCTCTTCGCCGCGCTCGGCTTTGCCGTCAGCGCCGCCGTCGGCGCCTGGGACCGGCTGACCGAGTTCGCCCTGCTGCGGGCGCTCGGGCTGTCACCCGGCCAGCTCTCCGGCTGGCTGTCGCTCGAGAACGGCATCCTGGTCGTGGTCAGCCTGGTCGGCGGAACGTTGCTGGGGCTGCTGCTGGCCTGGCTGATCCTGCCGCTGGTGTCGCTCACCCAGCAGGCGAGCCGGACCGTGCCGGGCGTCGTGGTGGTGGTCCCCTGGAGCTCCGTAGTGGCTCTCGAGGTCAGCAGCCTGGTGGTGCTGGCGCTGGCGGTGGTCGTGCTGGCGGGCGCCCTGCGTCGGATCGGCCTGGGCTCGCTGCTGCGGCTGGGTGAGGAGTAGGCCGTGGCGCGCGTGGCCGGGCGAGCGACAGCACGACCCCGAAGCGGCCGGAACGCCGTCGCCGGGCTGACCGCGATCGCGACACTGCTGCGCCGCCTGCGCTGGGAGCTGCCGCTGGCGGCGACGGTCGCCGGCGTCGTGCTCGTGACCGGCTTCGTCTTCGCCGCCGCGCCGCGCCTGCTCAACGCCGTCTCGCGCGATGGACTGCGCTACGCCATCACCAACGCCGCCGTCTACGAGCGGAACCTGGTCATGTCCCAGGGCGGTCGCCTGCCCGCCGGCAGCGGGAGCGACCCGCTGGCAGCCGTCGACTCCGCCGGGGCGCAGATGGACGCGAGCCTGCCCGCGTCGCTGCGCTCGGTCGTCGACCACCGCACCTACGTCGTCGATGCCGTGCGCTACACCTTCCCGCAGCCGCCCGGCGGCAGCGGATCCGTCCGCCACGTCACCTTCCGCTACCAGAGCGGCATCGAGTCGCGTATCCACCTGGTTTCCGGTCGCCTCCCGGCGCCGACCAGCGCCACGGTCACCTCGACCACGCCGCCGACCACCCCCATCCCGGTCATCGAGGTGGCGATGTCCCAGGCGACGGCCCAGGCGCTCGGGCTGCAGCTCAACCAGCCGGCGGTCCTGGAGCCCGACTTCCAGGACAATCTGATCGGACGCGGCAACGTACCGAACCGGCTGGCCGTCGATGTGGTCGGCTTCATCGACACGCTCAACCCCAAGGATGACTACTGGTACGACGACCAGAGCCTGCAGACCCCCAGCGTCTACGACGACGGGAACACGACGCAGATCTACGGCACGGGGCTGTTCGCGCCGCTGGCCTACGCGGACCTGCTCAAGGACACCGTCCCGGCGCTAGTCGAGTACAACTGGCGCTTCTATGTGGCGCCGGACCGCTTCACCGTGTCCAACTTTGGCCAGCTGCAATCCGACGTCAAGCGACTCGACGCCACCTACGGCTCGGCCTACACCGCGCGCCCGACCGACATCGGCGCCAGCACGCGCCTGGCCGACCTCTTCTCGCAGTACGCCGGGCAGCGCCGGCTGACCGAGTCGATCCTCTCGCTGGCCGTGATCGGGCTGCTGGCGGTGGCGCTGGCGGTGATCGGTCTGGTGGGCGCGTTCGTCGCCGAGCGGCGGCGCGAGTCCTACGCGCTGCTGCGGGGCCGCGGTGGCTCGGCGGCGCAACTCCTCGGCGCGCAGGCGGCCGAGGCGGGGCTGCTCGGGATACCGGCCGTCCTGCTGGGCTATCTGGCGGCGCTGCTGCTGGTACGTGCCGAGCCGACCATCTGGTCCCCGGGCCTGGCGCTTGGGATCGCCCTGGCGACGGCGGTGCTCACCGTCGGGGCGACCCTGCCCTACGCGCGGCGCAACCTGCAGGCGCTGGAGCGCGACGAGGTCCGCCGTGAGCGCTTCTCGCCCCGGCGGGCGGCGTTCGAGGTGTTCGTCGTCGTGCTGGCGGTGGCCGGGATCTACCTGCTGCGCCGCCGCGGCCTGGCCGGCGACAGCGCCACGGCCCAGGCCGGCGGCGTCGATCCCTACCTCGCGGCGGTGCCGGTGCTCCTCGGCCTGGCCGTGGGGCTGGTGACGCTGCGCCTCTACGTCCTGCCGATTCGCGTCCTGGCCTGGTGGGCCTCTACCCGCAAGGACCTCGTCCTCTTCCTGGGTCTGCGGCGCGTCTCGCGCCAGTCGCTGGTGACCAGCGTGCCGCTGCTGGTGCTGCTCCTGTCGGTGGCGGTCAGCGTCTTCTCGTCGGTCATGCTGCGGACCATCGCCGTGGGTCAGATCCAGACGTCGTGGGAGTTGGTCGGTGCGCCGTTCCGGGTGAACTCGTATGCCGGGGCACAGCTGCTGGATCCCGACCTCGACCTCTCGAAGGTGCCCGGCGTCGTGGCGACCGCGGACGCGCTGAACACCAGCGCCGTCGTCAGCGCGAACGGCGCCTTGCCCGGCGGGCTGACCACCCTGTTCGCGGTGCAGACCGCGGCCTACGAGAAGATCGACGCCGGCACGCCGGTCGACCCCCACTTCAGCGGGGCACTGCTGACGCCCCCGAGCGGGTCCGACGTCGGTAAGGGGTCCAACCCGATCCCGGCCATCGTCTCGACCGCGTCGCCGCTGGGCGGTCATTCGATGACGGTGGGTGAGACCTTCGGGCTGCAGATCCACAACCAGACGGTCACCTTCGTGGCCGCCGAGGTGCGGGATCGTTTCCCGGCGCTGCCATCGACGACACCGTTCGTCGTGGCCTCGCTCGACGCCGTCCACGCGGCGGTACCGGGCTACAACACCGAGCGGACGTCCCTCTACGTGGGGGCACCCGACCGTGCCGGCCCGGCGCTGAGCGCGGCGATCGATGCCCAGCAGTCGCCGTCGATCCTGACCTCCCGCGCCGCCGAGTACGCCGGCGTGCACGACGCACCGCTCGTCGCGGGTGCGGTGTCCGGGTTCCGCATCGGGGTCGGAGTCGCCGCGCTCTACTCGGCCCTGGCGGTGGTGGTGGCGCTGGCGCTGACCGGGAGGGCGCGAGCCCGCGACGTCGCCTACCTGCGCACGCTCGGCCTCTCGCCGCTCCAGGTGCTGGGTCTGATCGCCGCCGAGCAGGCGCCGCCGGTAGTCGTGGCGCTGGCCGTGGGGACCGCGCTCGGGGTGGGTATCATTCGGCTGATCGCCCCGGCCCTCGACTTCACGGCCTTCACCGGGCCCGACATTCCGGTGGCGGTGACGATCGACTGGCCGACCGTCGTGCTCCTGGGGCTCGGCCTGGTGGTCGTCGTCGCGGCGGCCGTCGCCGCCGCCAGCGCGCTGACCGAGCGTGCCAGCCTCAGCGGGGTCCTGAGAATGGGGGATCGATGACCGACACGCTCGACTACCAGGAGCTGCGCGAGCGGGCGGCCGGCGTCCAGCGTATCCAGTTCGGCGCCGGCTCGCAGATCGTGTGCGACAACCTGGTCAAGATCTACAAGGTAGCCGAGTTGGAGGTGGTCGCGCTCCAGGGGCTCGACCTGATCGTGAGCCAGGGCGAGATGGTCGGCATCGTGGGCGCCTCCGGCAGCGGCAAGTCGACTCTGCTCAACATCCTGGGCGGGCTCGACGTCCCCTCCGCCGGGCGGTCGGTCGTGGCCGGCTACGACCTGCTCAACATGACGGCGCAGGACCGGCTGGTCTACCGGCGCCAGGTCGTGGGCTTCATCTGGCAGCAGACCGCGCGCAACCTGCTGCCGTACCTCACGGCCGCCGACAACGTGGAGCTGCCAATGATCCTCGACGGCATGCCCGGCCGTCAGCGCAAGGAGCGGGTGGGGGAGCTGCTGGAGCTCGTGGGGCTCACTCCGCGCGCCCGGCATCGCCCCGACCGCCTCTCCGGCGGCGAGCAGCAACGGGTGGCCATCGCCGTGGCGCTGGCCAACTCGCCGTCGGTGCTGCTGGCCGACGAGCCGACCGGTGAGCTCGATACGGCCACCTCCAACGAGGTCTTCGCCGTGCTGCGCGCGATCAGCGCCGACCTCGGCGTGACCGTGGTGGTCGTGACCCACGACCCGCTGGTCTCCAACCAGATGACGCGCACGGTGTCCATTCGGGACGGGCGCACCAGCAGCGAGACGCTGCGGCGCATGGGAACCAGCGCCGAGGGCGAGCGCCAGGTCATCGCCGAGGAGTTCGCGGTGCTCGATCGTGCCGGCCGCATGCAGTTGCCCCACAACTACGTCGATGCCCTCAGGCTCGAGCGCCGGGTGCGCCTCGACCTCGAGCCGGACCACATCGGTGTCTGGCCGGATCGGAGCGCCGAGCAGGCGCCGGAGCGGGAGCGGGAGCCGGAGCGATGAGCGACGACAACGAGCGCTGGATGCCGCCCGAGCGGCGGCGGGGTGCCGAGCGGGGCACGGCCCCGACGCCCACCCCGCCGGCTGAGCCGACCGTCGCGGCACCCGTCGCCGAGCCGGCCGTGACCCGGGCCACCCCGGTCACCGAGCCGACCGCGACCCGTGCCACGCCGGTGGTCGCCCCGGTGTTCGCCCCGGAGCCTCCGCCGGGCCCGCGCCCGCGGGAGGCGATGATCATCGCGCCCATCGTGGACGTCGAGGGCGTCAGCCGCGACTACCCGATGGGCGAGGGGATCGTGCACGCCCTCAAGCCGGTCACCCTCAAGGTGCCGCGCGGCCAGCTGGTGGCGGTACACGGGCGCTCCGGCTCGGGCAAGACGACCCTCTTGAACCTGATCGGGGGGCTGGATCGGCCCAGCACCGGACGGGTTTGGGTCGACGGCATCGACG
Source organism: Thermomicrobiaceae bacterium (assembly GCA_035532355.1). GTDB lineage: Bacteria > Chloroflexota > Chloroflexia > Thermomicrobiales > Thermomicrobiaceae > DASSZN01. The sequence continues at coordinate 470 of DATKRJ010000270.1, read as the reverse complement.
TCACCGCCCTGCCGGAGCGCGACCTCGTCGAGCTGCGCCGCCACACGGTCGGTTTCATCTTCCAGACCTTCGGCCTCATCCCGATCCTGACCGCCGCGGAGAACGTCGAGATCCCGCTGCGGCTCTCCAACGTCGACGTCGCCGAGCGCGAGGAGCGCGTGCGCGTGCTGCTCGAGCTGGTCGGCCTGGGAGAGCGCGCCCGCCACCGGCCCTTCGAACTGTCGGGCGGCGAGCAGCAGCGGGTCGCCATCGCCCGGGCGCTGGCCAACACGCCCAAGCTCCTGATCGCCGACGAGCCGACCGGCCAGCTCGACTCCGGCACGGCGCGGTCGATCATGGCGCTGATCCGGGCGCTGGTGAAGAGCGAGGGCGTGACGGCGATCGTGGCCACTCACGACCCGGTGCTGATCGACCTGGCCGACCGCGTGGTCGAGCTACGCGACGGTGAGATCATCGCCGACAACTGGTAG
>DATKRJ010000269.1:0-10494 GCA_035532355.1 Thermomicrobiaceae bacterium | reverse complement strand
GAGGAGATGACGGAGCGCTACCGTGCCATCGGCGGCCGCTCACCGATCCTGGAGCTGACCCGGGCGCAGGCGGCCGGGGTCGAGCGCGAGCTGAACGACGACGCGGCCCGTCTGGTCGGGGTCGAGTTCCGGACCTACGTGGGGATGCGCCACTGGCACCCCTACATCCGGGAGGTCATCGCTCAGCTCCTCGCCGACGGCGCCGAGCAGCTCGTCACCGTCGTCATGGCGCCACACTACTCGCGCATGAGCGTCGGCGCCTACCTGCAGCGGGTTGACGAGGCCCTGAACGCCCAGGGCGCGAACCTGCCGGTGCTGGCCGTCGAGAGCTGGAAGGATCAGCCCGCGTTCGTCGCGGCGGTCGCGGGGCGGGTCGAGGACGCGCTGGCGCGCTTCCCGGAGGGGGAACGGGCGGGAGTCACGGTCATCTTCACCGCGCACAGCCTGCCCGAGCGCATCCTCGAGTGGCACGATCCCTACCCCGACGAGCTGCGCACCTCCGTCGAGGCGGTGGTCGACCGCGTGCGGCCCTTCGGCTGGCGCTTCGCCTTTCAGAGTGCCGGGGCGACGCGGGAGCCGTGGCTGGGGCCGCCACTGGAGGCGACGCTGGAGGAGCTGGCCGCCGGGGGAACGCGCAACGTGCTGGTCGTGCCGATCGGCTTCGTGTGCGACCACGTCGAGATCCTCTTCGACGTCGACGTCGAGGCGCGCGAGCTGGCGGCGCGTCTCGGGATGCGGCTGGAGCGCACCGCCTCGCTCAACGACGCTCCCCTTCTTTGCCGGGCCGTCGCCGACGCCGTCCGGGACCGCCTTGGCCGGGCGCTGGTCGCGACCGCGAGCGAGTAGGCACGCAGGCAGGTAGGACGGGAACGATGTCGCGGCAGCGACGCGTCGTGGTGGTGGGGGGCGGGATCGCCGGGCTGGCCGCGGCCTACCGGCTCAGCCGGAGCGCGCCCGCGCTCGCCGTTACACTGGTCGAGGCCGGCCCGCGCCTCGGCGGCAAGATCCTGACCGAGCGCCCGGACGGGCTGGTGATCGAGGCCGGTCCCGACTCGTTCCTGTCGGCCAAGCCGGCGGCGACGCGGCTGTGCGAGGAGCTCGGCCTGGGCGGCGAGCTGGTCGGCACGACCGATTCGGGCGGCGGGACCTACATCCTGCGGGACGGGCGCCTCGAGCCGCTGCCCGAGGGGATCAGCGGGCTGGTGCCGACCCGGGTCCGGCCGCTGCTCCGCAGCCGGCTCCTCTCGCCCCGGGCAAAGCTGCGCATGGGGCTGGAGGTCGTCGTCCCGGCGCGCCGCGACGAGGGCGACGAGTCGGTCGCCGCCTTCGTCCGGCGCCGCTTCGGCGGCGAGGCCTACGAGCGGATGGCCCAGCCGCTCCTCTCCGGCATCTACGCCGGGGACGCCGAGCAGCTCAGCCTGCTGGCGACCTTCCCCCGCCTGCGCGAGAGCGAGCGGACGCACGGCAGCCTGATCCGCGGCATGCTGGCCCAGCGCCGTGCCGCGCCGAAGCCGCCCTCTGGATCCGCGCCGCCTCGCTCCGCCTTTCTGTCGCTGGCCGGCGGGCTCGGCGAGCTCACCGAGACGCTGGCGGGCGCGCTCGACCGTGTCGAGGTCCGCAGCGGCGTCGCCGCGACGGCGGTCGCGTGGCGGGGAAGCGGCGGCTGGACGCTCCGCCTGGCCAACGGCGACGTGCTGGAGGCCGACGCCCTGCTGCTGGCGACGCCGGCCTGGGCCAGCGCCGACCTGCTCCAGGAACTGTCGGCGCCGCTGGCGGCGACGCTGCGGCAGATCCCCTACACCTCCACGGCCACGATCACCGCCGCCTACCGGAGCACCGACATCGCGGGCCTGGGCGCGGGACGCGGCTTCGTCATCCCACGCGTCGAGGACCGCGAGCTCACCGCCGTGACCTGGGTGACGAGCAAGTTCCCGGGTCGCGCGCCGCAGGGGGTGGCGCTGGTGCGCGGCTTCGTCGGCCGCGCCGGACGGGAGGCCGCGGTGGATCTCGCCGACGACGACCTGGTCGCCCTGGTGCGACGGGAGCTGCGGGAGATCCTGGGCCTGACGGCGGAACCGTTCCTGGCGCGCGTCTACCGCTGGCCCCGCGCGTTACCCCAGTACACGCTGGGCCATCTGGAGCGCGTCGCGACCATCGACCGGCACGTGGCGCAGCTGCCGGGGCTGTACCTGCTCGGATCGGCCTACCGCGGCGTCGGCATCCCGGACTGCATTCAGAGCGGCAGCGATGCGGCCACGCGGGCGCTCGACCACCTGGGCATCGAGGGCGCCGGCGGTCTCGCCGGCTGAACGCGCCGGCGGGACGCTCAGGACTCGAGCGACGCGCCTCCGGAGTCACCCGGTACCACCGGGAACCGCTCACCCCGCGCCAGCAACTTGCCCATCTCGGCCGCGGGTCCGGGCAGCCCGAACAGGTATCCCTGCCCCAGCTCACACTCGAACTCCCGCAGCGTGGCCAGCTGCTCGGGAGTCTCGATGCCCTCGGCCGTCACCTCCATGTGGAGCGCGCGTGCCGTGGCGATGATCCCGCGGACGAGCGCCTGGTCCTGCACGTCTTCGGGCAGCCCGGTCACGAAGGACCGGTCGATCTTGAGCGCGTCGAGAGCGAAGCGCTTGAGGTAGGAGAGCGACGAGTAGCCGACGCCGAAGTCGTCGATGGCGACGCCGACGCCGAGGCTCCGGAACTCGTGGAGCATCCGTAGCGTCCGCTCGAGGTCGTGCATGAACAGGTTCTCGGTGATCTCCAGCGTGAGCGATCTCGGGGCCAAGCCGGTGTCGCGGAGGATGGCGGCCACCCGCTCGACGAAGCCGGGGCTGCGGAACTGCCGGGGCGACACGTTGACCGTGACTCCGACCAGCGCCGCCGCGGTCGACTGCCGGCGCCAGTCCGCCAGCGTCCGGCACGCCTGCTCGAGCACCCACTGGCCGATCGACAGGATCAGGCCGGTCTCCTCGGCCAGCGACACGAACCCGGCCGGCTCGACCAGCCCCCACCCCGGACGCTCCCAGCGCAGCAGCGCCTCGACCTGGCGGATCTCACCCGTCGCCAGGCGGATGACCGGCTGGTAGTACACCCGGAGCTCGTCGGCCGCCAGCGCGTGCCGCAGATCCCGCTCGACCTCCAGGCGCGTGACGGCACGCTCGCGCATGGCCGGGTCGAACACTTCGTAGCGCGACTTGCCCGCCGCCTTCGCGTCGTACATGGCCGCGTCGGCGTTGCGCAGCAGATCTTCCACCCGAGCCGTCGGGTCGTCGGTGTAGGCGATGCCGATGCTGCTGCTGATGTGGAAGGTATGTCCGCCGAGCTGGAAGTCGGGTTCGAGCACCGCCAGGATGCGCTCGGCCGCCGCCTCGGCCGGCTCCAGTCCGGGCAGATCCTCGAGCAGAACGGCAAACTCGTCGCCGCCGAACCGCGCGGCGGTGTCACCGGCCCGCACGCAGCCGCCGAGCCGGTCGGCGACGGCCACCAGCAGCGCGTCTCCGACCTCGTGGCCCAGGCTGTCGTTAATCACCTTGAAGTTGTCGAGATCGAGGAACAGCAGGGCCAGCGACGCCGGGTGGCGAGCCAGCCGCTCCAGCGCGTGCGCCAGCCGGTCGACCAGCAGCGCCCGGTTGGGCAGGCCGGTCAGCGGGTCGTGGAACGCCTGGTGGGCCAGCTGCTCCTCGAGGGCCTTGCGCTCGCTGATGTCGGTCGAGATGCCGACGACGCCGATCAGCATCCCCGCGTCGTCGTGGACCGGAGCGTCGGTGACGATGGCCTCGAACGTGGTGCCGTCGCGCCGCCGGACGGTGAACTCACCGGTCCAGGGCTCACCTGCCAGCAGGCGCCGCATGATCTCGTTTGCCTGCTCACGGGTCGCCAGGGACGGCGTCACGTCGAGGACGTTGCGGCCAAGCACCTCGTCGGCCGGCCAGCCGTACATCTGCTCGGCGACGCGATTCCAGTAGGTGATGACGCCGTCCTGGTCCGTGGCGATGATCGCCTGGCCCACCGTCTGCAGCAGTTGAGCCTGGAAGTGCCGCTGCTCCTCGGCCCGCTTCTGCTCGGTGATGTCGATGGCGACCCCCTGCCAGTGGCTCGGCCGGCCCGCGGCGTCGCGCACCAGCACGCAGTGGTCGCGTACCCAGACCGTGGAGCCGTCGCGGTGCACCAGGCGGTACTCGACCCGGAAAGGCTCCGCCCGCTCGCGCGAGCGGGCACGCTCCGCCAGTACGCGCTCCCGGTCGAGGGGATGGAGGCGCTCACGCCAGAAGGTCACCGCGCCGGCACCCCCGGGCGGCGGGTAGCCGATCAGCGCCTCGATCTGCGGGCTGGTGTAGCTCAGGCCGCTGTCCGCGGCGATCGTGTAGGTGACCAGCGGCGACTGCTCGACCAGCGCGCGGTAGCGCCCCTCTGCCGCGCGCAGGTCGGCCTCGATCTGCCTCTGCGCCGTCACGTCCTGTGCGACACCGTAGACGCCGACGACCGTCCCGTCGACCACGATCGGGATAGTGGTCACGTGGAGGGCGACCCGGTGGCCGTCGCGATGGATGATGGTCGTTTCGTAGTCCTGTGGCTCGCCCTGGACAGCCCGCGCGAGGCGCTCGCGGCCCGTGGCCCTCTTGTCCGGCGGGACGAGCGGCAGGAACGACTGCCCGATGAGCTGCTGCGGCGTCCAGCCGGTGACCGCCTCACAGGCCGGATTGGCCGACTGGAAGACGCCGTTGAGATCGAACGAGTAGACGGCGTCCGGGTTGTGCTCGAAGAGCGAGCGGTAACGCTGCTCGCTCTCCGCCAGCGCCAGCTGCGCGCGCTTGCGCTCCGTGATGTCGCGGAGAATCCCCTGCCAGTAGCGCGGCTGGCCATCCGACCCGTACACGAGGGTCGCCTCGTTGCTGACCCACACGATGCGCCCGTCGGCGGCAATCAGCCGGTGCTCCACCGAGAGCGGGCGGCCGGTCGTCCGGGTGACCTGCTGCGCCGCGACCACGGGCTCCCGGTCGTCCGGGTGGAGCCAGCTACGGAAGGCGCCCGGATCCTCGAGCGCCTCTCGCGGATCGCGCCCGAGCAGGTCGCCCAGCTGCGGGCTGACGTAGCGCGTCTGGCCGGGATCTCCCGGTTCGACGATGTAGGTCACCACCGGGAGGCGCTCGACCAGCGTGCGGTAGCGCTCCTCGGCCTCACGCAGACGATGCTCGGCGCGAGTGCGCGCGGTGATGTCCCGGCCGGCGGTCACGATGCCGCGGATGCTGGGGGTCTCCAGATGGTTGGTAGCGGTGAACTCCATCACCGGCCATGACCCGTCGCGGTGACGGCAGCGCAGGGCGAGCGTAACCGTCCGCTCCGGCTGGTCGAGCACCTCGGCCAGGGCCCGCCGCGCCTCGTCCCGCTCGTCGGGATGGATCCAGTCGAGCCCGAGCCTGCCAATCACATCCTGCGGCGGATAGCCCAGCACCTGCTCGGCCGACTCACTCAGGTAGGTCACCCGCGTGTCGGGATCCATCACGATGAGCACGTCGGAGGCGTGCCGGACGAGCGCCTGGAGGCGGTCGTCGCTCTGCTCGAGCGCCCGCGCGGCCTCGACGCGGTTGCGCGCGTAGCGAATGGCGCGCTCCAGCAGCGGCGCGGTGAGCTGGCGCTTGTCCAGGTAGTCCGCCGCCCCCATGGCCATCGCCTGGAGGTCGACCTCGTGGCTGCCGTGAGCCGTCAACAGGATCCACGGAGTCTGAAGTCCGGGGCTCCTCTCAGCCGCCGCGCGGACGAGGTCGAGGCCGGTACGCTGGCCCAGGCGATAGGCGACGAGCCAGATGTCGTGGTGCTCGCCTTCCATCGCGCGCAGCGCCTGGGCAAAGCCCGCGATCCAGGTGAGGTGGTAACCGTGGGGATCGATCTCGTCCAGCAGGTTCCGGGTGGCCCGGGCGTCGTCCTCGTCTTCGTCGACGAGCAGCACTTGCAGCGGAGCGGAGCGTGCTGCTGCCGCTGAGGAGGACGGTGACATCCCGGGGACGAGGCTGAAGGCGGTCATCGGTGACGGAACCTTCCCCCAGGTAGCACGGCCCGCCCACGAACACGGAGAGAAGCACAACTGTCCCGAGAATAGACGACGCCCTATCGATGACCGTAGTACTCTGGTCACGAACCTCCTGTCCATTCAGTACTCTCGGCGCGGGAGCACCGCGACGCACCCGCCGGGGCGCGCTCACACCCGATGGGCGCCCGACGGGACCGGCTCGGGACCCGGGTGCGCGGCCGTGGGTGTGGTCTCCGGGGTGCGGCGGCGCCACAGCACCACGGCTGCCAGCGCGATCCCGACCAGGGCCAGGGCCAGCCCATCCTCGCCAACGAGGTAGCGGGTGACGCCGCTGTCAACGGTCAGCGGCGAGAAGACGTGCAGGATGAACAGGTTGTGACTGGCGTGCAGCAGCACCGCCGGCCAGACGCTGCCGGAGCGGAGTCGCAGCCAGGCCAGCACAACGCTGAGGCTCAGCGTCAGGACCACGAAGCACGGCAGAGCAGACCAGAGCGGGGCGTCGCTGCGGTAGCCGGCGAAAAGCAGCAGCGGGAGGTGCCAGAGCGCCCAGACGGCGCCGCTGACGGCGGCCGTGCGGGTGAAGGTCGTGCGCCGCGCCAGCTCCGGCACGAGGAAGCCGCGCCAGCCGATCTCCTCCCCGGCGGCGCTCAGCATGGAGATGAGCACGCCGACCGTCGCGGCGAACAGCACGGCGAGCAGCGGCGAGCGCCCGGCCGGGAACCCCGCGAAGGTCGCCGCGAGGTGGTCGGAGAGGGTGGGGACGGAGATGTGGCCCAGCCCGACCAGCCAGACGAGCCCGTAGGCGACCAGGCCGTAGGCGACGGGGATCGCGTAGCCGAGCAGCAGAAAGCGCGGCCGGCCCAACCCCCAGCCAAGGCCCCGCAGCGAGCGGTAACGCCCGACGTTGACCGCCAGCGCCGCGATCGCCGGGCTCCACATCAGGCCGAGCAGCCAGTTGGCGTTGGCGGTCGCGGTGCCCGCGCGGACCATCAGGCCCCAGAAGACCGCGCTCAGGGCGAAGGCGATGCCGAGGAAGACGGCGGTGCCACGCCACCGGCCGCGAATCCCGCGCCCGGCCGTGCGTGCCACGACCATCATACGGTCCGTCCTCATCGACGCCTCCAATGGGCAGTCTCGCGAGCGGCGAGTGACAGAGTTGTGGCACTCCGAGCGGTGGGATGTCAACTTCGTCCCAGCAGAGCCAGGCGCGCCGTCCGGAGGGATAGGCGTAGCGCCCCGGCTGCGCGTACCGCGGCGCTGAGGATACCGGCGAGGAAAGCTGAGGGGTGCAGTGGATTCCGGAGGAACCAACGAGCAGAGGTTCGATCAATCAGGTTGTCCGGCACGCTCCAATGCACAGACGGTGCCGGGGGTGCGCGAGCCCGGGTTCTGCACATCGGGCCGGCATGTCGGGGAGCGAATCAGCCCGGAAGCGCCTTCCCAGCCGCCAGCGCGTCGAGCAGGGCGACGGCGCTTTCCAGCCCGGGCAGCGCCGCGAACTCGGCCCGCAGCCGCCGGGCGTTGTCGCGGTAGGACGGATCGGCCAGCACGTCGCGGACTGCCGACCGCACCGCCCCGGGCGTGCGCTCGTCCGGCGCCACCGTGCGCGCCACGCCGAGCGCGGCGCAGCGCCGGGCATTGTCCGGCTGGTCGGCCGCGATCGGGACGACGACCAGCGGCAGACCGTGGGCGAGGACGGTGCGAACCGTCCCCGAGCCGCCGTGGGTGACCACCAGATCGCAGCGCGGGAAGACCAGGCTCTGCGGCAGGTAGCGCAGGAGGTGGACGTGGCTCGGCCGCGGGCCGAATGCCGCCGGATCGCGGCCACCGGTAGTCACGATCAGGGTAACCGGCTCGCCGCCGAGGCCCGCCAGCACGGCCTCGAAGACGCCGGGCGTGTAGTTGTAGGACGTTCCGAGGCTCACGTAGACGACGGGTTTCCTGAAGGTGAGCACGTCCAGCCAGTCCGGCAGCGCCGTCTCGCCCGGCCGCTCGAGGTCGAAGGGGACGTGCCGGACGAAGCGCGCCGTCGGGGGCATCCCGACGCCGGGCTCGAGCAGGCTTGGCGGGAAGGGGAGCAGCAGGAGCGCGCCGGTGAGCATCGCGAGCGCCGGGTCGGGCGGCAGCCCCAGCTCGCCGCGCAGCCGCGCCATGGGTGCCGCGAGCGCGCGGTTCAGGTGCGGCCGGTAGGCGGAGATCTGCAGCACCGCGCAGGGCACCTCGAGCAGCTCCGCCGCCAGGGCTCCGCCGTACTCGGTCGGCTCGCGCACGACGACGTCCGGGCGCCAGGCGCGGCAGGCGGCGAGCAGTTCCGGCAGGTTGCGCGCCGAGCGCGGTAGGAAGACGTCGGCCATCACCGACACCGAGGAGGGCGGGACGGGCGGCGCCAGCCCCGCCTGCTGCCGCGCGAACTCCGCGCGGTAGTCGTCGACGCCCAGCGGGAAGCAGCGGAAGCCGAACCGGCCGATGTCGGCGCAGAAGCCCGGGCTGGCGGCGAAAGCGGCCTCGTGGCCGGCCGCGAGCAACTCCGCCGCCAGCGGCGCCAGCGGACGCCAGTGGCCCGTCCCGGGCTGGGTCGTGAAGAGCACGCGCATGACGGAATCCGATCCTCACGCGGAGAGAGGCGCGCGACCGGGAGCAGGCCGGGCGTTCCCGCGCCCAGCCGGCCTCTGCCGGCTTCGTCCCGCGACGCGGCGGTTCGGCGCGGCGCAATCACCCCTGCGAGCAGGCCGCTCGCTCCGCGCCCTCAGCTGCCCCAGACCGCGCGAGCCGTCTTGGCCACCAGCCGCAGCTTGGCCTCCTCCTCGGCCAACGTCAGCAGGTTACCTTCCTCGGTCGAGGCGAACCCGCACTGCGGGCTGAGCGCCAGTCGCTCCAGCGGCACATAGCGCGTCGCCTCCTGAATGCGTCGCTCCAGGTCCGCCTGCTGCTCCAGCCCCGGCTTCTTGGTCGTCACCAGCCCGAGCACGACCGTGCGATCGTCCGGCATCTCGCGCAGCGGCGTGAAGTCACCCGAGCGCTCGTCGTCGTACTCGAGCAGGAAGCGCTGGAAGCGCGTGCGCTTGAAGACCTGCGCCGCGATCGGGTCGTAGCCGCCGGTCGCGTAGTACTTGCTCTGGTTGTTGCCCCGGCACAGGTGAATGCCGAAGACGATGCCCGGATGCTCGCCGATCACGGCGTTGTCGAGCTCGATGCAGCGGTCGAGCAGACGGTCTGGGTCGTTGCCGCGCTGGCGGTAGCCCTCGCGGATGGCGGGGTCGAGCAGCGCGGCATACTGCGGCGCGTCGATCTGAATGTAGGTGCAGCCCAGCCGGATCAGCTCGGCCACCTCGGCGCGCAGGATGTCGACCAGGTCCGCCAGGTAGGCGTCGATAGTCGGGTAGGCGCCGCTCGACTTCTCCGGGTCGTAGTACGCCGCTGCCTGCTGGGCGCTCACCAGCGTCACCTTGGCCGGCCGGTCGGCCTTCGCCCGCAGGTAGGTGAACTCCTCGGCGCACATGTGGCGGCGCGGCCTGAGCCGGTCGACCACGACCGGCCGCGGGTAGACGATCTCGTGGCCCGCGTCGTCGTGGAACGGGATAGCCCAGCCGCCGAGCTTGTCGTAGCCCTCGACGGCGTCGACGAGGTGGCCGAAGAACGCGTAGCGTCGCATCTCGCCGTCGGTGATCACGTCGAGCCCGGCGTCGACCTGCAGCGCGATCGCCTCGTCAACCGCGCGGTCCTCGATGCGCTTGAACTCCACGTCGCTGAGCGCGCCGGCCTCGTGGCGGGCGCGGGCCTCCTTCAGGTAGGCGGGCCGGAGCAGGCTCCCCACCACGTCGCTGCGGTATGCCGTCATGGCGCAACCTCCCTGTGCTCTGCTGCTCCTTGCTGAAACGAACCGGACCCGTCCTGATGGTGCGCCCCGACCCACGCGCTGACAAGCCCCGCGGCGCCAGCGTTGTGTCACGGCCTTCTCTGCTATGGTACGCGCGAGCGACGGCAACGGGCGCGGAGGGACCGATCCGGATGAGCAGGACCGTGATCATCGGCGCGGGGGTGATCGGCCTCCTCTGCGCCTACGAGCTGCGGCGGCGCGGAGCCGAGGTCGTGGTGCTGGACCGCGGCGAACCGGGCGCGGGCTGCTCGGCTGGCAACGCCGGCTGGATCGTGCCGTCTCTCTCCGGACCGGTGCCGGCGCCCGGCGTGGTCGGGACCTCGCTGCGCTGGATGCTGCGGCCCGACAGCCCGCTCTACATCCGCCCGGCCTCCGTCCCGCTACTGGCGCCCTGGCTGCTCGACTTCTGGCGCCACTGCAACCCGACCGACTACCACGCCGGCCTCGCCGCCACCGCCGCGCTCAACCGCCCCACGATGGCGCTCTACGACGCGCTGGCCGCGGCCGGCGTCGAGTTCGAGATGCACGCCGACGGCATCCTCTACGTCTGCCTGGAGCCGGCCACGGTCGAGCACGTCCGCGAGGA
>DATKRJ010000268.1:0-9283 GCA_035532355.1 Thermomicrobiaceae bacterium | reverse complement strand
CGGCGAGGGAAAGCCGGCCATGCAGTTCCTCCTTCGGGCATGAGACCGCGCGACGTCCAACGGCGTGGCGCGACGATAGTACGAGCGGCCGTGATCCGCAACGGCCGGCTGCGGCACGGCGCGTCTTGGCCTATCATTCGTGCAGCAACCGATTTCGGGATCCCGGTGAGCCGAGGTGGAGAGCGGGAGTCGCGAGCGCCGCGCGCTCGTCCGTGATGGGCACGGACTGCCCGGCCCGCGCACTCAGATGCCAGACGAGGAGCAGCCGACATTGCCTGAGGAGAGCGGTCAACCCTCGCGGGCACGCCGAGCCGTGTCCACCACGGTCGGCGACGAGGCGCCGTCGCCGCCCGTCCGCCGGCCGCAGAAGCCGGTCAACCGGCGCCGGCGACGTCTGGCGCTCGCGCTCGGGAGCGTCGCCGCGGTCGTGTTCATGGTCGTCGTGGGCTGGCTGGCGCTCAACCGCTCCAACGACCCGAACTACCAGCAGCAGATCACCATGCCGAGCATGGCCGGGGTTCAGCCCTACCTGGTCAACGTCTGGGCGGCGCCGAACCCGCCGACGGTCGGCCAGGTTACGCTCGACGTCCAGGTCACCAGCAACGTCGGCTCGTCCGAGCCGCTCAACAGCGTCTCGCTCGACCTGAGTCGGCCGGACGGCTCGTCCGCGGGCACGGTCAAGGCCGCCCCGCTCCCGGCCGGCAGCGGGCCGAAGGACGGCTTCAGCGCCGGGGTCAACTTCGACCGCCCGGGCAACTGGAAAATCGTGGTGTCGACCGACGCGGGCGTGCTGCGCCAGTCGACCTTCGTCATCAACGTGCAGGGGTAATGCGTGGCGGAGCGTCGTCGAGCACGTCGAGAGTGCGCGTCTCCTACTCCGTGAGGCGACCGGTTCGCGTGAACAACCCCAGCCGGTTGCCCGCCGGGTCCTCGAAGATGCCGAACGCGCCGGTGTTGGGGATCTCCGTCCTCGGCGCCAGCACCTTCCCGCCCAGCGCCTCGGCGCGGCGCAGGTCGCCGTCGATGTCGTCCGACGCGACGTAGATCAGGGGTTCACCTACCCGGTGATGCAGCGGCCCGCCAACCGGGGTGAAACCGCCCCCGGGGCCGCTCGGCGGTTCGAACCTGACGTAACCCATGGCCGGCAGTGAATACAGCTGCCAGCCGAACAGATCCCCGTAGAATCGGCTGACGCCGTTGGGGTCCTGGGCGGCAATCTCGATGTGGACGATCGGGTGCTCGGCCATCCGGTGGCTCCCTTCTCGCAGCGACCTCGACCGCCGCACGTCGACCGCACGAAACGTACCGGCCCGCCACGACTGTCCGCGCTCAGCCGAGACACGAGGCCGCCCGCTGGCCGGCGCTCGCCGCTACACGCCCAGGACCCGGGCCGGCGTCGTGTTCACCACGGCCCTCAGCTCGGCCTCGCTCAGCCCGGCATCCAGCAGGGCTCCCAGGATCCACGTGTAGCCCTCGACCGGGAGCGGGTTGTCGACCTGGCCCAGGTCGGACCCCAGGCAGGTCTGCTCCGGACCGATCGCGCGGATCCACTCGACCAGCTCGGCGAGCTCCCGCTGGTAGAAGGTCGAGCGGTCGTCGTAGATGCAGATCGAGTGCTCGATGACCGCGCCGAGCTCGGCCCAGTGCCGGGCGTCGTCGATCGTCGCGTGGACGACGAAGGTCGGATGGTTGACCAGCAGCCGCCGCACGCCCGCCTGCTTCGCCGCGGACAGGACCGCGCTGATCGAGCGCGCGTCCAGGTGACCGGTGGCCAGGATGGCGTCGGCATCGCGGATCAGCGCGATGATCTCGTACACCTCGGGCCGCAGCGCGCCGTCGCCGTCGAAGACGTCGGCCGGCGGCTCCGGCAGGAGCTGGAACGAGAGCTTCGGGAACTTCAGGTCGGGATGCGCGTGGTGCTCCTCGATGTGGCGCGGGGAGGCGATCGTCGGGAACCAGACGATCCGCCCGCCCAGCTTGAGCGCCAGGTCGACCGCGTGCGGGTTCAGCCCGCCGACCGGGCTGTTCAGGGCCACTCCGCCGTAGACCTGGATCGGCAGTTCGCTCAGCCCGTGCGACCGCAGCGCCAGCACGTCGGTGACGGTCGAGTGGTGGTGCGACTTCACCACGATCGCCCGCATCCCCACGGCGTGCGCCGAGCGGGCGGCCTCGAGCACGTCGATGCGGCGCGGCATCGGCGACGGCGCCGTGTGGACGTGGAGGTCCACGGCCCCGTCGAGGATGCGACCGACGACCTCGTCGTGGGCAGCATTGGCGGATCCCGACTCGTGTCCAGCCACCGGTATCTCCTCGTTCGCAACCGCTGTGGTCAATTACGGGCTGTCACCGCGACGCGGGCGGCAGCGGCGGGGCGACACCCGGCCACGCCATAACGCGCTCCTCCGGCCGGTCCCCGACCCGCACCGCCTGGTACGTCTGCACCGCGTCGGCGGCCTCGCCGATGACGTCGGCGGCGCATGCGATACCCTGCCCCTCCAGATAGGCGCTCAGCTCGGCGACCAATCGGCCGAGCGCCGGGTACCCCTCGGTCAGCACGACGGAGCAGACCTCGACCGCGCCGGCGCCTGCCAGCAGGCAGCGCGCGACGTCCAGCCCCGAGCGCACGCCGTTGGTCGCCACCAGCGAGCGGTCCGGGCCGAAGCGCCCGCGGGCCTTGGCGATCCAGCGCAGCGTGAGCGGTAGTGCCCAGCCGCCGCCGATCGCGGCGAAGGTGCCCAGCAGCGGCCGGCGACGCTCCAGGTCGGGAACGAAGCCGAGGTGGCGGCCCATCAGCACGGCGGCATCCGCGCCGCCCCGGTAGGCCGCGTCGACCTCGGCCAGGACGTCCTCGCTCTGGCCGGAGAGCTTCACCAGCAGCGGCAGACGCACCGCCTCGCGAACCCGCGCCGTCAGCCGGGCGATCTGGTCCGGCGCCCGCTCGAGGCGGATGGCGCCCGCTGCCGCCTCCTCGCCGTGCGGCGCGCTGAGGTTGAGCTCGAGCATGCGCAGGCCCGCCGCCTCCATCGCCGCCGCCAGCCCGACTGCACGCTCCTCGTCGGCCACAATCAGGCTACCGATCACCAGGCTGTCGAGCGTGCGCGCGTAGCGGTCGAGCTCCGCCAGCCCGGCCAGCCACTCCTCGAACGGCAGCGGCGCCAATCCGGAGCGGCAGAAGAGCGAGGCGTCGGCCGGGACGGGCTCGTCCCAGGCGAGCAGCTCCCGGTCGGGGCCCAGCAGGGCGTAGGCGGCGCCGTCGAGTTGCCGCCGGGCCGCTTCCGACTCGTTGGCGGACTTGGCAACGACCGCCCCGGCGCCGGCGTCGAGCGCCGCCCGAATGCCGGCGAAGGTCATGGTGGCCTCGCCCGACCCGCAGATCACCGGGTTCTTCAGTCGCACCCCGGCCACCGTGGTGCCGAGATCTACCGGCACGGCCTGCCTCCGGTCACTCGTCGTGGACCCCGCTCGGGGCTAGTCGCGTGGGGGCTGGGCGGCCGCCCGCACGTAGTCGTCGCGCGGCGGCGTGAAGACGTCCAGGATCTCGGCCGGCTCGTCGCCCAGCACCAGCGTGCCGCCGTGCGGCACGTTGCGCGGGCAGCGGAAGACGTCGCCGGCACCGAGCCGCACGACGTCTTCACCGATCCGCATCTCGACCCGGCCCGTCAGGACGATGCCCATCTGCTCGTGGTCGGCGTGTACGTGGATGCCGGTCCGCGGCGTGCCGGGGGCGAACTCCCAGCGCACCAGCGTCAGCCCGTCGCCCGGGTAGACGCGCCCGGCGAGGTCGGGCCGCACCGGTGTCGGCAGGGTGTCGTTGAAGCGGTAGACCTGCTCGGGCATCCTCAGCCCTCCCTCTCGAGACATACTCGGCGCGGCCGGCGGCAGCCCTCACCCCTCGTCCCCTCTCCCAGCATTGGGAGAGGGGAGGGAAAGCCCCGGCGTGGTGCCCCTCTCGCGAACTCGACTCCGTCCGGAGAGGGGCAAGGAGGTGAGGGCGAGCCTACGCCGGGCGGAACTTCGGCAGCGTCACCGCCTCGGTCACGTCCTCGTAGACCACCTCCACCGGCATGCCGACCTTGACGTGCTCGGGGTCGGCCTCGACGCCGATCAGGTTCGACATCAGGCGCACGCCCTCGTCGAGCTCGACCAGCGCCACCACGTAGGGCGCATCCGCGGCGAAGGCCGGGTTCGGGTGCCGGTGCACGATGGTGAAGGCGTGGAGCTTCCCCTTGCCCGACACCGGCTGCCAGGCCAGGTCCGAGGAGAAGCAGTTCGGGCAGAGACCTCGCGGGTAGAAGATCGTTTGCCCGCAGGCGTTGCAGTGCTGCACCTGCATCGCGTGGGCCTTGACGCTCTCCCAGTAGGGCGCGGTGACCCCGTCGGGGGTCGGCAGCGGCTTGCGCGGCGTGCTCACGTTAGGCCCTCCCCAGAATCGCGGTACCGGCCGACGAGAGGACGCCGCCCGTGCCGTGTACCACCGCCAGCTCGCAGTCGGGCACCTGCCGGATGCCCTGGTCCTGGTAGTCGTGGCGCAGCTGCCGCACGCCCTCGATGATGGCGAACATGCCGTACATCCCGGGGTGGTTGTAGGACAGCCCGCCGCCATTGGTGTTCATCGGGAACGGGCCGCCCGGCGCCGTCCGCTGCCCGCTGACGAAGGCGCCGCCCTCACCCTTCTTGCAGAAGCCGAGCTCCTCCAGCGTGAGCAGCACGGTGTAGGTGAAGGAGTCGTAAATCATTACCAGGTCCAGGTCGTCGTGCGTGACCCCGGCCATCTCGAACGCCCGCTGGCCCGAGTGGCGCGCGGCGAAGGAGGTCAGGCTCGGCATTTGGGAGATCATGGAGTGGTCGTGCCCCTCGCCGACGCCCAGGATGGCTACCGGCGTCTGCTTCAGGTCGCGCGCCCGCTCGATCGAGGTCACGACGCAGGCGCCGCCCGCGTCGGTCACCAGGCAGCAGTCGAGCAGGTTGAACGGCCAGGAGATCAGCCGCGAGTTGAGCACGTCCTCGATCGTGATCGGCTCGCGCATGACCGCCTTGGGGTTGAGCATGGCCCACTTGCGGGTGGCGACCGCGATCTCGGCCAGCTGCTCCTTGGTCGTGCCGTACTCGGCCATGTGGCGCGAGCAGGCCAGCGCGTAGGCGCCGACCGGGGTCGGCAGGCCGAACGGGTCCTCGAACTGGCCGCGCAGCGAGTCGGCCGAGGACGCCCGCGGCGGGGCGCCCACGCGGGAGCGGCCGCTCTCGCCGTGGGTGATCAGGCAGACGCTGGCCCGCCCGGTCGCGATGGCGCTGGCGGCGTGGGCCAGGTGGATGACGAACGACGAGCCGCCGACGGAGGTGCCGTCGGTGAAGCGCGGCTCGATCCCCAGGTACTCACCGACCTCGAGGGTGCTGACCCCGGCCGTCAGCAGGCCGTCCACATCGTTCTTGCTCAGGCCCGCCTCGTCGAGCGCGTTGCGCGCCGCCTCGGCGTGCAGCATGATCGCCGGCTTGTCGGGCACCCTCCCGATCTGGTCCGACTCCGCCACCCCGACGATGGCGGTCTTGCCCGAGATGCTCTCCACGGCTCCGACCTTTCACTTGCCCGCGTCGCCGCGAACGTGCCATCCACGCTCCCGACGCCCCGCTCGTGCCGGGGCCCCCGGGAGCGCTACCAGCTGAGCTCCATATGCGGCTCGATCTTGCTGCCCCAGTAGCGCAGACCCGGGCCGACCTCGATCCACTGTCCCTCCGGGATCTCCCCGGCCTTGCCGGCGATACCCGGGTTGTTGGCCTGGCCCTCGAACTCCGGCCCGAAGGCCCTCGGCACCCACTCGGCCAGCTCCTCCACCGTCCAGCGGTGGTCGGTGCGGAGGGTGCGCACCACCTTGGGCTGCGAGATCACCATGATGTTGTAGCCGAACGAGCCGAAGACGTGGCCGGTCACGTCCCGCGCCGCGTCGCTCGCCAGGTACGCCACCAGCGGCGCCACATTGTCCGGGTCCCGCTCGGTGCCGACGGCCTGCTCGCTCGGCAGCTTGCCCGACTCCGCCGCCACCTGCTCGCGCACGCGCGGGATCGAGTCGATCATGCGGGTCCAGCCGCTGGGCATGATGGCGTTGGCGGTCACGTTGTAGCGGCCGAGGGAGTTGGCGCAGGTAAGCGTCAGGCCGATGATGCCGGCCTTGGCCGCCGCGTAGTTGGGCTGCCCCGGCGCGCCGAGGGCCGAGTTCGATGACATGTTGACGATCCGGCCGCCCTCGCGCCGGTCGTGGAAGTGGACCGAGGCCCACTTCGTCGTGTTGAACGTCCCCTTGAGGTGGACGTCGAGCACCGCCTGCCACTCCTCCGGCGACATGTTGAAGATCATGCGGTCGCGCAGGATGCCGGCCACGTTGACCAGGATGTCGAAGCGGCCGAAGGTGTCGATCGCCTGCTGGATCATCCCCTCGGCGGCGTGGTAGTCGGTCACGGAGTCGGTGTTGGCGGCGGCGGACCCGCCCGCCGCCTTGATCTCGTCGACGACGGTCGCGGCCGGCCCGACGTCACGCCCCTGGCCGTCGAGCGAGGCGCCCAGGTCGTTGACGACCACCGCCGCGCCCTCCGCGGCCAGCAGCCTGGCGATCCCGCGGCCGATGCCGCGGCCGCCCCCCGTCACCAGCGCGACTCTGCCATCCAGCATTGCCATGTCGTTCCCTCTCCCTGAGATCCCTGAGCCGTCACGTCTCGTCGATCCCGGCGGGCGCTCAACCCCCGGCGGGCGCGCCCCTCGCGAGCAGGTAGAACAGGAAGTCGAGGTCACCCGGCGACTGGCCGAAGGCGGTGAGCAGCGCCGCCGCCTCGGCGCGGTGCTGCGTGCCATGGTTCGCCACGTGGATCAGCAGTTCCCCGTGCCGCAGGTCGACCGCGCGGCCGCCCGGCCCCGGCAACGTCGCGACGCGCTCGAGCTCCGCGACGGTCACGCCGTCGACGAAGTCGCGCGCCTCGGCCTCCGCTTCCTCCCAGGCCGCCCGCAGGCTCGCGGCGTCCGGGAACTCCGTCTGCTGCAGCGCCCGGCCGCGAGCCCGGCCCGCCTCGGCGGACATGCTCCCGCTGAGCCATGACACCCAGCCGATCTGGGCGCCGACCAGGTGCCGCAGCGTGTCGCGTATCGAGCCGCGCCCGGCGTTCTGGATGCCTTCCGTCGTGGTGAACTGCGCCGGGGTCAGCCGGGCGGCGGCGTCGAAGATCCGGGCGCCGGCCCAGCGACCGTAGGCGAACAGCTCGCGGACGACCTCGGGATCCATCGCGCGGGGCTCCTCTCCGGGCGGGTTTGAAACCCGCCCCTACGGGTCCGACAGGTCCGGTTGGCACCTCAGCCCGCTTGAGCGGGCTTCGGCCGTTGGCGCGGCGGCGTTAGCCCCGCGCGGCGTCGGCCGGAACGGCCGGTGTCGGCCCGCCCGCCCTAGAACCCGATCTCCTGCTTGGCCTGGTAGTAGGCCGAGCGCTCCCAGTACTCGATGCCCGGCGCGAGCTCGCGCCAGCTCGACGGGTCGGACTGCAGCAGCGCGGTGCCGCGGCGAGGCCGGTCCGCGCCGGGGATCTCGACCGGCTTGGGTGTGACCAGCGCCGGGCCGGCCGTTCGCGGGACGATCTCGGCCAGCTCCTCCGGCGTCCAGCGCCGGTCCCCCTTCAGGACGGCGGCCATCTCCCAGTGGGAGTAGACCTGGACGGTGTAGCCGCGCACGCCGAAGAAGTGGCCGTTGATGTTGGCCGCGTCGTCGCTGGCGAGGTAGGCGACCATCGGCGCCACGTTGATCGGGTCGCCCTCGGTCCCCTCGGCCAGCTCGCTCGGCAGCTTGCCGGCGTGCTGCTGGGCAAACGCCTGCCCGCGCGGGGTGGAGTCGGTCATGCGCGTGGTGGCGCCGGGCAGGATGGCGTTGGCGGTGGCGCCGTAGCGGTTGAGGCTGTTGGCGAGCGTGGCGGTCAGGCCGAGGATGCCGTACTTGGCGGCCGCGTAGTTCGGCTGGCCCGGGCTACCCCAGGCGGAGCCGCTCGAGAAGTTGATGATCCGGCCGCCGGTGCGCCGGTCGTGGAACAGCTCCGAGGCGTGCCGGCAGGTGTTGAAGGTGCCGTTGAGGTGGACGGCGATGACCGCGTCCCACTCCTCCTCCGCCATGTTGAAGATCATGCGGTCGCGCAGGATGCCGGCGACGTTGACCACGATGTCGAGCGTGCCGAACTCGTCGACCGCCTGCTGGATCATGCGGCCGGCCGCCGCGTAGTCGGCCACCGAGTCGGTGTTGGCCGTGGCGCGCCCGCCCGCGGCCGTGATCTCGTTGACGACCTGCTGGGCGATCGACACGTCCTGGCCCTCGCCGCCGAGCGCGGCGCCCAGGTCGTTGACGACGACCGCCGCCCCCTCGGCCGCCAGGAACGTGGCGACGCCCTTGCCGATGCCCCGGCCCGCGCCGGTCACCACGGCGACTTTGCCGTCGAGCTTACCCATGGTCCCTCCCATCACACGGTACCCAGCCGTCCTACCGCACGAGATGCCGGAACCAGACCGTCCGTTCCTCGCGATCCCAGATCGCGAACTGCCCCGCGGCGAGCGCCCCCGGATTGATCAGGTAGCGCCGCCCCCAGTGGAGCCGCAAGACCTCACGGGCGAGATCGATCGGGCCGCGCTCGTCCCACGCCGAGCGGTAGTGCGTGTGCCCGGCGAACGTGACGTGCACATGAACGTGCGGGTCGTGGCGGCCGTTGCGCCCCGAAACGCGGCCGAAAAGCGAGGCGACCGGGTCGTGGTGGACCCACGCCCCCTCCTCGTGGATCAGGCAGACCTCGTCGATGACTACCTGCTCCCGTAGGCCGCTCAGGAGCCGCAGCGTCGCCGGCTGGAGGACGACCTCGCCGGAAGCCGCCGCCAGCGCTACCTCCCGCTCGTGGTTGCCATAGACACCAACCACGTCCCATCCGGCCAGCACCTCCACCACGGGATCCGCCTGCTCGACCCGGTCGAACAGGTCGCCGAGCAGCGCCACCGTCTCCACCGACTCGTCCCGGCAGAGCTCGAGCGCTCGCCGCAGCGTCCCCTCGGCGCCGTGGACGTCCGCGAAGAGCGCCACGATACGCCCCAGATCCATCTCCACCCCGTGCTCCGCGGTTCTCGCCGCCCCGTCCGGCTCAGGCGCCCGTGGGGATGACCAGGCAGTCGACCACCAGCGCCCCCTGCCCCGCCCCGAACACCATCAGCGGGTTGATGTCGATCGCCGCCACCACCTCCCGCACGTCCTCGCACAAATCGCTGAACCGCTCCAGCACC
>DATKRJ010000267.1:0-11045 GCA_035532355.1 Thermomicrobiaceae bacterium | reverse complement strand
CTCGGTGTCGGCCAGCGCCTCACCCCCGGGCACGCGGCCCCAGTGCTTGAGCCGGGCGTAGAAGACGGCGGCGCGGGCGATCGGCTCCATGGCGGCGTGGTCCGGGTGGACGCAGGCCGCCGAGGTGGAGAAGACCAGGCGAGGCCGCAGTTGCCGGATGACCCGGGCGACGGCGAGGCGGGTCTCGACGGTGTCCTGGATCATGCGATCCTGGAAGTCGAGGAAGATGCGGTCGACGCCGAGGATGGCGGCGGCCCGGCGGGCCTGCTCGACGCGGGCGCCCGGCGGGTCGAAGTCGGACGGCTCGCCGTCGCACAGGTCGACGAAGACGCCGCGCAGGCCCTGGCGGACCAGCGTGACGACGGTGCCGCCCATCTGCACCTCGGCGTCGTCCGGGTGCGCCGAGATGACCATGAAGTCGGCGTTCGCGTGAGGCATGTCCTGCTCACTTCCTCGATGCGTGGCCGCGGTCGGCTACGGGAGCGTTTTGAGATAGGCCAGCAGATCGGCCATCTCCTGGGCGGTCAGCTGCCAGTGCGGCATCGTCTGATCCAATGGCTGGCCCTCGGCGTCGATGCCGGTCGTGACGGCGCGGGCGATCTCGGCGTCGGTATAGGTGGGGCCGCGCGAGCCGTCGGGCTCGAGCATGCCCTTGGGGTCGGACAGGTTGGTGTAGGTGATGTTGGGCGCCGTGAACGCGGGGGTGGAGAGCCCGTGGCCCTGAGGGCCGTGACAGGCAGCGCAGCCGGCGCTCGCCATCATGCCCATGCCGCCCAGCATGCCGGGGAAGGACGCGGCGCTCCGCGGGATGGACTGGCCCTGCGGACCCATGCCGGACTGAAAAATCTGCTGGCCGGCGACGACATTGCCGGTCGGGAGCGGCGACGGCGCGGTCGTGGCCGTGGTCGCCCTCGCGACCGGGGCGGTGGCAGTGGTGGTCGCGGCAGCCGTCGCGGGTGTGGCCGTGGGGGCGGCCGGCGCGGCGGTAGTCGGGGTCGACGATGCCGCCGACCCGATGCCGGCGGCGGGTATCGCGGTCGGCGAGGCGGTGACGCTGGTGCAGGCGGCGAGGACACCGGCCAGCGCGAGCACCGTGACGGCGATGACGAGCGGCCCGTGACGTCGCGCTCCGTCGCGGCGGATTCCCGCCCGCTGCCGAGGACTCACTGCCTGATCCGCGCGGTAAGGTGAACGTCGCGGCATGACCATACTCGCTACTGAAGCGTCCGGCGCATCTGTTCGAACTGCTCGGCGTCGATCTCGCCGCGGGCGAAGCGCTCGCGCAGGATCGACAGGGCACGGTCATCCGCGGAGCCGGTAGCGAGCCGCTGTCCCTGTCCCTGGCGCACGAGCCAGGCGACGAGCAGGACCACGCCGACGATCACCAGCGCCCAGAAGGCGAGCATGGCGATGCCCCACCAGGGACTACCCCCATAGCCGCCATAGCCCATCATGCCGGGTCCCCAGGGATACATGGTGATCTCCTCTCCGCCGGGTGCGGTCGCCGCGTGCCCGTCGAACGTGTCCGGGCCATGGCACACGGCCTCGACCCCAACCATAGGCGCCCGTTGTCACAGATCTGCAGCAGAACGCGCCCCCGGCGTGTCAAGAGTGTGAGAGTCTGCGCGACCGGACCGTCCCCGCCGGGATGGAATATACCCCCTACCCCTATGCTAAGATCGTAGAACGGGATCCGTCGGGCCGCTCGCGGAGTCCTGGCCAAGGGAAGGAGGAGCGCATGACACACCTCCTCGGGCTCATCGCCACGGCCCTCGGCGACGCCGGGTCGATGTTCTGGGAGGTCCTCTGGCCGCTCGTGCTCGGCTTCGCCCTCTCGGGAGCCGTCCAGGCGGTCGTCTCCCACCGTGCGATGGCCCGCCTGCTGGGCGACGACTCGCCGCGCAGCCTGGGGCTGGCGACGCTCTTCGGCGTGGCATCGAGCTCGTGCTCGTACGCGGCGGTGGCGCTGGCCCGCTCGATCTTCCAGAAGGGGGCCAGCTTTACCGCGGCCATGGTCTTCGAGCTGGCCTCGACCAACCTGGTGATCGAGCTCGGCATCGTGCTGATCGTGCTACTGGGCTGGCCGTTCGCGGCGGCCGAGTTCGCCGGCGGCATCCTGATGGTCGTCCTCCTCGCGCTCATCTTCCGCCTGACTCTGACGCCCCGGCTGGTCCGGCTCGCCCGCGAGCACGCCGAGCGCGGGCTGCTCGGACGCATGGAGGGGCACGCCACCATGGACATGAGCGTGGCCGAAGGGCCGCTGCTGCGCCGGCTGACCAGCGCGCCCGGCCTCACCGCGGTCAGCCACTACTTCGTGATGGACTGGGTCTCGGTGTGGCAGGACGTAGCCGGCGGGTTCCTGATCGCGGGGGCGCTGGCCGCCTGGGTGCCGGAATCGTTCTGGCGGGGGTTGTTCCTGACCGGGAGCCCGACGCTGGCCGCCATCGAGGGGCCGCTGGTGGGTCCCGTGGTGGCGATCGTCAGCTTCGTCTGCTCGGTCGGCAACGTGCCGCTGGCGGCGGTGCTCTGGCGGGGTGGTATCAGCTTCGGCGGAGTGGTCAGCTTCATCTTCGCGGACCTGATCGTGCTGCCGATCCTCGATATCTACCGACGCTACTACGGCGGCCGGGTGATGCTCTACATCCTGGTGACCTTCTACGCCGCCATGGCCGCCGCCGGCTACGCGGTCGAGCTCGGCTTCCGGGCGCTCGGGATCATCCCCACGAGCCACGTCGTGGGTGCCATCACCGGAGGCGTCCGCTGGAATGCCACGACGGTGCTCAACCTCGTGTTCCTGGCGCTGGCTGTGGCGCTGGTCCTCCGCTTCCTACGGACCGGCGGGCCGGGCATGCTGCGGATGATGCAGGCGCCCGCCGGCATGTCGCAGGAGCACGGCAGCCACGAGAATGGGCACGGCCACGAGCCGGCGCACCCGCCGGCTCACGAACACCCGGGTGAGGGCCACCAGCATGCCGGCCACGAGCCGTAGCGCGACCGCGGAGGGAGGTTGGCGATGTCGCGTCCGACCACGGTCCTGGTCGTCGACGACGAGCGGACGCTGGTGGATCTGGTCTCGGCCTACCTGAGCCGCGAGGGGTTCGTCGTCTTCGGCGCCCACGACGGCCCGTCCGCCGTCGAACTCGCGCGCACGCGGCAGCCGGACGTGGTCGTCCTCGACCTGATGCTGCCAGGCATGGACGGGCTCGAGGTCTGCCGCCAGCTGCGCCAGTTCTCCGACGCCTACGTCCTGATGCTGACCGCGCGCAGCGACGAGGTGGACCGGATCGTCGGCCTCACCGTCGGCGCCGACGACTACGTCACCAAGCCCTTCTCGCCGCGTGAGCTGGTGGCGCGGGTGCACGCGCTGATGCGCCGGCCTCGAACGCCGCCCGCGATTCCAGCCGTGGGCGGTCAGGTGCTCCGCTTCGGCGAGCTCGTCATCGACGCCGGAGCCCACGAGGTCACCCTGGGGGGTCAGGCCGTCGCGCTGACGCCGCACGAGTTCGAGCTGCTGACGACGCTCGCCGGCCGCCCGGGGCAGGTCTTCACCCGTGACCAGCTGCTCGAGCGGGTGTGGGGCGACGACTTCTTCGGCGACGAGCACGTGGTCGACGTCCACGTGAGCAACCTGCGACGCAAGCTCGACCGTGGTGCGTCCCAGCCGCGCTACGTCGAGACCGTCCGCGGCGTCGGCTACCGGTTCCGGCGGCCGGACTAGTGAGCCCGGTGCGTCGCCCAGCCGGCCTGCAACTCAGGCTGCTGCTGTCATACCTGGTAGTGCTGGCGATCGCGCTCGGCGCCGTCGCCCTCGGCGTGCGCCTGATCGCCCCCGCGCTCTTCAATCGCCTGATGGACGCGCACATGCAGCCCGGCGGGATGGGCGCGGCGATGACGGCGGCCATGCGGTCCATTACCGAGAACGCCTTCCAGGAGGCGTTGGTCCAGGCAATCGTGCTGGCCGTGGTGGTGGCGACCCTGGTCGCGGTGGGCGTGAGCGTGTTCGTGACAACGCGCATCACCACGCCGATTCGCCGCCTGGCTCGCGCCAGCCAGCTGATCGCGCGGGGCGAGTATCGCGTGCGGGTGGATACGGACGAGCCGGACGAGATCGGTGATCTGGCCGAGAGCTTCAACCGGATGGCGGAGGCGCTGGAGTCGACCGAGCGCCGACGCGTCGCCCTGATCGCAGACGTCGCCCACGAGCTGCGGACGCCGCTGGCGACGCTGCAGGGCTACCTCGAAGGGCTCGTCGACGGGGTAGTGACGCCGTCGACGGACCTCTGGCCGCAGCTCCACGAGCAGACGACCCGCATGAGCCGGCTGGTCCAGGACCTCGAGGAGCTCTCGCGGGTCGAGTCCGGTGCGGCTCCGGTCCACCCCGCGCCCGTGAGCCCGGACGCGCTCGTCGAGGCGGCGATCGCCGGGGTGGCTCCCCGCTTCGCCGAGCGGGACGTCGCGCTCCGCGTCGCGCTCACGGCGCGGCTGCCCGACGTCCTTGTCGACCGCGACCGTGGCCTCCAGGTGCTGACGAACCTGCTAACGAACGCGCTGCGCTACACGCCAGCCGGCGGCACGGTGACCGTATCGGCCGCGGGCGACGAGGACGCCGTCCGCTTCCAGGTGCGTGACACCGGGGTCGGCATCCCGGCCGCGCACCTGCCGCGCCTCTTCGATCGCTTCTACCGGGTCGATCCCTCGCGCACGCGGGCACAGGGAGGCAGCGGTATCGGCCTGACGATCGCTCGCGCGCTGGTCGAGGCGCACGGCGGCCGGATCTGGGCCGAGAGCGCGGGACGTGGGGAGGGCAGCACCTTCAGCTTTACCCTGCCGCTGGCCCGCGGGCCGCACCCCGCCGGATCTTGAGCCAATCTTGAAGGAGTTCCCGCAGGATCTTGAGGCTGCCGGGCTAGCCTGGAGCCATGGCAGCGTCGCTCCGGGACGCCGCGAGCGGAGGAGGTGGGAACGATGGTTCGGTCCGGACTGGCGCTGGCGGTACTGCTCGCGCTACTCGTGGCTGGCGGCGGGGCCGTGCTGCACGCGGCGCCGGCATTCGCCGGCACGCCGCCGACACCGACGATCACCGCGCCGCCAGGCGTGCTCCCGGCCGCCGTCGTGGAACGCGGAGCATCGACCGTGGCGGCCTACCGTGCCGCGCTACAGTACCCGGACGCACTGGCGGCGGTTCCCTGCACCTGCGGCTGCGCGGCCTCGCTGGGGCACCGCAACAACGAGGAGTGCTACGTGGCCGGGGTGAACGCCGACGGCAGCGTCGTCTTCTCCAGCCACGCGCTCGACTGCGCCATCTGCAAGGCGATCACCGCCGACGTGGTGAACGGGGTACAGCAGGGGATGTCCGGTCCGCAACTGCACGACCTGATCGTAGCCCGCTACGCGGGTGGGCAATAGCGGAGGAGGAGTCGTGCCGCAGGCGAGAAAGCACACACCGCGGCGGGGTAGCCGCCGTCGGCCGCGGCCGCTGATGCTGGGGTTGGTGGCTCTGATCGCCGTCGCCGCGGTGGTAGCGGTGGCGCTGCTGGGTCGCGGTGGGACATCGAACCCGACGCAGGCGTCGGCGGGCCCGGAAGGCTGGTCGGTGGCGTCGTACACCGGCGGGCCGCGTCTGGCCGTCGATCGCACGAACGTCGACGGAGGTGCCGTCCCGTACGAGCACGCGGTCAGCGCGACGTTTCGGCTCAAGAACGTCGGCGACCGGGCGTTGACGCTCCAGCCGCCGGGTCCGGCGCAGGTGCTGGACGGATGCTGACCGCCCACGCCGGTCGTCGGTCAGACGACCCTGCAGCCGGGCCAGCAGACCACGCTGTCGGTGGAGTTCACGATGCATGAGGGCATGGGTGGCCCGCACCGGTTCGCGATCACGCTCCAGAGCGACGACCCGATCCAGCCGTCGCAGACGCTGACGGTCGCCGCTACCTACCCCCGACCCTGACCGATGCCCGACATGACCGGACCGGGACCCGCCGCCGCGGCGGGTTTCGGTCCGGCCGCCTGCCCGCGAGAACGCCCAGGCGGCCGTTTGACGGACGGTCGCCGGCCGTCTACCGTACAGTTCACTACTTTTCTAACTGTAGAAGGGAAAACCGTGGACGAGTCTGGGCTGCGGGAGCTGGTCGAGACGTACAAGGCGCTGGCCGACGAGACGCGCCTGCGCCTGCTGGGGCTGGTCGCCGAGCGGCCGCACACGGGGAAGCAGCTGTCGGAAGCGCTGGGCGTGTCGCCGCCGGTCGTCTCCCATCACGTCGAGAGGCTCAAGCGCGTCGGGCTGCTCCGGGAACTCCGGGAGGGCCGCGAGCGGGTCTACGGCCTGGATCGAGAGACGCTGACCCGGCTGGCGCGGGAGCAGCTACGGCAGACCGAGGTCGAGGTGGACGCCGAGGGCGACCGGGTGCTGCGCGACTTCTTCGACGGCGAGCGGCTGCGCGCGATCCCGGCGCAGCGCAAGACGCGTCGTCGTCTTGCGGGAGCTGCTGCGGCGCTACTTCGAGCCGAGCCAGGAGTACCCGGAGCACGAGGTCAACGAGCGGCTGCGCCGGGCCCACGAGGACGTGGCGACGCTGCGTCGCGAGCTGGTCATGTACGGCTTCCTCGAACGGGAGCGCGGGGTCTATCGCCGGCCGGAGCGCCAGCCCGAGTACAGCAGCACCCTCGCTCAGGAGCTGGGAGCGGCCGGCGACGACCGCTGACGGCCGGTACGGGTTGCGTGCCGTGACTCACACGGGAATAGGGACACGTAGGTGCTGCACCAGGAAGGCCGCGAACCCGTCGGGGGCGAGGGCCGGTGCCACGGCAGCCCCCTCGGCCCGCGTGCAGCCGAGCGTCCGGGCGTGCTGGAGCTGCTCCGGGCAGTCCACCTCCTGGGCGGTGACGGGCAGGTCCAGCACGCGAGCGAAGGCCATGATGCCGCCGGCCACGGTCCGGTTGGCCGCGTCGGACCCGGCCGGTGGGAGGACGATGGTGAGTCCATCCGCCGGGAAGCAGCCGGCCGCGCCGAGGTCGGCGCAGATGCCGTCGAGGGCGATGCGGCAGCCGACGTCGCGGAGCGCCGAGATCACGTCGAGCGCCGCGCGCCGCTCGCGCTGCGCCGGGGGCTCGTCGACCGCGAGCGTGAGGCAGGAGGGCGGCAGGTCGGCCGCCGCCAGGGCGTCGCGCACGGCCGCGACGAGCCCGAGGTCCTGCAGCTGGCGCGGTGAGAGCCGCAGCCGCAGGTCGAGGTCCATCGCCCCCGCGTCCCGCCATCGTCGGAGCTGCCCCGTCGCCTTGCGCAGCAGCCAGTGTCCGACCGGAAGCGAGGAACCCGTCTCATCTGGACCGGGCAGGAACTGCTCGGGGCGGAGCAGGCCGAGGCGCGGGTGCTGCCAGTAGGGGAGGGCCTCGACCTCCACGACGGTGCCACCGCTCAGCTCGACGATCGGCCGGTAGCGGACGAGGATCTCGCCGCGTTCCGGCGCGCCACCCAGATCGGCGGTCAGGGACAGGCGCCGGTCGGTGTCGGCGTCGAGCGCGGGCGTGAAGACCTCGACGCGCGCGCGGCCGCGGGCCTTGGCCCGGTACATCGCAATGTCGGCGTGCCGCAGGAGCTCCTCCGGAGCCGCGCCGCCCGGCGGGCTCACGGCGACGCCGATGCTCATCGGCACCAGGACGCGTTGTTGGTCGATGTCATACGGACTGCTCAGCGAGACGTGCAGCCGCTCGACGATTGGGAGGAGCTGAGCGGAGTCCCCAATATCCTCCATCAGGACGGCGAACTCATCGCCGCCGAGGCGGACGGCGGCGTCGCCGGACCGGAGCGCGGTGCCGAGACGGTCGGCGACGGCCCGCAGCGCGTCGTCGCCCACGTCGTGGCCGAGACCGTCGTTGATCTCCTTGAAGCCATCCAGGTCGATGAAGAGGAGCGCCATACGGGCACCGCTGCGGCCGGCGCGCGCCCGGGCCTGCTCCGCGCGGTCGACGAAGAGGGTGCGATTGGCCAGCCCCGTGAGTGGGTCGTGCAGCGCCTGATGGCGGAGCTGCTCCTCGAGCGCCTTGCGCTCGGAGACGTCGCGTAGCGTGATCACGATCCCGTGGACCGCCGGGTCATCCATCAGGTTGTTGCTGATCACCTCCAGGTAACGCCAGGAGCCGTCGCGATGTCGCGCGCGCAGATCCTGAGGCCGGTCGATGCCGGGATGGCTCAGGCTCCGGGCGAGACCCTCGACCACCGCAGCCAGGTCGTCGTGGTGGATCAGGTCGAAGGCATTGGTGCCACGGATCTCGTCCGGTGTGTAGCCCAGCACCCGCTCGACTGTCGGACTCTCATAGAGGACCGTGCCGTCGGGGGCCAGGATAGCGATGATATCTGAGGTGTGGCTCACGAGCGCGCTCAAGCGGGACTCACTATGCTCCAGGTCGACGGCCAACCGCCGGGCGCGGTCCAGCAGCCGGGCGTTCTCCCGCATGGTGATGACCTGTCGAGCTACCACCAGACACGTCAGCAACACGGCGAAGACGATCAGGCCGGCCACCGACGCCGGTGTGTGGCGGAGCGCGACGCCGACCAGTAACCCGAACCCGACCACCATCGCCACGTACTGCAGGTATAGGTTTGGAGCCAGGTCGGGGATCACCGCGCGGGGTCGTACCAGGTCGTCCGAGACCACGCGTCTACCCGGTTGCGCCAGGATTACCTGCCGCTGAGCGGCCCAGGCCATAAAGAGATACGCACCCAACCAGACGGAGTCCGGCCAGTTGCCCGGCACGTACCGATCGCTCAGCGACAGGTAACCGAAGCCGACGTCTCCAATGAGCAGCAACAGCACCCCGACCACGAGCAGGCTGAGCGGGTTGCGCGACGACAGGCCCGGGCGTCGCGGGAGGGTGGCGGCGACGGCGAAGAGCAACACGACGTCGCTGACCGGGTAGGCGGTGGCGAGCACGGTGGCCAGCGGCGAGTCACCGCCCGCGGTCGCGGTCGGCCCGAGCACGACGTACCAGATGACCATGAAGCCGCCGACCAGCGCAATCGACACGTCGAGCCAGAATGCTGTCTGCCGGGCGGGTCCGCGCGGCGGCGCCGGATAGATCAGCATCCCAACCAGGATGAGCGGGGCGAGCATGAGGTAGAGCGGGTCTGCGAGTGAGGGGAACGGCGAGCGATGGAGGACGAGTTCGTACCATGCCCAGACGACGTTGCCCAACCCGTAGGCCAGGTAGCCGAGCGCGATGTAGCGCCACGCGCGGCGCGTCGGTGGATCGAGGGCGGAGGACGACGCGGCGCGCAGGCCGAGCAGAGCGACGACCGCGGCAATGGCCACGAAGGCCAGATCACCGATCGTCGTGCGGTGATCGTCATGGCCCCAGGCGAAGATCTGCCAGGCGACGTAGCCCAGACTGGAGACGAACAATGCGACGATCAGGCCGCCGGCCCAGTCGCCGATCCACGCCCGAATTCGACTGGGGTACCCGACGGCCACCTGGGCCCCCGATCCCCACCGGCACGACGGGCATCTGCCCGGTGCCGCAAGGCCGGCCGATCGCGTTGTCCGGTGCCGCGCGGCCGGTACAGGACGACACCAGCGGCCACCGTTTGGTCGCTACGATCACCCTACAGCGTGCGCCGGCGGACGTGAAGACCCATCGGTCATGATTTGCCAGCATGAGATGACCACGAGGCGCCGCCGCAGGGCATACCGAGGCGGGAACGTTAGATACCGGCGGTATTCATCAGCACGACGCGCCAGCCGTCGGGGTCCTCGACGGTAACCCCGCGCTCCTCCCAGTAAGGATTCTCCGGCGGGACACGGTGGTGGCCCAGTGAAGCCAGCCGGGCCGCCAGACGATCGATCGCCGCCCGGTCGGGAACGTAGAAGACGAGCAGGTTGTCCTCGGTGGGGGCGGGGCATGGGCTGCCCTGGTCGTGCTGGGTGAACTCGAGGTGGTAGGCCGTCCCCGGCAGGCCGAACATGACACCGCGGTAGCCTTGATGCCCCTTGCCGCCGAAGGAGTCGACGATCGGCAGCCCGAGGGCCGTGTGGTAAAAGCGGACCACGGCGTCGAGCCGATCAGTGGGGCGAGCGACGCGGACCTGTACGGCGGGCAGATGCTCCGGCCAGCCGTCGGTCACGGCCGGGCTCGATTCTCGACGGGCGTCAACTCGCCACCGAGGACGAAGCGGTAGATGGCCTCGGCCACGCCGTCCTCGTCGTGCCCGTGAACGACCACGTCCGCCCGCGCCCGCACGTGTGCCGGGGCGTTGCCCATGGCGACACCGACCCCGGCCGCCTCCAGCAGCGGCAGGTCGTTCTCCCCGTCGCCGACGGCCACCACCTGGTCCATCCCGATGCCCAGGTCGGCCGCGAGCAGGGCCACCCCGCTCGCCTTGCTCACGCCCGGCATATGAACGTTGACCTCGCGCAGCCCGGCGGCCCGCCGCGGAGGGTCGAACCTCCAGCGCGTCGGCCCGGTGTCGAAGACGGACAGCCCGGCGCCGGACAGCGCACGCGAGGTGCGTGCGAGCGCGGCGGCGGGGCCGATCAGGTCCACCCGCAGCACGCCGGGCAGGCCCGACAGCGCGGCGGGGTCCAGTCGCCGGACCTCGGGGCGGGGCCGGTGGAAGGCGTCCATGTAACCGGTAGCCGTGGCCGGCGGGTCGGCGAGGAAGATGCCGGACCCGTGCGCCGGCCCCTGCAGGAGGAGCGGGGCGATGCCGTCCCCGACCGCCTGCTCCACGACCATGCTCAGGTGCTGGGGTGTGAAGTCCTCGGTGTTGAGCGGCGCCTCGTCGCGGGTGCTCCAGACGAGCGCGCCGTTGGAGAGGACCAGCGGCAGCTCGATGCCGAGCTGCTCGACGATCGGCAGCGTGGTGCTCAGGCGGCGGCCGGTCGCCAGGGCCACCTCAACCCCCCGGGCGCGCGCCGCGGCGATCGCGTCGCGCACGACCGGCGTGACGACGTCCGACGGATCGAGCAGGGTACCGTCGATGTCGAGGACCAGTAGCCGGAACATCTCACCTCCGTGCCGGCGGATAGCGTTTGGCCGGCGCTCCCGGCCAG
>DATKRJ010000266.1:0-4290 GCA_035532355.1 Thermomicrobiaceae bacterium | reverse complement strand
CAAAAAGGCCGCCCCTCCGCCGGGCCTGTTTCACCTTACCTTGACCCTCCAGAGTCCCGTTCCGGGACCGCTTTGCCTTGGGTGGGGATCCCACTTTGGTCTCGGACTGTTCTTCCCTGCCGAATCCTGAGCGGGGTGATGATAGGGTCCGCCCTGCCGCAGAGAACGTAGGCGCTCACCACAAGTAAGTCGTCACAACGGCGATATCGTGGTGCTTCCTGCACGTGTGCGCCCGTTCGACCGCAAGACTACAAGACGAACTTCAGCCCCTCACGGGCGGTGTCAGCTGCCTCCCTGCCACACGCGCCCTCCGGCCGCTCCGGTCCGAAGCATCTGCACGGCCACCAGGTTCTCGCCGCGGGGACAGGCGAACGCCGCAGCCTGATGACGATGGCACAATCAGCTGCGCCTGCGGTTGCGCAGACTCGCGCCAGCGCGGCCTTCGCCAACCTGCCCTACAATGCCACGTTTCACCCGAGGGTCGGAAAGCGGTTCTTGCCGTGAACGATCAACTCTCCGTCCTCGCCCTCGTCACCACACGGCTCGGATTCTGTCCAAACTGCTCTGGGCGAAGGAGACGCGGTCGGAACTGCAGATGAGGGACATCCGCCAGATCATCTTGGCTCAGCCGGCGATGGACTGGTCATATCTCGACATGTGGGCCACACGACTGGATCTCGGCGCCCTGTTGCGCGAGGTGCGCCGATGACCGACACACCGCCCGAGGTCGAGGCCCGCCTCCGCGAACTCTTCATGCAGCGGTCGGGAAGCGATCGCGTCCGCATGGCGTGCGAGATGTTCGACCTCGCCCGCGCGCTCATGGTCGCGGGCATCAGGGCCGAAGAACCGAGGATCAGTGACGTCGAGCTCCGCGTCAGGATCTTCGAGCGCACCTACGGCAGCGACTTCGATGCCGACGCCCGCGCCCGCATCATCGCCCGCCTGCGCCGCACGCCTCCAGCCGGAGTCTGACACGAGCGGCGATCCGGATCGGCGCCACGTCAAGGCCCTCGTTCGCGACCGGATCCCGCGCGAGGGTCGACATGATCATCTGCCGCGCGCTGCGGCGTCACACCGCAACTACGGTGACGATGTCGTCAAGGCCGGTGAAATCGCTCGGGTTTCTCGTGTAGAGCGGCAGGCCGTTGGCGGCCGCCGTCGCGGCGATCAGCAGGTCCGCCAGGCGCGCGCGGCTGGAGCGGCCGGCTGCCCTCGTAGCGGCGAACACCCGACCGTACGCGCGCGCGGCGTCGGCGTCGAAAGGCAGGGGATCCCACGTCGCCGCCGCCCACTGCAACCGATCCTGACGCCGCGCCCGCTCCTGCTCGTCCCGCGTGGCATGCGGCCCGGCGGCAAGTTCGGCAAGCGTCACCGCGGCAATGGCGGATTCGTCGGGAAGCCGGGCGGGATCGACCAGGTCGTGGTCGACGACGACGGAGGTGTCCAGCAGACCCCTTGTCGGATCAGACATCGACGGCCTGGTCCACCACGGCGTCCAGATCACCACGTAGGCGGCGGGCGTCGACGCGGGGTGCGCGCCGCGCCGCCTCGACGATCACGGCACGCGGCACGAATCGCCGGGGCGCGATCGCCCGCAGCTCGGCCACCGGCATGCCGTTGCGCGTGACGATGACCGTCTCGCCCGCCTGGACTTCCCGCAGCACGGCCGCGGAGTCGTTGCGGAGCTCCCGTTGCGTAATGATCCTGCTCATCAAACCAAGCGTAGCAGAAGTAGCATATCGTAGCAATCACCTGGCAAAGGCGCAGCGCAGCCACATATTCCACAAAATGCGTGCAAGCGGCTCGCGGAGGCACGCGGCTGCCCGCAGCTGCCGCCGATACACGCACCGTGCGGAACACCTATCTGGTGACCTACGACATCAGCAACGACCGCCGCCTGGCCAGGGTCCACAAGACGATGCGGGGCTTCGGCGATCACCTGCAGTACTCCGTCTTCGAGTGCCAGCTGACCCAGGCCGACCTCGCCCGCTGCCGGCACCTGCTGTCGGACATCATCCATCACAGGGAAGACCAGGTGCTCTTCGTCGACCTCGGCCCGGCCGAAGGGCGCGGCGATCGCGTCATCACCGCCCTCGGCAAGCCCTACACCTCCATCGACAGCCCCTGCATCATCGTCGAGGGCCGCGAGGCGAAACAGGAGAAGGCCAAGGAGGCGTCCCGACGATGAGCAGCGAACCCGTTCCCCGGCCGCACGTGTTTCCCCCGCCGACGCCGGCGAGAGCGTCGCTCCGCCGCCGCGTCGAGCTGCCGGACTACCTGCCCGCTCGGATGCTGAACGAGTTCGTCTACTGCCCGCGCCTGTTCTTCTACGAATGGGTCGATGGGGTGTTCGCAGAGAGCGGCGACACGGTCGAGGGATCGCTGCGGCACGAGA
This sequence comes from Thermomicrobiaceae bacterium, assembly GCA_035532355.1. Taxonomy (GTDB): domain Bacteria; phylum Chloroflexota; class Chloroflexia; order Thermomicrobiales; family Thermomicrobiaceae; genus DASSZN01. Next base: position 1,895 of record DATKRJ010000266.1, on the reverse strand, counting down.
AGATCCGGGGTCGCGCCGAAGCCCTGGCGCCGGCCGACGACGCGAACGGCGAGGCTGCCGGCGGTGGAGAGAAGATTCATGCCCGCTCGGTGACGCTGTCGAGCGAGCGGCTCCGGCTCATCGCCACGCTCGACCTCGTCGAAGGCGAAGGGACGATCGTCACGCCGATCGACTACAAGCGCGGCGCGCCGCGCGACGGCGGCGAGGAGGGGCCGCAGGCCTGGCCTGCCGACCGCGTGCAGGTCTGCGTCCAGGCGCTCCTGCTGCGCGACAACGGCTACACGTGTGATGAAGCCATCGTTTACTACGACGCCACGAAGCAGCGGGTGCGCATTCCCATGGACGAGGCGCTCATCGCCGAGACGCTGGCGGCCGCCGAGCGCGCGCGACAGGTGGCGGAGGCGGGCCGCATTCCGCCACCGCTGGTCGACAGCCCGAAATGTCCACGCTGCTCCCTGGTGTCCATCTGCCTGCCGGACGAGACGGCCGCGGCCATGGGGCTGCCGGAAGACGAGGAGCCGCAGCCGAGCCTGTTCGGCGACGCGCCTGCCGCAGAAGGCCGACCCCTGAGCCGGCCACCCGAGGAGGAGGTGCGCCGGCTCGTGCCGGCGCGCGACGACCTGCGCCCGCTGTACGTGACCGGCCATGGCCTGTCGATCGGCCGGTCGCACGACGTGCTCCAGGTGAGGGATCGCGGCGGGGTCATCCAGGAGGCCAGGCTGCACGATATCTCGCAGGTGAACGTGTTCGGGAACGTCACGATGACCTCCGGCGCCGTGCAGGCGCTCTGCGGATCGGAGAAGCCGGTCGCGTACTTTTCGTCCGGCCACTGGTTCTACGGGATGACGTCCGGGATGGGCCTGAAGAACGTCTTCCTGCGGCGCGACCAGTTCGCGCGGGCGGAGGACGCGCCGTTCTGCCTGACCCTCGCCCGGGACATCGTCTCGACGAAGATCCGGAATCAGCGGACGCTGCTGCAGCGGAACCACGTGGAGCCGCCGGCGAGGGCGCTGGCGCAGCTCAAGGCGTTCGCCGAACGGGCGCAGCGCAGCCCTGACCTCGAGACGCTGCTCGGCGTCGAAGGCTCGGCCGCGCGGGTGTACTTCGAGCAGTTTCGCGGGATGCTGAAGGCGGAGGACGAATCGGAGGCGCCGGCGTTCGACTTCACGCGGCGGAACCGCCGGCCACCACGGGATCCGGTGAACGCCCTGCTGTCGTTCGGCTACAGCCTGCTCACGCGCGACCTGACGACCGTCTGCCACGTCGTCGGGTTCGATCCCTTCATGGGGTTCTATCACCAGCCCAGGTTCGGCCGTCCGGCGCTGGCGCTGGATCTGATGGAGGGGTTCCGGCCGCTGGTGGCCGACTCGGTGGTGCTGACGGCGATCAACACGCGGATGGTGGGGCCTGGAGACTTCGTGCGCGCGGGCGAGTCGGTGGCGTTGTCGCCGGCCGGGCGCAAGGGCTTCATCCGGGCGTACGAGCAGCGCATGGATACGCTGGTGACGCATCCCCTGTTCGGGTATCGTGTGAGCTATCGCCGGGTGCTGGAGATACAGACGCGGCTGCTCGCACGCCTGGTCTCCGGGGAACTGTCGCGCTATCCCGGATTCGAGACGCGGTGAGGCAGGATGGCGTGCGGCGAGGCGAGCGGCGGAGTGGTCGAGCCGAGGCGGGGTTCGCTCGCGGGCACGAAGCCGAGTTGGCTGAAGGAGTTCCGGGTGTGGTAGTCTTCCAGGGCGGTCCGTGCGAGTGTCCGCGCGGAGGCCGCTCGCAACGGTTGTCGCAGATCCTTGACAACTGGAGAGTTAGCGAGCGGACTGATTCCGCGGCTGATCAGCCGCGGCCCCATTGAAGCGTACCCGCCGGTCATCGGCCCCCTCCCTTATTGTCCG
>DATKRJ010000265.1:0-4979 GCA_035532355.1 Thermomicrobiaceae bacterium | reverse complement strand
GCAGCAGAGGAGGCAATCGTGGCAGCCATCGACGATCGGCAACCCGCGGGGTCCGCCGCCACTCCACCCGGCACGCTGTCCCGGCGTCAGCTGTTCCGGCGCGCCGGCGCGCTGGGCGGGGCCGCCGTCTTCGGCGGGGCGCTGGCGAGCCTGCTGGCTGCCTGCGGCGGCGGGACGACCGCCTCACCCACCACCAGCACGTCGAGCGGAAGCACGAGTACCACGACCACCAGCGGCAGCACCGGCGGCGGCGCCGGCACGCCGGCCGCGGCCGGCGCGGCGACCCCGAGCGGAGCCGCGTCCTCCAGCACCGCCACCACCGCCGGTGGACCCGTTCAGCGCGGCGGGACGATGACCTGGGCCTACACCGCGCCGCCGATGAAGCTCGACCCCGTCTGGACCCAGGCGCTCGTCGACGGCACCGTCCTCTCGCAGATCGTCGACGCGCTCGGACGGGCCAACAAGGACGGCTCGGCCATCGAACCAGCGCTGGCGCAGAAGTGGGACGTCAGCGCCGACGGGCTGACCTATACCTACCACCTGCGCCCCAGCGTCAAGTTCCACGACGGCTCGACCATGACCGCGGACGATGTCGTGGCCTCGCTCAACCGCAACAAGACCATGGGCTCCTACATGTGGCAGCTCCAGGAGGCCCAGAGCATCGACAAGGTCGACGACCAGACGGTCAAGGTCACCCTCACCACCAAGGTCGCGAGCTTCGTCGCCCGCATGGCCACCATCTCCAACGGCATCTTCCCGGCGTCACAGATCCAGCAGACCGGCAAGAACGAGTTCACCAACCCGATCGGCACCGGCCCCTTCAAGCTCAAGGAGTGGGTCCGCAACGATCACCTGACGCTCGATAAGAACCCGAACTACTGGGACAATGCGCCGGACGGGCAGCCCTACCCCTACCTGGACGAGATCATCATCAAGCAGGTCGCCGAGGACACCACCCAGGTGCTCCAGGTCCAGGCCGGCCAGCTCAACGGCGGCAGCGCGCCCTACAGCCAGGTCGCAACGCTCAAGACCGACGGCCGCGGGCAGATCGCCATCTTCCCGCAGCAGCAGGTCTACTTCATGGTCGTCCAGGTCACGAAGCCGCCCTTCGACGACGTCAAGGTGCGCCAGGCGCTCAGCCTGGCGCTCGACCGCAAGGCGCTGGTCGACCGCGTCACCGCCGGCACCGCCCAGATCGCCAACTCATTCTTCCCCAAGGGCACCCTCGACTGGGACCCCACGCTCTCGCTGCCCTTCGACGTCAACCAGGCCAAGCAGCTGATCTCCCAGTCCAAGTACGCGAGTAACGCACCGACCGCCAAGCTGCAATTCCCCAGCGGCAGCACCGTCGGCCACGACAACGCCGTGCTGGTCCAGCAGATGTGGCAGCAGGTCGGCATCAACACGACGCTCGAGCAGGTCGAGAGCTCGACCCTGGCCGCCAACTGGTACAAGGGCGACTTCGAGTCGATCTCCGGCTACCAGTGGACCAACGGCATGGCCGACCCGGATCAGCTGGTCGAGTTCTTCTTCGTCACCCCGCGCATGAACTCGGGCTACCAGCCGAGCCAGCAGGCGTCGGATCTGGCGACCCAGGCGGCGCAGGAGCTCGACCCCAACAAGCGCCAGCAGGACTACTTCCAGATCCAGCAGACGTACAACCAGGACGTCGGCGGTACGATCTCGCTCTACTACACCGTCTCGGTGAACTACCTGAGCAAGAACGTGCGTGACTTCTACCGTTCACCGCTCGGGCAGCCGTGGTGGTGGACGACCTGGCTGGCCAAGTAGCGACCCGTCGCCGGCCGGCAACCGGCAGCTTGTCCGTGAGCCGCCGGCCTCTCCTCGACGTGGGGCCGGCAGCTCGGAACGCGTGAGAGAGGGCCATGGGAAGGACAGCCTACATCATCAACCGCCTGGTCCAGATGATCCCGACGCTCGCGATCCTCGGCGTGCTGACGTTCCTGATGATCCGCGCCATCCCGGGCGACCCCGCGGTCACTCTCCTCGGCGTCCAGGCCACGCCGGACAAGGTCGCCCAGATGCGCAGCCACCTGGGCGAGGACAAGCCGCTGCCGGTGCAGTTCGGGATCTTCGTGAGCCAGCTGGCCCACGGTGACCTCGGTCGCTCCATGGTCGTGCAGATCCCGGTCCTCACCCTGGTCAAGCAGCGCCTGCCGCTGACGCTCGGGCTGGTCGCGTTCGCGATGGTCATCGCGCTCGTGATCACCATCCCGCTGTCGGTGCTGGCCGCCGTCAAGCGGGACACGTGGATCGACCAGGCTATCCGCGGGTTCACGGTGCTCGGCATCTCGACGCCCGGCTTCTGGGTCGGCATCCTGCTCCTGATCCTGCTCGGCGTGCGCCTCCGGGTGTTCCCGGTGGGTGGTGTCGGCACCTCACCGCTACAGGATGTCTACTACCTGTTCCTTCCGGCGCTGACGATGGCGCTCGGCGTGGCCGCGGTGCTGACCCGCAACCTGCGCGACGCGCTCCTGTCCACGATGCGCTCGGAGCACGTCAACGTGGCGCGGGCCAAGGGCCTGCGGGGACGCGTCGTGCTGATGCGCCACGTCGTGCGCAACGCCCTCATCTCCACCGTCACGTTGCTCGGCCTCTACCTGGGCTGGCTCGTCGGAGGGTCGGTGATCATCGAGTCGGTGTTCGCGCTGCCGGGTATGGGGAGCATGCTGATCTCCTCGATCATGGCCCGCGACTACCAGGTCGTCCAGGGCTTCACCCTGGTCTACGCCGTCCTGGTGCTGGTGATCTACCTCCTGACCGACCTGGCCTACTCGTTCGTCGATCCACGGATCACGCTGTAAGGAACGCGCGATGAGCACCCTCACCACCGCCCCGGTCACCCTCGAGCGGCCGCTCGTCGAGCGCTCGCGCTGGCAGCAGATCAGGCGCCTGGCACGACGCAACCCGACGCTGGTGGTGGGCGTCGTGCTCGTCGCGCTGGTGATCCTGGTCGGAGTGATCGGCCCGTTCGTGGCCCCCTACGCGCCGAACCTGCAGAACTACGAGGGCGCGGTCCAGCCGCCCAGCCTGGCGCATGTGCTGGGGACGGATAAGTTCGGCCGGGATCAACTGTCGCGCGTCCTCTTCGGTGCGCGCATCGACCTGGCCCTTGGGATCGTCACGGCCCTCGTCCCGCTCGCGATCGGGGTGGCTATCGGCGCGGTGGCGGGCTTCTACGGCGGCTGGGTCGACACGATCTTCATGCGCATCATCGAGATCCAGGTCGCCTTCCCCTTCTACGTGCTGCTCATCGCCATCCTCGCGATCCTGGGGCCGGGTCTGCTCAACATGTACTACGCGCTCATCCTGGTCGGCTGGGTCGCCTTCGCCCGGCTGATCCGTGGGGAGGTGCTGGTGGCGAAGAACCTGGAGTACGCGGTCGCGGCGCGCACCCTCGGCTGCAGCGACCGGCGCATCATCCTGCGCCACCTGCTGCCGAACGTGATCGGGCCGGCGCTCATCTTTGCCATGTCGGTGGTGGTCTTCAACATCCTGGCCGGCGCCGCCCTCGGCTTCCTCGGCCTGGGCGTACAGCCGCCCACCCCTGAGTGGGGCTCGATGGTCGCCGACTCGCGCGAGTTCATGACCAGCGCCTGGTGGCTGCCGGCGTTCCCGGGGCTGGCCATCGCTATCGTCGGGGTCGCCTTCAGCGTCCTCGGCGACGGCCTCTCGAACGTGCTGCGCGGCGGCACCCGCTGACGATCCGCCGGGCATGACGGCGATCAGACGACGGGGCGGTCCATCTGGATCGCCCCGCGCCCATGCATCGCTCCGTCAGCGCTGCCGGCCTCAGCGCGTCATCGGCTGCGGCGGCTCGATCCCCTCGGGAATCGGAGTCGTGTACCGGCGTCCCGCCGTGGCTCGCTCGAATTCGGCGCGCGCCTTCTCGAGCACGTCCGGGTTGGTGAAGAGCTCGACGCCGGTGATCGCCATCCCCTTGGCCGCCTGCAGCATCCCCTTGTGCCCGATCGACATCGACCCGGTCGCCGTGATCCCCCAGCTGTGCCCGGGCACGCCGATCGGTGAGCAGGTCGTCAGCACGGTAACCGTCGGCGTGATCCAGCTCACGTCACCGACGTCGGTCGACCCCGACATGACCTTGCCGGCGTCGAACGACGGCTGCACCGCGCTCACCAGCGGCTGCGCCAGCAGCTCGGACGGCAGCCCCTGCGCGCGCACCATGGTCTCCCGGGTCCCTGGCGGGAAGCCCTCGCCGATCGTGCGCGCGTACTCCTGCTCCGCGTCGGTGAACTCCATCGTGCCCAGTTCGCGCAGCGCCTGATCGGCCAGATCGGCCAGCGCCTCGTTCGGCAGCACGTTGTAGCAGCCGCACTGGTAGCGCTCGTCGAGCGTGGTCTCGGTCATCAGCGCCGCTCCCTGCGCGATCTTGCGCACCCGGGCCGTGATCGCCTCGACCTGGTCGCGCTCCGGCGCACGCACGAAGTACCAGACCTCGGCGCGGTCCGGCACGACGTTGGGGGCACCACCGCCGTCGGTGATCACGTAGTGGATGCGCGCCTGCTCGATGACGTGCTCGCGCAGGAAGTTGACGCCGATGTTCAGCAGCTCGACCGCGTCGAGGGCTGAGCGACCCTGCTCCGGATGCGCCGCCGCGTGGGCCGTCCGGCCACTGAAGCGGAACTTGATGTTGTCCATGGCCAGGGCGCTGCCGCGGCTGATGCTCGGGAACGACGATGGATGCCAGGTGATGGCGGCGTCCAGATCGTCGAACACCCCGGCCCTCGCCATGAAGACCTTGCCTACCAGCGTTTCCTCGGCCGGGCAGCCGTAGTAGCGCACGGTGCCGGGCCGGCCGGTCGCCTGCAGCCAGGCCTTGAGCGCCATCGCCGCCGCCATCGCGCCGGTACCCAGCAGGTTGTGCCCGCAGCCGTGGCCCGGTCCTTCGGGCACCATCGGCTCCTGGATCGACTGCGCCTTCTGCGACAGGCCGGGCA
>DATKRJ010000264.1:0-5239 GCA_035532355.1 Thermomicrobiaceae bacterium | reverse complement strand
GTGCTGACCGCGATCGCGGCGGGCGTCGCCGGGTTCGCGTTCAGCGAGTACGAGATCTTCGGGCTCGGCAAGTGGGGCTACGAGGCCGCCGGCCTGGCGATCTTCCCGGCGCTGATCGCGGCGCTGGTCGCGGCGGCGATCGTGGAGGTGGCCGTCCACTACGTCGAGCAGGGGGCTCGGGCCTAGCCCTCGCGCTCACGGACACGGACCAGGGGCCCCGCCAAAGGCCCCTGGTCATGTGGTCTCCCTCGCTGCGCGCCGGCCGAACCGCGGCCGGCTTTGGCGTCTCTCCCCCTTCGTGCCTCTGAGGGCCGCACCATCGCGCGGCCTCACCGTGCCGCGCCGGCCGCGCCCGCGGTTGGGTGCTGCCCTCCGATCGGCTATCCTGTGATAACGGCCGCCCCCAACCTGTCGTCGACCGGCGTAGCCGTGGATGCGCGCCGCCGGCCGGGGCACCGGTTGGGAACGCGACCGGGATCCCCGAGGGGCGACGCGGCCGTCGCACCCAAGCCGCGTAGCCCCGCGCGCAGCGATCGCATGGCCCAGCCGCGAAGGAGGTCCCTCGGATGGCCACCCAGACACAACCCACCACCCGGCATCCGCTCGATCCACTCAGCGCCGAGGAGATCGCCCAGGCGACCCGCCTCCTGCGGACCGAGCGGCGGCTGGGAGACCGCGTCCGCTTCGTCAGCGTCGACCTGCTCGAGCCACCCAAGGCCGGCCCCGGCTCGCCCGACCCCGTGGAGCCTGCGGTCGGTGAGCGCGCGGCCTTCGTCGTGCTCCTCGACGTCGCGGACGGGCAGACCTACGAGGCGGTCGTCTCCCTCAGCGCCGGGACGGTGCGCTCCTGGCGCCACGTGCCCGGCGTCCAGCCGGCCATCACCTTCGACGAGTTCTTCACCTGCGAGCGCGTCGTCAAGGCCGACCCGGCCGTCCGGGAGGCGCTGCGCAAGCGGGGCGTCACCGACCCCGACCGGGTCATGGTCGACCCCTGGTCGGCCGGCTACTACGGCGACGAATCGGAGCGGGGGCAGCGGCTGCTGCGCGCGCTCGCCTGGGCGCGGCCCGACCCGGACGGCAACGGCTACGCCTACCCCATCGATAACCTCGTGATCGTGGTCGATCTCCTTGCCGAGCAGGTCGTGCGGGTCGAGGACCACGGCGTGGTCCCCGTGCCGCGGACGCCCGGCGAGTACGCCGCCGCCGTCGGCCCGCTGCGCGACGACCTGCGGCCGATCGAGATCCACCAGCCGGAGGGGACCAGCTTCACGGTGCGCGGCCGCGAGGTGCGCTGGCAGAAGTGGCGCTTCCGCGTCGGCTTCACCGCGCGCGAGGGGCTCGTGCTGCACGGTGTCGGCTACGAGGACGGCGACCGGGTGCGTCCGATCCTGCAGCGGGCGTCGCTCTCAGAGATGGTCGTGCCGTATGGCGACCCGGCGCCCGGCCACTGGCGCAAGAACGCCTTCGACGCCGGCGAGTACAGCATCGGCACGCTGGCGAACGCCCTCGAGCTGGGCTGTGACTGCCTCGGGTCGATCTTCTATTTCGACGCGGTCGTCGCCGACGCCCGCGGCGAGCCGGTGACGATCCCCAACGCCGTCTGCCTCCACGAGGAGGACCACGGCATCCTCTGGAAGCACACCGACTTCCGCACCGGCCAGGTGGAGGTGCGCCGCTCCCGCCGCCTGGTCGTCTCGTTCATCGCCACGGTTGGGAACTACGAGTACGGCTTCTTCTGGTACCTCTACCAGGACGGGACGATCGAGTTCGAGGTCAAGCTCACCGGGATCGTCTCGACCGGCGCCCTCGCACCCGGAGAGACGACGCCCTACGGCCAGCGGCTGACCGCCGACGGGCTCTACGCGCCCATCCACCAGCACTTCTTCAACCTGCGCCTCGATCTCGACGTCGACGGCCCGCTGAACTCGGTCTACGAGGTGCACACCGAGGCCGTGCCGCCCGGCCGCGACAACCCACACGGCAACGCCTTCGCCACCCGCCGGACGCTGCTGCGGCGCGAGGTCGAGGCGCGGCAGCTGGTCGACCCACTGGCCGGGCGCTACTGGCTGGTGGTCAACCCCGACGTGCTCAACTCCGTCGGCGAGCCGGTGGGCTACAAGCTCGTGCCCAGGGGCAACGTGCTCTCGTTTGCCCAGCCCGACGCCAGTGTCACTGCGCGCGCGGGATTCATCACCCGGCACCTGTGGGTGACGCCCTTCCGTCCCGACGAGCGCCACGCGGCCGGGGAGTATCCGAACCAGCACCCGGGCGGTGCCGGGCTGCCGGAGTGGACGCGGGCCGATCGCTCGATCGAGCGGACCGACGTGGTGCTCTGGTACACGCTCGGCACGCACCATCCCGTCCGCCTGGAGGACTGGCCGGTCATGCCGGTGCAGTACGCCGGGTTCACCCTGCAGCCGAACGGGTTTTTCGACCGCAACCCGGCGCTCGACGTGCCGCCGTCCCACCACCATGCTCCGCACGGCTCGCACGCCGCGCACGGCGCCGAGCACGATGGACCCGACGGGCAGGGAGCGCGAGGAGACACGTAGCGCGCACTGCGCCGGGATCGGCCCGGCGATCATCGCGCGACTGATGGCGACGACGATCGTGGAGGTGAGTGTCCACCACGTCGATCTGGCACCCAGTTGGAGCCCTCGCGCCCGCGAAGACGGACCAGGACCCCGTCACCGGCCCTGGTCATGCGTCTGCTCTCGATGCGCGGCGGCCGAACCGCCGCCGTCCGCGCTACCGGGTGCCGGACAGCACCGTCATCGGGAAATCGGTCCGGGCCGACCAGACGCCGGTCACCGCCAGCGGCTCGCGGGGCGGCTCGGGAGGGGGACTGCTAAACCCGGACGCCTTGAGGGCACCCCACACGACCGGGTGCAGGTGTTGCTCGGTGAATCGCTCGCAGTCCTCCTCCGAACTCCACACGTCGACGTAGCGCAGCCCCCGCTCCAGCTGGATGACCAGGTGGGCGATGAGCCCCTGCGGCGGCTCGCCGCCCAGTCGCTCCATGAGAGCGGCCTGGATCCGGTCGTAGACCACCATGTCGATCGGGACGTCCTGCGTGAACGCGTAGACCATCGGGCCCTCCCTGTGTATTGATCCGAATATCCTTCGGCTGAATATGGGTATACTACATTGCCATGAGCGAGCCTGTCAAGCGCCGCCCCTACAACTCCTCACGCCGGCGGGCCGCGGCGGCCGAGACGCGCCGTGCGATCGTGGACGCGGCCGCACGGCTGTTCGCCGAGCGCGGCTACGGCGCCACCACCATGGCCGCCGTCGCCGAGGCCGCCGGCGTGGCGCTCGACACGGTCTACGCCTCGGCCGGCCCCAAGCCGGTCCTCTTCCGCCTGCTCATCGAGCGGGCCATCTCGGGAGAGGACGAGCCCGTCCCCGCGCTGGAGCGGGACTACGTCCGGCAGGTCCAGGCGGAGCCCGACCCGGCACGCAAGCTCGAGCGCTACGCCGCCGCCGTCCGCCGCGTCCAGGAGCGGCTGGCTCCCCTCTTCCTGGTGCTGCGCGAGGCCGCGCCGGCCGACCCCGAGCTGGCGGCGCTCTGGCGCGAGATATCCCAGCGGCGGGCCCGCAACATGCGCCTGCTAGCGGCGGAGTTGGCCGCCACCGGCGCGCTCCGTCCCGGCGTCTCGATCGAGGAGGCGGCCGACGTCATCTGGTCGATGAACGCCTCCGAGTTCTTTGTGCTGCTGGTCCAGGAGCGCGGCTGGGAGCCGGAGCGCTTCGAGCGCTGGCTGGCCGAGACCTGGCGGCGCCTGCTGCTGGGTGAGGGCTGACCGGCTGGGCCCATGCCAACCGGGGAGGCGGGCGTACAATGGGCGCGTACCACATCGCCCGATTACGCCGCGTCCCGCCGCCCGCATCCCTGTCGCCACGTCTCACCCTCGGCGAGGCGTCGATCAAGGTCCATGAAGGGGAGTCACCGTATGTCCGTGGAGTACTCGCCCTCGCCTGATGTCCCCGAGGTGGACGACGCCGCGGCCGCGACGCCGGCCGGCCCGCTGCGGGGGCTGCTGCCGAGCCTGGTCCTGAACGGCGCCGTGCCGTTCCTGATCTACGAGGTGCTGGCGGCGCGGCACGCCTCGACCGTGCGGGCGCTCACCGTCGCCGCCATCGTGCCGGCAGTCGTCACGGTCGTCGGGCTGGCCCGCAGCCGCCGCGCCGACCTCCTCGGCGTGCTCTCGCTGATCTTCATCGCCCTCGGCCTGCTCGGCACGCTGATCTCCGGCAGCGCCCGCTTCCTGCTGGTCAAGGAGTCGTTCCTCACCGGCGTGTTCGGGGTGCTCTTGCTGGGCTCGCTGCTGCTGCCGCGCCCGTTGATGTTCTTCTTCGGGCGCCAGTTCGCCACCGGCGGCATCCCGGCGCGGGTCGCGTGGTGGAACGGGCTCTGGCAGTACCCGAGCTTTCGGGGCGGCATGCGGCGGATGACCGTTACCTGGGGCGTGGCCCTGCTCGCCGAGGCGCTCGTTCGCTTCGGTCTGGTGTTCGTCCTGCCGATCTCGGTCTTCCTGATCGCCTCACCGCTGCTGGCCTACGGCGTCATCGCGGGCCTCATCGCCTGGACCATGCGCTACTCGCGGCGGATGCAACGTCGCGGGGAGGCCGCCCAGGCTGCCCAGGCCTGACGGGCGTCGTGGCTGGTCGACCGCTCGCACGCGCTCGCCCACGGCCCGGCGCGCGGTACCGTCGGCGTGAGGTGGCGCTGTGCAACGTGTCCTGCTGACCGGCATGTCTGGCACCGGGAAGTCCACGGTGATCAGCGCCCTGGCCGCGCGCGGCTACAAAGCTATCGACACCGACAGCGACGAGTGGTCGGAGTGGGTTGCCTGCGGCGACGGATCAGCGGGCCCGCCGGCATGGGACTGGATCTGGCGGGAGGACCGGATCCAGTGCCTCCTGTCGACCGACGACGCGGAGGTGCTGTTCGTCAGCGGCTGCAAGACGAATCAAGGGCTGTTCTATCTACCCGCAGTTCGACCAGATCGTCCTCCTGAGCGCACCCGCCCCCGTGCTCCTGGACCGCTTGGCCGCCCGGACCAACAACCCCTACGGGAAGCTGCCGCACCAGCGAGCGCAGGTGCTCCAGTATCTTGACACGATCGAGCCGCTCCTCCGCCGCGGCGCGACGCTCGAGGTGGACACGCGCGTTCCGGTCGAGCAGGTCGTCGCCACCATCCTGCTCCTGATTGAGCGCGCGTGATGACCCCGGCGC